>CAILJQ010000220.1 GCA_903834625.1 uncultured Bacteroidota bacterium
AAAATTTAAGGTTTTTGGATTTGATATTAACTCTGCAAGGGTTGATCAATTGAACAATGGAATAGATAATACATTAGAGGTTTCTGAAGAGGATTTGAAGCGCGTGGTGATAGGTTTCGATTCACAGAACGATGTTGGTTTAAGGTGCACCACCTCTCTTGAAGAAATTAAAGATTGTGATTATTTTATTGTTACTGTGCCTACTCCAACAGACAAACACAATAAGCCCGATCTTACGCCACTTTACAAGGCTAGCGAAACAGTTGGCAAAGTCATTTCTAAGGGTGCCATTGTAATATACGAATCTACTGTATACCCGGGAGTAACCGAAGATGAATGTATTCCTGTTGTTGAAAAAGTATCAGGTTTGATTTATAACAAGGATTTCTTTGCAGGTTATTCTCCTGAACGAATTAACCCAGGAGATAAAGAACATACAGTAACCAAAATTTTAAAGGTTACCTCTGGATCAACGCCCGAAATAGCAGAAAAGGTTGATTTATTGTACAAAAGTATTATAACTGCTGGGACACACAAAGCTCCAAGCATCAAAGTGGCTGAAGCCGCCAAGGTTATAGAAAACTCTCAACGTGATATCAATATTGCCTTTGTAAATGAATTATCAAAAATCTTCCATAAACTAGGAATTGATACAAATGAAGTTCTTGAAGCTGCTGGAACTAAATGGAATTTCTTAAAGTTTAAACCTGGTTTAGTAGGAGGGCATTGTATTGGAGTAGACCCATATTATTTAGCTCAAAAAGCACAAGAAGTGGGATACCATCCAGAAATAATTTTGGCGGGTAGAAGATTAAATGACAGCATGGGGGCTTATGTGGCAGAGGAAGTTGTTAAGTTAATGGTGAAAAAAGATGTGAGTGTAAAAAATGCTAAATGTTTGGTTTTAGGATTTACATTCAAAGAAAATTGTCCAGACGTTAGAAATACAAGAGTTATAGATATCGTGAAAGAATTAGTAACCTATCATATTGAACCTATTATTTTTGATCCTTGGGCCAATCCTGCTGAAGTGGAACATGAGTATGGATGTAATGTTGTAAATACTTTACCTAATCACCAATATGAGGCAGTCATTTTAGCTGTAGCCCATAATGAATTCAAAGATTTAGATTTAAAATCCCATCTAATTCCAAATGGGGTGATTTTTGATGTAAAAGGTATTCTTCCAAAAGAATTGGTGGATGCAAGGTTATAAAAATAGTTAAGCATGAAAATACTAATTACGGGAGGAGCAGGTTTTATTGGGTCTAATTTGGTTAAAGCCATGTTACAACACCCCCAAATTGATAAAGTTAGGGTACTAGATAATTTTGCAACTGGCTTCAAAAAGAATTTGGAACCATTTTTAGCTAATCCTTCTTTTGAATTTATTGAAGGTGATATCAGGAAATTAGAAGATTGTTTGAATGCCTGCAAAGGAATGGATGCAGTTTGTCACCAAGCAGCTTTAGGCTCTGTTCCAAGAAGTATAAATGACCCTCTGCAAACCCACGATGTTAATGTGAATGGTTTTGTAAACATGCTTGACGCAGCTAGAATTAATAACATAAAGAGATTTGTTTACGCATCCTCTTCATCGGTTTATGGAGATTTAACAGAATCACCAAAAGTAGAAACTAAAGTTGGAAAGGTGCTTTCTCCCTATGCATCTACCAAAATGACCAATGAATTGTACGCAGAATCTTATGCCAAATGTTATGGCATGACCATCTGTGGCTTTAGATATTTTAATGTTTTTGGTCCGAACCAAGACCCAAATGGTCCTTATGCGGCGGTTATACCCCTTTTTATTAAGTCGGCCTTAACCCATTCATCACCAACTATTAATGGGGATGGTACCATTACTCGAGATTTTACTCCGGTTACAAACGTGGTGAACATAAATATTAGTGGTTTGCTTACTGAGCTTGTTGGAGCCAAACACTATGTATTTAATGTGGCATGTGGTAATACAACCAACTTGAATGATATCTGGAAATTGATAAAAGATTTGACGAATAGTGGAGCAGAAGCAATTCACGGTCCACAGAGACCGGGCGATATATTATTCAGTTTGGCAGATATCAACCATGCCAAGCAATTATTAAACTATGAGCCAGAATCTGACTTACACAAAGAAATGGTAAATACCATTGAATGGTATAAACTGAATATTGCCAATTCATGATCATAGGATATATTCATCAAAACCTTGATCAAATTGCCAATACTGAAAATTTAAAGTTGGCATTTGATTTTCTCAAATCGTATAAAGATTTTGATTTGAATGCCAACGATAAAATAGAAATAAAGGGGGATGAAGTATTTGCCATGTATTCTGAGAATAACCCAGGCAGAACCCTTTTACTTGAATCGCACCTGAAATTTATAGACATACATTTTGTAATTGAAGGAAATGACCGCTTTGCCTATGCACCATTGGGATATGATGGAATAATAGAACAAAGCCGAAATATAGAAAATGATTTAATTACCTATTCGGGTGACTATCCAATGGATTTTAATTTGAACAAAGATTTTTTTGTTGTTTTATTCCCTCAAGATATTCATTCTCCCTGCCTTGAACCAGTTAGGAACAAGAAGATTGTAGTTAAGGTTGCCATTGGTTAATCAAATTTATTCAAAGTTGTAATCCTATAACAAGTGATTTCAAAAAGCACCAAAATATATGTAGCCGGGCACCGAGGAATGGTTGGATCGGCAATTTGTAGAAAACTTGAACAGGAAGGTTTTCACCAAATATTAAAAATGAGTAGCAAAGAACTTGATTTGAGAAATCAATCAGATGTTCTTGACTATTTTAGTCAAAATAAACCTGAAGTTGTAATTGATGCGGCAGCTCGTGTAGGTGGAATTATGGCAAATAATTCATACCCATATCAATTTTTAATGGAGAATTTATTGATTCAAGATAATTTATTCAAAGCAGCCATTGATTTTAACGTTTCAAAATTTGTATTTCTAGGAAGTTCTTGCATATACCCTCGTTTAGCCCCACAGCCACTAAAGGAAGAATACCTACTAACAGGGCCATTAGAGCCAACAAATGAATGGTATGCTGTTGCAAAAATTACAGGAGTGAAAGCATGTGAGGCAATACGTAAACAATACAATAAGGATTTTGTTAGCCTAATGCCAACAAATTTATATGGACCTTTTGATAATTTTGATTTGAATACGTCGCACGTATTACCAGCGATGATCAGAAAATTCCACGAAGCAAAAGAAAATGGAAATGCACCAGTTACCTTGTGGGGATCTGGTGCTCCCATGCGTGAATTTTTGCATGTAAGCGACTTAGCAGATGCAGTGTTTTATGTTTTAAACCATGAAATGCCAGAACATTTATATAATGTGGGTACGGGTGTTGACTTAACTATTAATGACCTAGCTAAACTTATCCAAAAAGTTACCGGACATACGGGCGAAATTATCTGGGATAGCAGCAAACCAGATGGAACCCCAAGGAAGTTGATGGATATTTCTAAATTACATAATTTGGGTTGGAAACACCAAATTGAATTGGAAAATGGAATTTCAAATACGTATCAGTGGTTTAAACAAAACATTGATTCTTTCAAACAAGTTAATTTTTAGGGTTTATTTATATCTCATTTAAGAGAATCAAAACAATATAAAACTTTTCTTATGACCAAAGTAGCTTTAATTACAGGTATAACAGGACAAGATGGGGCATATTTAGCTGAATTATTATTGAGCAAAGGATATATGGTTCATGGCATTAAACGTAGAAGTTCACTGTTTAACACAGATCGAATTGATCATTTATACCAAGACCCGCATGAAAAAAATCTTCGATTAAAATTACACTATGGTGATTTAACAGATAGCAGTAATTTAATACGAATCATTCAAGAGTCGCAACCTGATGAAATATATAACCTTGCGGCAATGAGTCACGTACACGTTAGTTTTGAAACGCCTGAATACACAGCCAATGCAGACGGAATAGGAACTTTGCGAATATTAGAGGCGGTTAGAATATGTGGGTTGGTAGGGAAGACAAAAATATATCAAGCTTCAACGTCTGAGTTATATGGATTAGTGCAAGCAGTGCCACAATCAGAAACAACACCATTTTATCCGCGCTCACCCTATGCTGTGGCAAAGTTATATGGTTATTGGATAACCGTAAATTACCGTGAAGCATATAATATGTATGCATGTAATGGAATATTATTCAATCACGAAAGCCCCGTTAGGGGCGAAACATTTGTAACGCGCAAAATTACAAGAGCTGCAGCCAAAATTATATTGGGCATGCAAGAGATGTTATACTTAGGAAATATGAATGCCCAAAGAGATTGGGGCCATGCCAAAGATTATGTAGAGGCAATGTACTTAATCTTACAACAGGAAAAGCCTGAAGATTATGTTATAGCAACAGGAATCACTACTAGTATCAGAGATTTTGTGAAAATGGCTTTTGCCTTTTTGGGGGTAGAAATTGGGTTTGAAGGAAACGGTGCAGAGGAGAAAGGATATGTATCTTCACTAGATGGAATTAGATTAAAACAACTTCATTTAGAAGATTCAATTCAATTGAAAGTTGGCGATTGTGTGGTTGCTGTAGATCCAAGGTATTACAGACCTACTGAGGTAGATTTACTTATTGGGGATGCCACAAAATCAAGAACAAAATTAGGATGGGAACCCAAATATAATTTATTGCAATTGGTAGAAGATATGATGGATTCTGACCTTAGGTTAATGAAAAAGGAAAAATTCCTAAAAGATGCGGGTCATGAGGTTTTAAGTCAACACGAATAATAATAAGATACCCTTGAATTCCAAAAATTATTTAGTTACTGGTGGAGCTGGTTTTATTGGTTCGGCCCTAGCGACTCAATTATTAAAGGACGGAAATACCGTTTATATCATTGATAACCTGAGTACGGGTTACCTAGAGAATGTACCTCAAGGTGCAATTTTTATTGAAGGTAATTGCGAGGATGAATCTGTGATAGAAAAATTGAATGCTCAGTTTTTTGATGCCATCTTCCATATTGCTGGTCAAAGTTCTGGCGAGGTTAGTTATGACAATCCAGTTTTGGATATGCAGGCTAATGTGCAATCAACACTTGTGTTGCTTAAATATGCCGTTCAAACGGGTTGCAAAACATTTATTTATGCGTCTTCTATGTCCGTATACGGTGATGCCACAAAATTACCAGTGTCTGAATCAGACCCAACCATGCCTAAATCATTTTATGCGGTTGGAAAATTGGCAAGTGAACACTACCTCCGAATTTATCAAACATTTGGAATCAAAACTGTTGCACTGAGATTGTTTAATGTTTATGGTGTTGGTCAGAATATGAATAATTTACGTCAGGGTATGGCTAGCATTTATTTGGCACAAGCCCTTCAAAATAATAAAATTGTAGTAAAGGGTTCAACCGATAGATTTAGAGACTTTGTTTATATTAGCGATGTGGTTCGAACATTTATTGAAAGCCTGAAAATAGAAATTCCTTCTGGCATTTACAATGTTTGTTATGGTGATAAAACCCTTGTTAGTGATATTTTAAATCTCATCACGCAACAGCTGAACAATGGAACCCATATAGAAATTATTGATTCAACCCCAGGTGATCAATTTGGAATTTACGGGGATTACGAAAAATTTGAAAAAACCTTTGGATTCAAAAATGAAATTTCTTTCCGAAATGGAATGATTGAAATGATTGATTGGGCAAAAAATAAAAAATGACAATATGAAAATTTTAGATTGTACACTTAGAGATGGTGGTTATTATACCAATTGGGATTTTAGCCAAGAAATCACAGACGTTTACTTTAAGGCTTTCAATTCACTTCCAGTAGACTATTTAGAAATAGGTTATCGCAGTGGACCATTGAAGGACTACTTAGGGGCATATTTTTATTGCCCTGTTTCTCTTTTAACAAAAATCAAAGAGAAATCGAAATCAAAGTTAGTTGTTATCTTAAATGAAAAAGATGTTAAAGCTTCTGATGCTAGGGCTGTTTTAGAGCCATGTATTGGTTTAATTGACATGGTTAGGATGGCTATTGACCCTAAGAATTTTGAAAGGGCAATTCTATTGGCAGAAGAAATCAAGAAAATGGGATTTGAGGTTGGCTTTAATGTAATGTACATGTCGAAATGGAAATACCAATCTGAATTTTTGAAGAGCATAAACAAAGTGGATGGATTGGCCGATTATTTTTATATGGTAGATTCATACGGCGGAGTTTTCCCGAATGATGTAAAAGAAACATACAATTTGGTGAGGTCTGAAAGTAATGTGAAAATAGGTTTCCATGGCCATAACAATATGGAAATGGCATTGATCAATTCTTTAACAGCAATGGAGTGTGGCGCAGATATGATTGATGCTACAGTTTCTGGTATGGGTAGAGGAGCTGGAAATCTTAAAACTGAATTGTTGTTAACAGCTCTTAATGCACGTGATGGTTTAGAGGTGAATTTTAATGCATTGAGTGAGGTCGTTGATTCTTTTGAAGAGTTACAAAAAGAATATGGATGGGGTACTAATTTACCTTATATGGTTTCTGGTGGCAATTCACTTCCTCAAAAAGATGTAATGGAATGGGTATCTAAAAGGTATTTTTCATTTAATTCTATTATTAGGGCACTTCAAAACCAAAAAGAAGGTAAGAAAGATAATGAGGAATTGAAACCATTTGCACCTCAAAAGACATTTAAAAAGGCCATCGTAATTGGTGGTGGAAAAAGCTCTGTTTTACATATTGAAGCTATTAAAGAATTTATAGCTAAGGAAAGTGGTGACATTTGTTTAATCCATGCAAGTTCTAAGAATGCTGCCTTGTACAATGACTTAGTTGGAATCGACCAATTCTTTTGTTTGGTAGGTAGCGAAGGTCACAGATTAGAAAATGTTTTTGGAAACATAAAAGAATTTAAAGGAACCTGTATACTTCCTCCTTTTCCAAGAAAAATGGGAACTTATGTTCCTTCAAATGTGATGAACCAAAGTTATGAGTTAAGTAAGTCGGATATTGATTATCCACTTAACGACACACACACAATCCTAGCACTACAAACTGCAATGGAGTTAAAGGTAGAAGAACTCTTTTTGGTAGGATATGATGGCTATCCTAAGGAAAGCATTTCAAGCAAAGAACATGAACTTTTCATAGAGAATCAGGCAATTTTTAATTCCCTGAAAGGGAAATTGAAAATGATAAGTATTGTGCCCACTACCTATGAAATTGATTCACAATCTGTCTATTCTTTTTTGGTTTAAACATGCAGGCAGATTTTATAAAGTCATTTAAGAAAAAAGCTAAGGACTCAAATGTCCTAGGTTTTTTTTCCAAAACTTCTGATAGCAGCATCATAGAAGCTTCGGGGTATACAGGAATGGATTTTGTTATTCTTGATATGGAACATGGGCCTATTACTACTGAAACGCTTAAACACCATTTAATGGCATGTAAATCCTCTGGATTATTATCTGTGGTTAGGGTAGATTCGTGGGATAGTGAATTAATAGGAAAGGCACTTGATTTGGGTGCTAATGGCATTCAAGTTCCTTCGGTAAACAAAGTTGAGCAAGCAATTGCCATTGTAAAACACACCAAGTTTCATCCTATTGGCGAAAGAGGTGTTTGCAGATTTGTTCGTGCAGCAGAATATTCCAATATGGATAGGTTTGATTATTTTACCGATGCTAATCAAAATCTTGTTATCATTCAACTCGAAGGGGTTGAGGGCGTGAATGCTTTTGATGCGATAATTAATGTACCGGGAATTGATATTATTTTTATTGGTCCATATGATTTGTCTCAATCAATCGGTTATCCTGGTCAAATTGATCATCCAGAAGTGATTAAAACAATCGAAACCTTGGCACGCAAAGCCGAAGCCAAGAATATTTTATTGGGTACTTTTTGCGATACACCAGCAAGCTTAAAGAAATGGGCAAATCTTGGATTGAATTATTTAGCCTACTCAGTAGATATTGCACTCTTTGCAGAGCAGTTAAAATCAATAAACAAACATAGAATAGAAGCTTAATATGAGAATAGCAGCTTTACTTACCGGAAGAGGGAACAATACGTTAAAGGATAAAAATATTTTACCAGTATTTGGTAAACCTTTGTTGTTTTACCCAGCAAATGCAGCTAAACAAGTTGACCTCATTACCGACTTTTTTGTAAGCAGTGATGATCCTAAAATTTTAGATGCAGCAGCAGAGGTAGGGTATACAAAAATCGTTCGTCCAGAAGAATTTGCTAGACCAGATTCACAGCATGTGGATGTAATTGATCATGCTTTGGAAGAAATGGATAAATTAGGTGTGAAACCAGATATTTTGGTAGTCCTTTTGGCAAATACAGTAATGGTCAAAACCGAATGGGTGAGAGATTGTATTCAAGGTATATTAGACAATCCTTCCATTACAACAATGGCGCCTGTATATCGCGAAATGGATCACCATCCATACAGAGCGAAGCAATTAAATTCTGATGGAATGCTTGTTCCATTTTTTGATTTTTCAAAAAATAAAGTCTCTACAAATCGTCAGGATTTGCCTGCTTGTTATTTCTTATGCCATAATTTTTGGGTATTAAATTTAAAGGCAATTAATAGAGAAACAGGCCTAGCTCCATGGACCTTTATGGGTGACGTAGTTAAACCATATGAGGTTGAAGAAGCTTTTGATGTGCATACCATGGATGATATTCGCATTTGCGAAAATTGGTTGGTAGAAAATAATTTGGTTCCAAACAATGCTTAGTAAGTACAATTTTATACTTTGGGATTTTGATGGGGTAATTATAGATTCTAACCCAGCCAGGGTGCTTGGTTTTGAGCGTGTCTTAAAGAATTATCCAAGTGGTCAAGTAAATGAACTTTTAGAGTACCATCATAAGAATGGTGGACTATCAAGGTATGTGAAGTTTAGGTATTTTTTTGAAAAAATCAGACAGGAGCAGGTTGGTGAGGATCGTATTTTGGAAATGGCAAATCAGTTTTCAATTCTCATGAAAGAAATATTAACTGATCCCAATTTGTTGATCCAAGATTCTGTAAATTTTATCAAAGAAACTAGCAAAAAAATCCCCATGCATATTGTCTCTGGATCAGATGGAACAGAATTAAATTATTTATGCAAACAATTGGGAATTGCAGATTATTTTAAAACCATATCAGGTTCGCCAACCCCCAAAATAGAACTTGTTAAACAATTGGTTGATTCTAATGCGATTGTTAGCAATGAAACCTGTTTAATTGGCGATGCTGGAAATGATTTTGATGCGGCATCTCAAAATGGAATTGATTTCTATGCTTATAATAATACAAGTCTGAAAGGTATTGGAAATGGCTATATAGAAAAATTTATGGTTTAAATGTCACTCTAAAAAAAGTAATTCAAATGAGAAATAAAATAATTAAGTTTTTAAGAAAAGTTATTAGGTGGCAGGCTAGGAAAAAGTTAAAAGCTAATCCAGAGCTATGGGAGCAAATTTCATTGTATATGAAAAAAACAAAATCTACCGGGGTAAGTTGGTCAGATTTTTGGGAACTATATAATGCCATAAGAACCTACAAGCCAAAACATATTTTAGAATGTGGTCCGGGTGCTAGCACAATGGTAATGGCTTTCGCATTAATGGAAAATGAAAGGGAAGGGTTTCCTGGTAAAATAACTGCCATGGAAGAAATGAAAGAATATTTAGATATGTCTGTAGACCTTTTACCCGAATTTTTGGGTAAGTATGTTGAGTTTCATTTGAGTCCTAGAGTTGACGAAACATACGAAATCTTCAGAGGTGTGAGATACAAAGATGTACCAAAAGCTGATTATGATTTTATTTTTGTAGATGGACCTCATCATAGAAGCTTGTTGGATGATGCTTTTTGTTTTGATTTCGATTTTATACATGTATTGAAACAATCAAAGAATCCAATAGCGGGTATGGTAGATTATAGATTGAGTTCATCCTATGTGTTACAAACCTTATTGGGACCGGAAAAAGTGAAATTCAATATGCTGAAGGAATTGGCTTTTATCAAGCCTGTAAATGCTTCAGATTTAAAGAAGCTTACTTTAGAAAACAACACGCGCGACATGATGAAAGGAAGCAGTTTGTTTGGGAATACAAAAATAAAACTGTATCAATAATTAATGGCCAAAGAATATATTTTAAGTATTATCCACAAGAATCTATACTATCCAAAATACTTTTATAAGTATATTGGAACCAAACTATTTGTTGTAATTGCATTTTGTTTGTTAATAGGGGTGCTTGATGGATTTGGGTTGGCAATGTTCTTGCCCCTTTTGCAATTGTCTGATGGGAGTGCTTCCGTTAACCCTGAATCTCTTGGAGAGATGAAGGTTATTTTAGATGTTTTAGCCTTTTTTGGACTAAAATTAAATCTAGTAGTTACCCTTACATTTTTATGTATTTTTTTCTCCTTAAAAGGCTTGATAACCTATTACGGAAACACTTATAAAGTTAGTGTTCAACAATATTTTGTAAAAAAAATTAGATTGAATATGCTCCACTCATTGGCGCATATTCAATTCAAAAAATACATTACGAGTGATGCTGGCCGCATTCAAAATACCATGAGTGGTGAAGTAGCGCGCCTTTCCCTATCGTTAAATTACTATTTAAGTGCTTTACAAAATGTGGTAATGGTTATTGTGTATGTGGGTTTTGCCATTTTAATTAATGCGAAATTTGCCATATTAGTAACCATTGGAGGATACTTAACCAGTTTCCTTTTTAAGAAAATATATGCCAAAACAAAAAGAGAGTCGGCCAACCTAACCAAAGAGGCCAATTTATACCAAGGCTTATTGATACAGTTTATTTCAAATTTTAAATACTTAAGAGCTACTGGAACTGTTTATACACTTGAAAATAAGTTGAAATGGCAAATAGAGGAAATTGAAAAAAATAATCGAAAATTGGGAATGCTCTCTGCTTTTGTAACCGCTGTGAGAGAGCCTTCCATGATTTTTGTTGTGGCCTCTGCCATTTTATTTGAAACCCAAATAATGGGTTCTGGTTTGAGTTCTATTTTGGTGAGTTTATTGTTTTTTTACCGGGCCTTATCATCTCTTCTATCGGTTCAAACCTTTTATAATAATTTTCTAGGTACATCAGGTTCTATGGAAAATATGAAAGACTTCCAAGAAAACATTGAATCTAATAAGGAGGATTTTGGAACGGAAGATTTAAAATATTTTAAATCAAGTTTGGAACTTAAAAATGCATCCTTGTATTATTCGGAGAAAAAGGTTTTGAATAACTTGAATCTAAAAATTGATAAGAAGGAAAGTATTGCATTTGTTGGCGAAAGTGGAAGTGGAAAAACAACCATATTAAATGTTTTATCTGGATTAATACCTTTAAGTGAGGGGGAGTTTTTGGTTGACGGGGAAGATGCTGGTAAATATGATTTAAGAACCTTGCAAAGAAGAATAGGTTATATAACACAAGAGCCAGTTATTTTCAATGCTACCGTTTATGAGAATATTAGTTTTTGGTCGGAAAAAACACCTGAGAACATAGCGCGATTTGAAGCTGCAGCAAACAGTGCCTCTTTGGATTCATTTTTGGAAGGCCTTGAATTAAAAATGGATACCATGCTCGGAAATAATGGAATAAACCTGAGTGGTGGACAGCGCCAAAGAATTAGCATTGCAAGAGAACTATTTAAAGAAATAGATATTCTCATTATGGATGAGGCAACATCAGCACTTGACTCAGAAACTGAAAAAACAATTCAGGAAAGTATAGAAGCGCTTAAAGGTAAATATACCATAATAGCTGTTGCGCATCGCTTATCTACCATTAAGAGTGCAGACAGAATTTTTGTTATGCAATCTGGAAATATTGTTGAAACAGGAAATTATTCGAAATTAATGCTGGATTCTCCAACATTTAAAAGAATGGTGGAATTGCAGGAGTTATAACATGAAATCAAAAATCACAAAATCTGTACCTGATCCAACTGTTCCAAGGGAGGTTTTCAAGCATTATGGGGAACATTTAAAAAGATGGTTCCATATGTTTTACAGAGATACTCTTTTGGATTTGAGTGGCAACAAAAGAAATAAAAAGTATGCCGACTTACTAAAACTAAAGGGGAAAGGTAAGGGTAAAATTGCTTTTGTGTTGGCCAGTGGGCCTTCAATCAATAAACTCAATCCTGAAAAGGTCAAAGCCTTTTGCAGTGAAAATAATGCTGAAATTTTCTGCGTTAATTATTTTGTAAACAGTGCATTTGCAGAAATAACTAAGGCAGACTATTGGTTAATTAGCGACCCAAGGCATTTTGATGTATCCGTTGACGATACTGCCAAGGCATTTGCAAATGTAACTAGATTGTTACGGAAAGGCATTTTTGCTTCCGATTTTCATTCTCATTTGGCAAAAGCAAACACCCAGTTGCCAATTATTCCTTTTAATGATGCTGAAACATCATGGATATTTAGTAAAAATACCAATCCTTGTTACCCTAGATCCTATGTTACCATGTCGGCATACAAAGCGCTTGCTGTTGCCACGTATATGGGGTATGACAAGGTTTATATTTGTGGATTTGATAATACCTATATAAGGGATTTGGGTTGCGATGAAAGCAATACTTTATATAGGAGAATTAACCATTTTAATTCGAATGCATCTGCAAATGATGATCCATTAAAGTATAGGGATTACAAAATGGGATTGGGGGCAAATGAAAATCCACGTGTAAGAACTGTTGCTGAAGAGTTGTTAGCGTATAGCAGATTGTTTAGTGATTTGTATAGATTTAAAAAGTTTCCTGTTTTTAACCTTGATGCTGATTCATTAACGGATGCCTTCCCCAAAGATTTGTCTTTAGATATTTATAAGTAACAATAAGTGACATTAAGTAAAAAAATAAATAAGACCTTGAAGTTTGTTGGCAATGAACTTACTCAAAGTCTTTCCTCCTTCAGAGGCCCATTACCTATCCTATACCCATTACCTGCATTTTTGAATCTTGAAGAAATTCAAAAAGCAGAAGGCAGAATATTTATTCATTCTAATCAAATTGATCAGCTTTTTAATTCAAGTGAAATTGAATCAAGATTAGGCCAAAATTCAATCCCTATCCATTTAGTTGTTGCTCTTAACAACGAACTTGACTTTCAAACGGGTAATTTGCTCAAGTTTTTTTCAAAGGCAAATTCTAATGCATCACTACATTTCTTTTTTAGAGGGAAAATTCAAAATGAGGAGGATTGGTCAAAAACTGAAGGTTTTTTCATTCAGTTTCTGAATGAAATCAGTCCTTTTATAGGTAAATGTAATTTTACCTTTGAAGTTAACGGTGGTAATTTTTTATATGCCGATGACATGAGAGGCTTCATGCTTAAATACCAGGTTCCCAATGTTTGTTATTTACCACATATAAGTTATTTCAAGCCCAAAGAAGGTCTTATTCAAGTAAAGGAGTTATTTCATGTTAGAATGTTTTTCGACGCATTAACAAGAGATAAAGCTTGTAATTTTTCATGGAGAAATTATTACAGAGAATTTGCAGCCCAAACAATATCTCTTGAAAATAGTGGATGGAAATATCTTTCATTAAATGATTTTGGCCTAGTTAAAACTGCTGAAGTAAATAATATAATTATTCCAAGTGATGGTTTGTTTATTCATGAGCAAATAATCAGAAAAGGGTTTAATCCGGCTATTGGAATTTCTAAAGTTTCTGAGTTAGTTTCACATCAGATAAAAGGAAAGTTTTTTCCATCTTCAAACGATTTTGAATTTAAACCAGTTGAAGATCCCACAGCACATTCGGATAAGGGTTTAGACGTTAAATCTTGGAAAAGAGTTCTTATAACAGGGTGGTATGGTACCGAAACGCAAGGCGATAAAGCTATATTAGGAGAGGTTCTACATTTTATTAAATCTGCTTCTCCAAATTGTAAAATAGTTTTAACAACCTTACATCATACAATAAGTGAACAAACCAATCTTGAGTTGGATGATTTAAAAGGCGTTGAATTAGTTGATTTAGAAAAGTCATTTGAACCAACCTTTATTTCAAGAATGGATGCCGTAATTGTTGGTGGTGGGCCATTAATGGAATCTGCCTCAATGAAATACATAGGCTATATTTTTGCTGAAGCCTACAAACAAAGAATTTCAAGAGTTATTTTTGGTTGTGGAATTGGTCCTATTCATTCGATTGAAGTTGAAAAAATTACACGCTACATGCTTAGTGTATGCAACGCAGGTTTTGTGCGTGATGAAGAGAGCTTTAATTTCGCAGGAAGATTATTTCCCAACCATGTTTTAAAGTTTGCTTGTGATCCAGCAGTAGGTTTTGTAAGCAGATGGCGTAAAATGAATCAACTAAAATATAATACCTCAATAGATTCACCTATAGCAACTTTATTGCGTGCAAATACCAATGAATTTAGTCCCGATTCAAACCCTGAAAGTTTGAGACTTGCTAATGAAGCCTTGGCATTGAAAGCTGCTGAAGCTTTATTACAAATTAGCCAAAAAACAAATTCAACATTAGCTCTTTTACATATGAATGCGCCTTGGGTTGGCGGAGACGATCGCATATATAATAGGATTCTGTCTTCCCAGTTTCCTGATGGGATTAACTATTCGCTTGTTAGGGAATATCTAACGCTGAATGAGCATATGATTTTGTTGTCTGAGTGCAAAGGTGGTTTGGCAATGAGGTACCATGGCCACATTTTTTGTATGGCAATGGGTATTCCGTTTATTTCACTTGATTATACCGGAAAATCAGGCAAAGTAAGCAGTTTGGTAAATAGAATTGCCTATGCAAAATGGTCTGTTCAATGGAACAACATTCAGCCAGATTACATGTCTGATGAATTTTTCAATCTATTAGAGAATGGTGAATCTTGGTCTCAATTTCTGGTGAATGAAGCAGATAAATTGGTGAAATTGTTACATCAAACTTATATGGATGTTTTCCATTATTGTCCCGAAAATTAATACTACTTATGAAAAATAACTACTTAGTAATTGGCGGAGCCGGATTTATAGGTTCTCATCTCACGGATGTTTGTTACGCCAATGGTAAAAATGTAATTGTATATGATAATTTTAGCTTAGGTAAAATGGAGTACCTCAAGCAATCGCCCAATGTTACGGTTGTAAAAGGTGATATCTTAGATCCGAAAGCGCTAGCCGATTGTATAGATAAATACCAACCTGAGGTAGTTTTTCACTTAGCGGCAATACATTTTATACCAGCTTGTGAAAATGACCCAGCCAATGCGCTGCGGATTAATGTTGAAGGCACCCAAAATGTGTTGAATGCAACGGCAGGTAAAACACCAAAATTAATTTTCACCTCAACAGGAGCTATTTATGATCCTGAAATTACCTCTGCTTTAAATGAAAACAGCAATATCCGCACCGGAGATATTTATGGGATTACAAAATTAACAGCAGAAGAGCTGGTAAAGTATCATGTTAAAAAGGAAAGAGGACACGCAATTATTGCTCGATTATTTAATGCGGTTGGACCAAGGGAAACAAACCCACATTTGGTTCCAGCAATAATGGATCAATTAGCCGAGGGGAATTGGAATGTTGAATTGGGAAATCTTTATCCAAAGCGTGATTACATTCATGCCAGAGATATCGCTGAAGGCTTATTTGCTATCTCTCAAACCGAGCTTAGCACTGAGCTTGAAATTTTTAATATTGGTTCAGGAACTGAATACACTGTTGAAGAGTTAGTTTCTCTTTGTGGAGAAGCTTCAGGAAGCCCAATCACCATTGAGTCAGTTGAATCGAGAAGAAGAAAATACGATAGACCTAATCAATTGGCAGATATTTCAAAAATGAAATCAATTTGCAATTGGAGCCCACAAAGAAATTTACGAATTGCTTTGGAAGAAGTTTGGCAAACAGAAATGGTTGAAAAAATAAAAAGATAGAAAAACTACGGCATGATTAAAATTGCTATAAATGAATTGGGTGGTGGTCAATGGACTGGTGGAATTACCTATAGGAATAATCTACTAAAAGCACTTTCATCTTTTAAAGATGAGATTGAAATTGTAATGATTGCTGCGAAAGATAGCATGGTTTATAATGAGTTTAAAGATTATAAATTACTTACCAAATATGAAAATACAGGGCTGTTGGATAAAGTGATTTCTGGTATTAATCAAAAGTATTTTCAATTAGACTGGAAGTTGGGTAAGACAATTGAAGGTCATAATATTGATGTGGTATTTCCTGCTACTATGCACGCTGCAAAGGGAGTAGGAAGTATTTATTGGATTCCAGATTTTCAATTCATGCATTTGCCCCATATGTACGACCAAAATTATTTGAATACCATTGGTCCAAAATTGAAAAAATACTTCTCGGATGCCGACCTAATTGTGGTGAGTAGCGAAGATGCCAAAAACGATTTAAAATCATTCTCGCCAGAATTTTTACATAAGGTTAGAGTTCTCAAATTTGTAGCGCATGTTCCAGAAAATTTATATATTGAAAATGTTTCTGATGCAATAAAGACCTACCATTTACCCAATGATTTCTTCTTTTTACCTAACCAATTTTGGGCTCATAAAAACCATAAATTGGTGGTTGAAGCCCTGAAATTACTAAAAGAAAAAGGTTTAAAGCCATTTGTAGTTTGTTCTGGAAACCCCACAGATGTAAGGAATCCGATGTTTTTTGCTGAATTTTTGAAAAACCTATCTGAAAGTGGTATAAGAGATCAATTTGCCTTTCTAGGTATGTTGCCACATAACCATGTTTATAGTTTGATACGTGCCTCAAAGGCGGTAATTAATCCTTCTTTATTTGAAGGTTGGAGTACCAGCGTAGAAGAATGTAAATCTGTTGGTAAAGGAATGATACTATCAGATTTACCGGTTCACAAAGAACAAAACCCAGCGGGTTCTGTCTTTTTTGATAGATACGATGCACAGGATTTGGCAGACAAAATTGAATTTGTTTGGAATAATAAAATTTCTGGTCCTGATTTAGACCTTGAAAATGCGGCAAAATCAAGTATTGGAGGAAGAATGAAAGAGTTTGGTCATGCCTTTATTGAGGCTTGTAAAGAAGTAAAAAAATAAAAAAAAAAACATCAGTAGAATGAATGAACCTAATGAAATATTAATATCAATTGTAACACCCTCTTACAATTGTGATCCTTTCATTAAAGAAACTATCGAGAGTGTTTTATTGCAAGGGGTAGCTTCATTTGAACATATCATTATGGATGGCGGTTCAAAAGATAAAACAGTTGATATCCTGAAGTCTTACTCTCACCTTAAGTGGAAATCAGAAAAGGATAAAGGGCAATCAGATGCTCTAAATAAAGGATTTAAACTGGTTAAAGGAGAAATTGTGGGTTGGTTGAATGCCGATGACACTTATGAACCTGGTACCTTTAAAAAAGTGTTGGATTTTTTCAATGCAAATCCAGCTATTGATTGCATTGGAACTGATATCAATATCATTGATGAGAAATCTCAGAAGATTGGTTTTTCCGCAAGTAAACCATTTAATTTATCTGAAATGTTAATAGTAAATACTGTAAAACAGCCTACTGTATTTATGAGAAGGAAAATGGTTGAGAGGCTTGTGGGAGTTGATGAATCTTTACATTATGTAATGGATCATGAATTTTGGGTGAGAGCCAATATTGAAGGTTTTAAAATCCAATATATACCTAATGAGGTTTTTGCAAATTTTAGAATGATTACGGGAACCAAAAGTTTTGAAAATGCACCTAATTTTTATTTGGAATGGGCTAGCACTGTAAAGAGATTTTTTCTGAACCCTCTATTTGATCAATTTCCAAATAAAAGTTCAATTTTGAGCGAAATAGAAGGACAATACTATACCTCATTAACCATTCAAGCCATTAATGAAAAAGATAGAAAATCGGCATTGAATAATTTATGGAAGGCGCTAAAGGTAAATCCTTCCTTGTGGTTTAATAGAGGCGTTTATAAATTCATTCTTCTAATAATTGCAGGCAAAGAAAGAAGCCTGGTGGCAAAGTATAATTAATTTAATAATTATGAATATAAAACAAACAATCTTGATTTCTAAAATTTTTGTAACAATGCTGCTGGTTTGGATGGCTGTTATTTGGTGGCAAAAAGAGGAAATTACTTTAAAGGAAATGCAAATTATGTCAATTGCAGAAACCCATTCAGAAAAGGGGCTTTCCTTCACACATGGATATAATTTTTATCCTGATTATGGAGGAAATTACTCCCATGAGGCGGGTTCAAAGACAGGAGGTGTGAAGTCTGTCGTCGATACTAATTATACTGCTTATGTTTCAGCACCAGTTTTGGTTCCAATTGCCACTTGGTCTGTTATGGAGATATTTGGAATAGGTGCTCATGCTAGCAAGTTTTTATTTTTGATTTTTAGCTTCTTACTATTATGGGTGTTTTTTAAATTTGCTAGCCTCTATGTCCCTGAACTTACCAGATACTTATTTATTCTATTTATTGTAACTCCCTTTTTCCTATTTAATTTTTACTACAATGATTTGAATTTAAATTCAATGGTGCTCTCATTTGTTTTGATTTCTTATTTATTTTTTCTAAAATATTTGAAGGAAAGAAAAGAGAGAGATTTAATATTATTTGCACTTTTTGTGGGTTTGAGTTTTTGGTCTTCATTTTTTATCCTTTCTATTTTTCCCGTTTTCTTTTTGCATTTGATTTTGGAAGAGAGCATTGAAAGAAAGTCAAAGTTTAATATTGGTTTTAAAATTTCTATTATCCTTTTATTGATAATAGCTTCGATACTTGTTTATTATGCAATGTTACCGGGGGCAATTGATAAGGCTATTTCACGTGTTGGAGAGCGAATGACCGGTGTCCAGGATATTGAAAACTATGAAGAAAAAGGGTCAATTCCTCTTATGGATTTTGCTTCAAAATTGGTAATTAGAATTGTTTCACACTTTTCACCTGTGGCATTAATTCTTTCCATAATAGGTTTGATAATTTCAATCAGAAAGTTGATTATTGATTCATTGAAAAATAAATTTCAGATAAATTCTATGAGTTTAGAATTTATCCTTTTGATGTTGTTTGCTTTTGGAGCTCCATCTGCACTTTTGTTATACACAGGTTCTTTTATTCACCCATATTTTATTTATCAATGGATACCATTTTTTACACTTGGATCATATATGGGGTTAATCTGGTTAACTGAAGTATTCCCAAAATGGAGAAGAGTTTTAATATTTTTAGTTGTATCATTATTTTTAGTTTTTTCTTTACCAAGGACAATAGCTAAAGTAAGTGGCAAGTCATTAATTGATCTATTATTTAATGGAAAAATGCCAAACTGGTATAAACAAACAAGTTGGATGAATTTGAACAATCCTGAATTAAAGCTGAACAAAGTTCACTTCAAACCGATTGATGAAAACGAAATAGAGATTTGAAGAGTTTAACATTTTGCTTATTATAACCTCTATTATATAAGCTAGATTGCATTTAAACCTCAAATACCAAAATAGGAATAAGTAATGAATATTTTTGGTTTACTATTAGAATGTGTCAACGACAAGTTTAATTTTTTAAAATACTAAATAAATTTATGAATATAGCTATTGTTACTGGAAGTAGCGGATTAATTGGGGGCGAATCCGTTGAGT
>CAILJQ010000221.1 GCA_903834625.1 uncultured Bacteroidota bacterium
AAATTGGCGATGAAACCACAAGTAAACAAACATACCTGAACACAAGACCAAACCACCCGCAAGTTGGGGTAATGCCAAATATTTGATGGCAACAATCGCACATGTGACAAACATTAAAACCACTAAGAGCATAAATAAGGTTTTGTATTGTTTAAATAGCTTATGTCGTTTTCCGGGTTGAACCAAAAGGGCAATCTCACTGTCTTGTATATGGTCTGTGTAATACACACAGAGTGTAGAAAGGAACAACAAAATATATTGATGCGGCAATACAGGAATCAAATTGGCAAAGAGAAGATGGTGAATGGCATACAGCAAAGCACAGGCCCCAAAGGCTATATCAATGCTAAGGGTATGAAGGAAAAAGAAAAATTGGTAGATTGATTTTTGCAAGGTTAATTTGTACAAATGCAGAAAGCTAAAATAATTTTATGCAAGCTACTTTTTTTGTTGCTTTTGAGCAATAGAATAATTGCACAAGATGAAAACTATAGCGCGCCTCAAGGACTCAACAATTGGTATGTTGAAATTGGTGGACCGGCTATATTTTATTCTGTGAACTATGAAAAGTATTTGTTCCGAACCTATAGTGAAAAACTCACTTGGACTGCAAGGGTAGGCGCAGGATATACTCCCTTTAACTTCGATATTTTAAACACAGAATACCTTGCTAAAAACACCTTTGTTTTTCCCTTTTCTACAACTTTTTTGAAAGGGGCAGGCAAAGAAAAGTTAGAATTTGGAGGAGGATTTAGCTTGTTAAGTGAAGGATTTGCCACCAATGAAATTATTCCACATGCCATATTAGGATTGCGCGTAATGGAAAGCAATGACGTATGCTTCAGATTAAATTATGTACCCTATTGGCGCGGAGGAGGTGTGATGCATTGGGTTGGAATTTCCATTGGAAAAAACTTCTCTTTTAAATAATTTGTAGCGCAAGCGCAACAGCATTTGCTAATTGGCGCTTTTCTTCTATATTGGCAGAAAGTTCTTCAATATGGCAAAGAAACACCCTATAGGGTTAAACTATTTATTTTTCACAGAATTGTGGGAGCGTTTTGGCTATTACCTGATGATAGGTATTTTTCAATTGTACCTAACAGATACCGATAAAGGTGGTTTAGGAATGGACAGAAAAGAGGCTGCCGATATATACGGAACCTTTATAGCCTTTGTATTTTTAACCCCCTTTTTGGGTGGATTGTTAGCCGACAGGGTATTGGGATATAAAAATGCTATTCTCATTGGAGGGGTGCTTATGGGCTTGGGATATTTGGGACTAGCCCTCCCTGGTTTAACGGCATTTTACAGCTCCTTATTTTTGATTATTTTGGGTAATGGCTTTTTTAAACCAAATATATCTACGCTGTTAGGGAATTTGTATAACGACCCGAAATACAAGGAACATAAAGATGCAGGCTACAATATCTTTTACATGGGAATTAATATTGGCGCATGCGTTTGTAATCTATTTGCTGCCTATATGCGCAATAAATATGGCTGGGGTTATGCCTTTGCCACCGCAGGAGTAGGTATGTTCATTGGCATTGCAACCTTCCTTATTGGACTTCGTCATTACCGCCATGTTGATATTATCAAAGCGGTTCAGCCAGAAGACATGCCCTTATCAAATATTTTTGCGCAGGTATTTTTACCAGCAATAGCTGTTGGTGCAGGAGCTTGGTTTTTCCCAGGAAATATCTTTGGTTCAGACAGTACAGATGCCTTCATTTTCGCAACCATTCCTGTAATTATTTATTATGTTGGACTATACGTTAAAGCCTCTGTAGAAGACAAGCGACCACTGGCAGCATTATTAAGTATCATGGCTGTATCTGTGGTATTTTGGGCGGTATTTAAGCAGAACGGAACAGCCTTAACCACCTGGGCGCAGTTTTATACAGACCGCGAGGTGCCAGCAGTGGTTGATGCTCCTGTAAAATCATTGTATTTGGCAGAAGCGGTTGCTTATAAAGAAGATTCGAACACGGTATTTAATGAGAAATTTCAAGTAGTAAAAGAAAACGGATTGCCTGTAAAAGATGTTACCCGACATGTGTATTTCAAAAACATGGCAACGGAAAAACTCCCTGAAGAAGGCACTGAATTGCACTTATTCAATACAGAGTTGTTTCAATCTATCAATCCGTTTTGGGTAATTGTTCTTACTCCCGTTGTGGTGGCATTTTTTGGATTTCTGGGTGTACGAAAGATGGAACCAAGTACCGCCACTAAAATTGCTTTAGGGCTGCTCATATCAGCCCTATCAACACTAGTGATGGTAGCAGCGGTATATATTGGAAATAATGGCAGCGAAAAAGTATCTCCCGCATGGTTAATTTCCTGTTATGGCGTAATTACAGTTGGGGAATTGTTTTTAAGTCCGATGGGACTCTCATTGGTGTCTAAATTAAGTCCAAAACGTATTACTGCTGTAATGATGGGAGGTTGGTTTTTGGCAACCTCATTAGGAAATAAATTAAGTGGCATTTTGGCAACCTTGTGGGATGGCTATGAAAACAAGGCCAATTTCTTTTTGGTAAACTGCGTTTTACTTGGCCTTGCCGCTATAATTACCCTGTTTATGTTAAAATGGCTCAACAAAATTTTGAAAGAGCATTTGTCGTAATAAAGTAAGGAAAGGAATTTGTTGAAACCTTTTGAATCAACCGATTGTCTAATTAATATATAATTCTCAAAAAGAGGTGTGGCAAATAATTTCAATTATTTGTATTTTGCCCATAATAAAATATGGAACTCTTTTTGAGATAAACCAGTACCGAATCATATGGAAGCAAAATTTTCACCGAGAGTTAAAGATGTGATCTCTTACAGCAGAGAAGAGGCCATCCGTTTGGGTCATGACTATATTGGCACCGAACATTTATTGCTTGGCCTCATCCGCGAGGGAGATGGCAAAGCCCTCAAAACCTTGAAGGCACTGGATGTTGACCAACTTAGGGTTAAGAAAACGATAGAAGATAATATCCGAAGTTCTGCCAGCAACAATACCAATTTTGTAAACATTCCGCTTACCAAACAAGCAGAGAAGGTTTTAAAAATTACCTACCTTGAAGCCAAGATATTTAAGACCGATATCATAGGAACCGAGCACCTTCTTCTGTCAATATTGCGTGATGAAGACAATTTGGCGTCGCAGATACTCGGACAATTTGGTATTACTTATGAAATCTTCAAATCTGCCGTAGAAGGAAATTTGAGTGATACAAAAAACGAAATGCCTGCAGAGGAAGATGAATATTTTGGTTCAGCACCTGAAGAAAGGAAGGCTGAGCCACGCAAGACAGATATTAAATCAAAAACACCTGTACTTGATAATTTTGGTAGAGACTTAACCAAAGCTGGTGAAGAAGGTAAATTAGACCCTATTGTAGGGAGAGAAAAAGAGATAGAGCGTGTTTCGCAAATTCTCTCACGTAGAAAGAAAAACAACCCAATTCTCATTGGTGAGCCTGGTGTTGGTAAAACGGCCATAGCTGAAGGTTTGGCTTTAAGAATTATCCAAAGAAAAGTATCGAGGGTATTGTTTAACAAACGTATTGTGATGCTTGATTTGGCAAGTTTGGTTGCAGGCACTAAATACCGCGGACAGTTTGAAGAGCGCATGAAGGCGGTAATGAATGAATTGGAAAAATCTCCTGATGTAATTTTATTTATTGATGAAATTCACACCTTAGTGGGTGCAGGTGGAGCTAGCGGTTCATTAGATGCCTCGAACATGTTTAAGCCAGCTTTAGCAAGAGGTGAAATTCAATGTATAGGTGCTACAACCTTAAATGAATACAGACAGTATATTGAGAAAGATGGTGCTTTAGAGCGCAGGTTTCAGATGGTAATGGTTGAACCAGCCACGCCTGAAGAAAGCATAGAAATATTAAACAACATCAAAGACAAATACGAAGCACATCATAGTGTAAATTATGAGCCTGCTGCTATTGAGGCTTGTGTAAAAATGAGTAACCGTTATTTAACAGATCGTCATTTACCAGACAAGGCGATTGATGTGTTAGATGAAGCGGGAGCGCGTGTTCACTTGAGCAATATTCATGTTCCTGCAAATATCTTAGAACTTGAAAAACAGATTGAAGATATAAAGGTTGAAAAGAACAAAGTTGTTAAGAGTCAGAAATACGAAGAGGCAGCAAAATTGCGTGACAGAGAGAAACATCTTTTAGAGCAATTAGAAACTGAAAAATTACGTTGGGAAGAGGAAACCAAAACACAACGTTATAATGTTACTGAAGACAATGTTGCTGAAGTTATAGCTATGATGACAGGCGTTCCAGTAAAACGCATTGCCCAAAGTGAAGGCCAACGTTTGTTAAACATGGGCAGTGAATTGGCAGGTAAAGTTATTGGTCAGGACGAAGCCATTAAAAAACTTACCAAAGCCATTCAACGCACCCGTGCTGGATTGAAGAATCCGAATAAACCCATTGGCTCATTTGTATTTTTAGGTCCAACCGGAGTTGGTAAAACAGAAATGGCCAAAGTATTAGCCAAATATTTGTTTGATACAGAAGAGGCCATGATTCGAATTGACATGAGCGAGTACATGGAAAAATTTGCTGTTAGCAGATTGGTTGGAGCTCCTCCTGGATACATTGGTTATGAAGAAGGCGGACAATTAACTGAGAAAATTCGTAGAAAACCCTATGCAGTAGTGTTGTTAGATGAAATAGAGAAAGCGCATCCAGATGTATTCAATATTTTATTGCAAGTATTGGATGAAGGCTTTATTACTGATAGCATGGGCAGAAAGGTTGATTTTAGAAATACCATCATCATCATGACATCTAACTTAGGTTCACGTCAATTAAAAGATTTTGGTGGTGGTGTAGGCTTCTCTACTCCAAGTAAATCTGCCGATAATGACAAGAACAACAAAATTGTGATTGAAAATGCATTGAAGCGTTTCTTCTCACCTGAGTTCTTGAATAGGATAGACGATGTGATTGTATTTGCTAGTCTCGACCGCGAATCTATTGGTAAGATTTTGGATTTGAACCTTGGAAAATTATTAGGTAGAATTGAAGAGTTAGGCTTTAAAGTTAAATTCTCAGATACTGCCAAAGAATTCTTAGCCGATAAAGGATTTGATCCAGACTTGGGTGCTAGACCTTTGTCGAGAACCATTCAAAAATTTGTGGAAGACCCAATTGCCGAGGAGTTGTTGAAAATGGAAATGACCGAAGGCGATACCATTGAAATAGATTACGACAAAGAAGCCAATACAGGAGAGTTAAAAATTGGAAGCAGTGGTAAAAAAACTACAGGCAGAAAAAAGAAAGACTCACCTGCAACCGAGAAGCCTGAATAAGTAAACTGTTTCAGGTTTCAATTGGCATATGAAGGTAACATTGATTCGATTGGGTAAACTTCATTTAAAATTTGCACAAAGCGGTTTTGATGAATATGCCAAAAGATTGGAGCACTACGTAAAGTTCAAGGATGAATTGTTGCTTGTTCCTTCAAAGAGCAAAGAACCCGAGCATATCAAAGAAGCCGAGGCAGAAAAAATTCTGAAGAAAATTCAGCCAAACGATTACCTTATTTTATTAGATGAAAGAGGCAAATCCTATTCAAGCGAAGCCTTTGCCAGTTACTTGGAAAACCTTGCTAACCATCAAACACATGTAATTTTTGTTATTGGGGGTGCTTATGGATTTCATGAAAGTGTTTATCAACGCGCAAATGCTAAGTTTTCATTATCTGCTTGCACCTTCTCGCATCAATTGGTACCCCTCATTTTTGGAGAGCAATTGTATAGAGCGTTTACCATAATTAAGGGTGAACCATACCACCACGCTTAATTTTTATTTGGTTCGAACCGAAAGCAATTACTTATGATAAATTGGAAGGATTTTTGGGAAACGAAAGCGAGCAGTTTAAGCAAAGAAGTACAGGTTGGTAGGGTTGTGAATGGAACTCTGATGACAGAAGACCTTACACAAAAAATTGCGCATAGGATTGTTGAACAATTGATGCTACAAAACAGCGATTCGCTTTTGGATATTTGTTGTGGGAATGGCTTATTAAGTAGCCATTTGGCTCCTTTTTGCAAACAGGTGCATGGGGTTGACTTCTCTGAAAGGTTAATTGAACAAGCCAAATTAATTAACAATACCAAATTAAACTTTAGCCTAGGCAATGCAGAAAATTTTAGGCTGAACCAACCGTTCGACAAGGTGCTTTTATATTTCTCTTTTCAATATTTTGAGAAAGAAAAAATGGCACAGGAAGTATTACAAAATATTCTGTTACATGTAAATAATGGTGGTATTATTTTAATTGGTGACATACCAGATAAACGAAAACTCTTTCAATTTTATAACTCACCTGTTAAGTTGCTGCGTTGGATCAAACAGAACCTCACACAAAGCAATGATATGGGCAGGTTTTGGCACCCACAAGAACTCATTAACATGTGTAACAAATTGGGTGCGGTGGCAATGGTTCAAGAACAAGAAAATTGGCAACCCTATAG
>CAILJQ010000222.1 GCA_903834625.1 uncultured Bacteroidota bacterium
CCCGTGGACAAAAAGTTGCTGTTCGGTTGCTGTGTTCTAGTTGGCCAGTTGCGCGATGATAGTGGTGCCAAAAGTCTATTTAACTTGACATCCGATTTGTGGACTAAGTTGTATGAGAAATTATTATGTTGGTTCCGGCAGTATCTAAATGCCTCACAGCGTATACACCACGAGCTGTTAAAGTTGGAGCCAAACTCCAAGCCATGGTTAAATACCTGTTATTAAAGCCGTTGGCAAGCATTGGATAAACACCAATATTTGGAACGCTACTCGATGTTACAATTGCTGTTGGAAATGTAGTAGTTGTAGTTCCTGGAGCCGCTGTAGTAGTGACTAATAAATTTGAAATTACCTTTCTAAAATTTCCAGTTGTAGTGGTAAATCCAGCCAAAACTGAAGTAGATGGCGTTGCCCAACCCATAGAACCTGTTACATAGGTTGCAGAGGTTAAATTTAAAGTTCGTCCTAAGGTTAAATTATTTTCATCTAATTTAATAATACCGTTAGCAAAGGTTATCCTTTCTACATTCAAATTATCTATATCCCATTCAATCGGACTAACAGCTGGGATTTGAGTTGAATTGCCTGATTGAGAAGAAACCACAATACCTGTTAAATGTGCCGTCCTGTTAAAAGCAGTTGTGACCAATGTTGAAATTCCTCCACCAGTTCCCGAGCCTCCAGTCATAGTAAAAGTTACAGGTAAAACAGAATACTCCAATCCTGGATTTTGAACACCCCAACCAGAAATACCTCCAGTTGCCGAAACAGAAGTAATATAGAATTTAATAGGGTTAGTGGATGTGCCACTTGTTAATGTTATTACATCTCCAATTTGATAATTTGTTCCTGAGGTATAACCAGTTGGTACAGCAGGCAAACAATTCCTCCAATTTCCACTTCCACTAATCGTTTGGTTAAAAATAGATGCAACTTCAGAGGTGTTTGACAACATCGCAAATTTTAAACCAGATTCTGCAGATACTAAAGTTGATGGGGAACTTGTTTGTTGCGTGGTTATTAAACCATTATTCACAAGGTTTCCGGCAATTAAAATTGACTCATTCAAGGTTGGACTTGTTACATTGTTTTGCCTCAATTCTGAATTAGCATTAACGGTAAGGTTAATACAATCGAAACCTAGTGAGCTATTTTGAGGCACAGCTACAAAGCGACCTCCTAAGTTGCTGGTTAAGTTCTCGCCGTTTACAACAACATTTCCCATTAATAACCTACCAGATGACAACCATGTGCCTACATAGAAACCATTGGCATGTCCAGATTTATGTAAACCTGTAGTACCACCGAATACAATGGTATTTCCAGCCCATACATTGCTTGGACTGCCAGACCTATAAGCAAATGCATAATTTGATGTTGTTCCAGAATAAGGCGGATCAACAATGGTTAATGTTCCACCATTTACTAAAATTGAACCTGTTGAAAAATTTCCAAGTGTTGCATGACCAATTGAAAATAGGTCAGTTGATGTGTTAACACTTCCTGCCAAAGTTCCATCATTTCCATCTACATTAATATTACCTGCTGAAAAGCTAAATGATGATCCATTTAAAATGGCCATGTTTCCATTAACGTTAATGGTTGTAGTTCCTGATACATTCAGTGTTCCAGATACCAAGAAAGATCTATTTCCTCCACCTGAAGGTCCAATGGTTAAGGTATTCTCAGAAGCATTTAAGATACCTCCAGAATTAATGGTTAAATTATTACAAGCGAATGGAGGTGTGCCTCCTGTTAAATTAATCACATGACCAGCTAAAACAATCACATTGGCACTTGAAGTAGGCACGGTGCCAGATGACCATGTTGTGGCATCTCCCCAATCTCCAGATTTAGCCGTGAAAATTGTGGTAATTTCTGAACCAAAATTAACCTCTTGAGCTGCTAAATAGTATGAAGACAACAAACTCGAAACTGTGGTAAATCCAGTTCTATTTGCTGTAGGAGTGCTGGTTGTAGTACCCGTACCCACAGCTGGAAACCCTGGAGCCCTTGAACCTGGACCAGACATTACCACATCTACCAATGAACCTATAGTTTGCAAGGTATTGGTTCCTTGAATTCTCAAACTAATTGTTTGACCCGCAGTTAATACAGGTAAGGTTGGAGCAGTGATTGACCAACTTGCATTTGTACGTTTATGCGGTGTATAATATCTATAAATTCGGTGCGTGCCTGTACCACCCGACATGCTAATAGCAGCGCCGCCTTTTGTTGCTGAAACTGAAAATTGAATTGTGTTCAGAACTGAAACAACATAATAATTTGTATTTAATGCTAAGCCAGTTGGTAAGGTGCCAGTAGTAAAAAACCTAACGGTATCTCCTACCAATAGTGGATAATTTGCCATGGTAGATACTGTAACTGTTGTTGCAGAAGCACTGGTTACCGAGAAAGAAACTGTATCTAAGAATTGGCTTGAGAAATTATTAGTTCCACTAATCCCATTATGAGAAACGGCAATTCTGCCACCAGTAGAAAGTGCAGTGGCACTTGAGAACGATAACCACAAATGCCTATTCGTTAATTCAACGCCCATTGGGAAATGACCAAAACTTCCATTAAAAACAGAAGTAGGCAAACCTGAAGTTGGCAACCATCGTACAAACAATCCGTTGGAATTACTTATAATATTTCCATTACTGTATGTAAATGAACCTGGCGTTAAAGCAGAAGTACCCAGTGTAAGGTCATTATCTCCAAGTTTAATGTCACCATTTGTCATGGTTAGCGTATCTACATTAACAGCTCTTCCTAAAATAACGCCAAAGCTATTGTTCACCAATAATCTTCTTGCATTAATGGTTGCGCCATTTGGCACCTCATTGCCTGCTCCTAAGGTTATTGCTCCACTTGATTGCAAATATTGTAAATGAATGTTTCCAGCTGTTGTTTCAAAAGTTGGCACAGATGAAAGACTTCCTGCACTGAAAAGAGTACTTCCTGAACCTACCACCACAAATGGGTTGTGGCCTGAAACATTTCTTCCCAAGGTTAATGTTTTGCCTGAACCAATAGTTAACAAACCGTAATTCAGGTTAAGTTGTGTAACAGTTAAATCTCTGTTCAAAGTAACACCAGCTGTATCTTGCAGGGTCAAAGCAAACAAATTCTCAACTGTACCTAAACCTGCAAAACTTTGGTTTACCACACCGTTCATAATAATGGTTCCTAAGATTGAAGTGGTGTTTCCTACCTCGGCTCCTCTCATGCTACCCGTTGCAACCACATTGATGTTTCCGCGCACGGTTAAATTTTGTCCAGTGGTAGCACTTCCTGTAAATAAATAACCATTTGAATCGATGGTTAAATCATTGTTTACAATAACCTGACCAACCAATCTCGCCATCCTTGAAGAAAAGGCATCTACCCTGTTTTTAATTACCAAGTTCCAAACGGGCATGGTCATTAACAAACCAAAGCCTGAAGTATTACTTAGAGTTCCACCAGTAACTGTACTATTGGCATCCCCAATTTGAAGTGTTCCTCCAGTAATTAATTTATTTCCACCAGAATTTAAATTTACAGCTGTTAATCCAGCCGAGGCATGTGGATTTTTAACAATAACAGTTCCTCCTGTCCAAACCACAGTTGCTGCTGAACTTATTGCGAAAAAATTTGCAGTTGCTGCTGATATTAATGGGTTATTACCATCAATATTGATAGTTCCACCCGACATAAGAAATTGAATGGTTGAGGACCCAAGAACGTTTAATGAACCGTATACATTTAAGGTTCCACCCGACATATTCAACACACTACTAGTGGTGTTTAGAGTTATACCATCTGAACCACCCCCAGAACCATAGGTGAATGTACCTGCATCAATTTTTAATTCCCCTGAAAGAGACATATTACCACCATTAGAGGTTGTAAATGGCGTATTTTGAGAAATGGTAGCACCAGCATGATTCAACCATAATCTCCCTGCCGAAGCAATAGGACTGGTTGAACCAGCGTAAGGATAAATAGTTATTGCCGCGTTTACCTTAACCGTACCTGCGCTTATAGTAAATTTCGATTGAGAACCAATAGCAGGTGCAACTGTGAAAACTGAATTCAATTCATAGGTTGGGTTTAAGTCTTTTTGTAAGCCTGTTCCTCCTTTTTGAAAAGTCAAACTGAAATAATCCATTGAACCACTTCCACTCATTTGACCATCTGAATATCCGTTGATTGTTAATAATACTCCTGCTGAAGTATTTAAATCCAGCGTACCTTCAACGTTAATATTACCCGCAGCCATACCTTGCGCACTCGCTCCTCCAACAACCAATGAATGGGTTGTTATACTACCTGCACCTGCAGAGAAGGAACCTCCACTAGGTACGCTTAAATCACCCCCTACCGTTAAACCACCCGTTACGGCTTCTGAATATTCTAAAACCCCATTAACTGTTAAGTTTCTACAAAACAAATTTGTACCATCAATGGTAACCGTAGAACCACTTGGTATAACCACATTTTGGCCTAATGAAGGAACAACTCCTCCAACCCAAGTGGCGTTACTTGTCCATGATCCACCAACTGCAGTGGCATTGATAGTAGTACCACCCAAAGTTGAAGTGTTTCCACTTACGGGATCCGAACTATATGATTCTTTTCTAGCAAAAACTTGCCAATGGTAAGTGGTGCCTGGTTTTAAAACGGCAACATTCGAAGTGTTTAAGGTATTAGTATTAGCAGTTACACTTGTAAACCATTTGTAACTGGTACCACCATTATCTGAAACATAAATATCAAAGCCGGTCTCATTGGTTGAGTTATCAGACCATGATAGAAACATTCCATCAACCGAAATTCCACTAAAAGCTAAATTCGTAGGATTAGCTGGTGCAGAAGGCACAAAACGATAATACCTCCTACTTCCATTACTACTCGAACTTAATTGGGTTATTGAACCCACACCTGATGGAGTATAAGAATATGGTGCAATATTCACTGGATTTACCACCTCTGCATGTGAGGCAATTGTAACCATTTTCATCACTGTGGTTGAAGAGGCAATACCCACAGCGAAATTCCCCATATTTAATAAATTATCTACATACATGTTTCCATATACATATTCAATGGCTCCAGTTTTTTCATATAACCTCGCTTGGTAGGTACTTAAATTGGAGGTGTTGCTTGACGTAGAAACTTGCGAAATACGCATATTCTGGAATTCAATAACCAAACAACGGTTCGGATACGTTCCAAAAACTTTATAATGAATTTTCCCATTTGTCGCTGGCCCGATGGATGAAATATTTCCTCCAGAGTTACTCACAGAAAAGGGAGCTAACATATTCGAGGTCGCACCAAAAAAACTTGTGGGAGCTAAAACTGTAAAACCCAATTGAATATTTCCACTATGGTTCACACTAAATTGATTCATTTTAGTACCCATGAAGTAGAAATCGAATGGCAATATCCCCAATTGAGAAGAGGCATTTGTTTGACCACCAAAAACCAACATAGTTGTTCCAGTGCTCATATCAATGACATTCGAATTCATATCAGATGCCAATGAACCATTGTTATTGGTTGAAAAAGCGTAATTAGCTATGTTTTGTGCATAACCATTGCTGCTGAACAAGAGCAAACCAAGTAATAAAATTACTTGCCAAATAGGCGATTTTTTCGGCTTGAAGTGATTTGGAATTTTAAACGACAATTTTTCAATTCCTGCGAAATCAGGTTTTGAAAGGATTTGTGTTGATTGATTCATATAGTTTAGTTTATGTTTTTCTTGGTTTTTTCAACTTAAAAACACCCTAACTATTTTGCCTGCAGAAATGACTAAATCCTCAGTTAATACTGGCAGATGCAACATTTTAATTGTTCACCTACTCCACGCAAATCCAACATAAATTTTTAACTATTTGTAAAGGTTTTATTCTATGCGCTTTTCAGTTTAGGTGTCTATTAAATTGTAACATAAACATAATCTTCTGTTAACAACTTCAATAGAAAAGAAAACCTAACAAGCATTAGAATTATTTAAATGGAGTAAAAATCTATTCAGAATGCACATAAAATTCCATTAAAACTAATAAAAAAATTAGTTAAACAAATGTAAACCAATGGAAATTAGCTATTTTTTAAGAAATCAAACGCCACATGAACATCATTTTATCATCTCCTACTGACAGAAAGGTGACATCATCTATCCAGGCAATTTTATTCACGGAGTTTACATGAGAACCATTACGAATTTTATCAATTACCTTTAATAAATTAAAACCCTCAAGACTCCATATTTTAATAGTCTTATCCATGCTTGAAGTAAGGAAAAATCCATTCCTCTTATTCACACTAATTGCATGTACATGTAAATTATGTGCGGGTATTTCCTGAACCAATTGTAATTCATTTTCTATGCGCCAAATTTTCAACATCGCATCACGGCCACCACTTAATAAATATTGACCCTCAGGAGAAATTGCCAAAGAAAAAACAGAGTTCTGATGCGCATTTTCCATTCTATATAAAAACTCTAAATTTTTACTTAAGACCCCAATACTCCAATCACTACTCCCATATACCAAATGTTGTACTTTTACATCAACAACCAATGTTCTAATGCTTTTATCAGAAACCTTAATAATGTTAATTAAATCTCCGGTAATCGAATCATGCGAAGAAATTTTACCATCGCCTCCCCCAGCATAAATGAGCCCATTCATTGGTTTAAGGTCGAACACTCCTGCTTGGTGAACGGCGATATTTCTAATTTCTTTTCCTTGCTTTAAATCTATCAAATGAATATTTCCGGCAGAAGTACCCACCCACAAAACCTCAGTATCTTCAACTAAAAAAATACTGTAAATGGGCAATGGCAAACGGGCTACCAAAACGCCAGATTCTGGCTCATTCGGGTCCCATTCAACCACATACCCATCTGCCCCGCCAGTGTAAATCTTGTTTTTATTAACGGAGTAATACAAGCCATAAATACTTCCAGAATGCCCGCTAAATCTGGCTAAATTAACTACCTGATTTTTTTTATCCATTTCCTCTTTTCTTGCCTCAAAAATGAGATTAATCAAGTAAACTTGCACCATATGCCACTTGTACTTCAAAAAATAATTGATCAATCCAGCACCTTAGCTATTTGGAAGATTGAAGAATCTACCACAGAATTACTTAATGGATTGGCAAATAACTATTTTGAAGAAAGCCATCAACAGCGCATTCAGCAAGCAAATGCGCGTCACTATTTGGCAAGTAGAAGAATTCTAACTAGCCTTTTTCCTGAGCAAAAAATTCATTTATGGAAAAATGAATTCAATAAGCCCTTTCTAAAAATTGCAGAAAAACCTTACTTTGTCTCTATAACTCACTCATTCGACTTTGCTGCAATTATCATCTCCCAAAGCACGGAAGTGTCAGTAGATATGGAGAAAATAGATCCAAGAATTGGCAGAGTAAAACATAAGTTTTTAAACAATATTGAATTTTCCTTTGCTGGAAACGAAAAAGATATACATGCGCAAACCCTTATTTGGAGCGCAAAAGAGACTCTCTATAAATTATATGGCTTTAAAGAACTCGATTTTAAGGCGAACCTTAATATATTACCTTTTTCGGTCCAAATTACCGGCGTATTATCAGGATCCATTCAAAAAGAAAATTACCACAAAGAGGTTCCCATATCCTACTTTCTTTGGGACCAATATTTTATTACTTATTCCACTGAACAAATTCAATCTTTATGATTCAGAAAATCGAACATATTGGCATCGCCGTGAAAGACGCTGAAGCCTCAGAAAAAGTTTTCAATGCCCTATTCAATCAAAAACCCTACAAAAAGGAAATTGTTGAAAGTGAAATGGTTCAAACCGTATTTTACCAAAGTGGACCCAATAAAATTGAATTATTGCAGGCACTTTCACCAGATAGTGCAATTGCTAAATTTATTGAGAAAAAAGGCGAGGGTATTCATCACATTGCTTTTGCTGTAGAGGATATTTATGCAGAGATTGAAAGACTAAAAGAGGAGGGATTTCAACTAATCCACGAAACGCCAAAAGCGGGTGCAGATAACAAGCTTATTGCCTTCTTACACCCAAAAAGCACAAACGGTGTTTTAATAGAATTGTGCATGGATAAGCCTTTAGAGTAGGTTTACCTTTGTAAAACTTCTGAAATTTCGCACCAATGCTGAGCTAAAAAGAAATCTCCTCCCGTAAACTTCTAAATTCATTCAGTGTTTTCTGGTCATTTCCCACTTTTAACAAAAGTAAACCTCTATCCAACAACCTCAACGATTCATCCTCTAAACCTCTGTTATTTAACAAAATAGCCATTTGGTATAAAGCCGGTATATATCCTTCATCTACCTCTAAGCACTTATTAAAAAACAGCTCGGCCTGATCCAAATTATTTAAGCCTAAATACTCCATTCCAAGGGCAAAAAGAACAAAGGTATCCCTAGAATTTTCTGCATACATTTCCATGAGTTTTATCAAACGTTGTGCTCTCATTTCAGTTTCTTAATATTTCAGTTATTTTTGCCCACCCGTTGGTGAGCAGAACAAAGTTAAATCATTTTATTTTGCACCCACCAACATCAACTAAATAATCACGAAATCGCATGAAAGTTTTGGTTTGCATTAGCAACGTGCCGGACACTACTACTAAGGTTAGTTTTACCGACAACAATTCTAAATTTAACACCCAAGGTGTACAATTCATCATTAACCCCTACGATGAACTGGCTCTTACAAGAGCGCTTGAAATTACAGAAAAACAAGGGGGTACGGTTACTGCAATTAATGTGGGTTTAGCAGAAACTGAACCTAGTATTAGAAAGGCATTAGCTATTGGTGCAACAGATGCAGTGCGCATCAATGCAGAACCTGTAGACGCTTATTTTGTTGCAGAACAAATTGCTGCCTATGCCAAATCTGAATCTTTTGATTTTATTCTAACTGGTCGTGAAAGCATTGACTACAATGGTGGAATGGTAGCAGGTTTATTAGGTGAAATGCTTGGAATGCCAAGTATAAATGTAATTACCGCCATAGATATTGAAAATGGCATTGCTAAATTGGAAAGAGATATTGATGGTGGTCGTGAAAAATTAGAATGCACACTTCCTTTTGTTGCCAGTGCACAAAAAGAACTCACCGAACCACGTATTCCAAATATGAGGGGTATTATGGCCGCAAGAAGCAAGCCTCTAAAAGTGGTTGAACCTTCTGGAGCCCAAGCAAATACTCAAACTGTTGCTTTTGAACTTCCAGCTCCTAAAGGCGCCTGCAAAATGATTGATGCAACAGAAGCTGCCAAACTCATTGATTTATTGCACAACGAAGCCAAAGTTATCTAACCTTAAAAAGTATTACCATGAACATTATAGTATACGCAGAAAACCAAGATGGAAACTTCAAAAAATCTGTTTTTGAAGTTGTTTCATATGCCTCTCAAATTGCTCAAACCAACGGTGGAAATGTATGTGCCGTATCTATTGGAAACGTTCCAGCAGAAAACCTAGCGGAATTAGGTAAGTATGGTGCAGATACCGTGGTTTCCTATTCCCAAGATTATGTAAACTCATTTAATGGTGAGATTTATAGTCAGGTTTTGGCTCACGCGGCAAAAGCTAAAAATGCTGAACTTGTTATACTTTCTAATACTTATTCAGGTAAAACCCTTGCACCCAGAACTGCTGCAAAACTTTCAGCAGGTATTGTTTCAGGCGTTATTTCTATGCCAGAAACTGCATCAGGTTTTAAAGTACGTAGAACAGTATTCTCGGGAAAAGCCTTTGCAGATGTTGCTATCAATACTTCAACAAAGGTTTTATCTATTACTCCAAACTCATTTAACATTACTGAAAACCCAAAATCTGCTGCCATTGAAAATGCAGATGCTGGTTTAAATGCAGGTGATGCCAAATCAAAATCTGTTGAAATTGCCAGAACTACCGGAAAGATTGTTCTTACAGAAGCAGATTTAGTAGTAAGTGCAGGTAGAGGGATGAAAGGCCCAGAAAATTGGCACCTCATCGAAACACTAGCAGATACTCTTGGTGCTGCAACTGCCTGCTCAAAACCTGTGAGCGATATGCATTGGCGCCCACATTCAGAACATGTTGGTCAGACCGGTATTACCATTAAACCTAATTTATATATAGCTATCGGAATTTCAGGTGCCATACAACACCTTGCAGGAGTAAGCTCAAGCAAAGTAATTGTGGCCATTAACAAAGACCCTGAAGCTCCTTTCTTTAAAGCTGCAGATTATGGTATTGTAGGCGATGCTTTTGATGTATTACCAGCCATTACTGCTGCCGCGCAAGCACTCAAATCCCAACAAGCCTAAATTTAGGCAAACTGCCGTCTTAAATAATTATACCCAAATAATGGTCTTTCTATAGGTTCATTATTTGGGTATTTGTACCTTCCTCTAAAAATGGTGGTTAAATTGTGTTTTTTACATTCGTCTAAATTGCTTATTTCGTTCCCGATTAAAAGAGTTGCATGAGCAGGGTTAAATTAAACATTGTAGGATTGAGTACGGGGCAAACCAGCGGCTCATATACCTTAATATTAGGAGAAGAAAACAGTAACAGGAAACTTCCTGTAGTGATAGGTAGTTTTGAGGCCCAAGCTATTGCTATTGAAATTGAAAAAATTGTTCCTTTCAGGCCAATGACACACGATCTCTTTGTCAATTTCTGTAAATCTTTCGAAATCCAAATTCACGAAATTGTTATTTACTCGCTCAACGAAGGTGTTTTTCATGCAAAAATGATTTGCGAACATAATGGTGAGATAAAGGAGATTGATGCAAGAACATCTGACTCTATTGCCTTAGCAGTGCGTTTTAAATGTCCGATATATACCTATGAAGACATTATGGATGCCGCAAGTGTTGTATTTAACGATGATGCCGGTCAAACACTTGAAGACGCCACACCCGTTAAGCCAAAAAGCAAGAACAAGGAGGAGAGCAAAGAGTTTACTAAAATGACCATGGAACAACTTGAAACCATGCTCGAAAACGCTATCTCTGTTGAAGATTACGGAACTGCTGCCCGCATCCGCGACGAAATACAAAGAAGAAATAAATAATTATCATGGAAAGATTCACCGGTTTAATTGGTATTGCGCTAATCTTAGGAATTGCTTTCCTACTTTCAAACAACAGAAAAGCCATCAATTACCGGCTCGTTTTTAGCGGACTTGGTATTCAAGTTCTTTTGGCTTTGTTCATTCTAAAAACACAAATCGGGTCAGACACATTTGCCTATGTTGGAAAAAAAATTGAAGGCCTATTACAACTTGCTGATAAAGGTGGTGAATTTGTTTTTGGCGGTTTGATCCGACCCGATTTATTGAAACCCATTTTTGGCGATCAATACAGCTTCTTGTTCATGTTCAAAATAATGCCAACCATCATTTTTGTGGCTGTATTAGTGAGTATGGCTTATCATGTAGGGCTGATGCAATTAATCGTTTCATTCTTGGCAAGAATTGTACATTCACTCATGCGTGTGAGTGGTAGCGAAGCACTTTCAAATGTTGCAAGCACTTTTGTTGGTCAGGTTGAAGCACAAATTATGATTAAGCCTTATATTTCATCTATGACCATGAGTGAGTTATTGGCCAGCATGAGTGGTAGTATGGCTACTATCGCAGGTGGAGTGATGGCGGTTTATATATCTATGGGCATTCCAGCTCCTTATCTCTTAGCAGCAAGTATAATGGCTGCACCTGGGGCTTTGGTTATTTCTAAAATTGTTTGGCCTGAAACCGAAGAATCTAAAACAAAAGGCGCCATCAAACTAGAAGTAAAGAAAACACATGCCAATCTCCTCGATGCCATTTCACATGGTGCCTCAGATGGCTTAAAAATATCTTTGAATGTTATTGCTATGCTTATCGGCTTTATTGCCCTTATTGCATTAGCAGACGCATTATTAGGAAAGTTAGGTCATTCACTTGCAACAATGGGAATGTCGCTCAATTTCTTATCAATCAATTTAGATACACTTAGCCTGAACCAAATTTTTGGAAATCTGTTCTCTATTTTTGCTTGGACCATGGGGGTTCCTGCACAAGATACCCATATGGTAGGCTCGTTAATGGGAACCAAAATGGTTATCAATGAATTTGTAGCTTATGCCCAATTATCTCCCATGATTGTTGCACAAACGCTTCAACCCAAATCATTGCTCATAGTTAGCTTCGCTCTTTGCGGCTTTGCTAATTTTAGCTCTATTGCAATACAAGTGGGTGGTATTGGAGAATTGGCGCCAGAGCGCAGGTCAGATCTGGCAAAACTGGGATTTAAAGCTCTTATCTGTGGCACACTTGCCTCATACCTTAGTGCTACATTAGCAGGATTGATGATGTAATTCATTGCGCCTCGGGAAAGCCTTGAATAGATTGGTATTTTCCATCTATTAAACCAAACAAGAGGTGTTGAAGTCCGTTACTTACAAATAAATAAGGCACTTGAAATGCGGTATTGTAGGTAGCTATTTGAAACAAGGTTTCGCTACTTAACTTTACTTCAGGAGCTTTACATTCAACCAGCATAAATGGTTTTCCATTCTTACTAAACACCAGCACATCAAATCGTTTTTTCAATTGATTGTATGTTAAACTTCTTTCAACTGCAATGAGGGAGGAAGGGTAATTTTGCACTTCGCATAAATAAGCCAAAACGTGTTGCCTAACCCATTCTTCTGGCGTTAATACAACCTCCTTTTTGCGGAATGCATCATATATGAACAATTTCCCTTTTGCTTCACGAATTTGAAACTGAAAATTGGGAAACTGAAGTGCTTTCATGAATTATTTGATCAAGGCAAAAGTGCCACTTTGCACCTCACCCGATTTAAGGTCTTTTACGGTAAACAAATAAACGCCCGTGGTCAATTGCGTTTTAGAATCACTCAAAATATCCCAAGCATGTTCTCCCCCACTCATAGTTGTTTTAGAAGCATCTCCAAAGCTATTTGTCCAAGCAATACCTTCCCCTTTATAGGTTTCACTGTTATGTGTAAGTGTTGCCAACAAGTCACCGCTGTTGGTGTAAATATGAATCTCACAAGTAGCAGGCAAATTATAAAAATACAATTTCTTGTTTCGGCTCGAGGTTCCATCCCACGCGGCAGAAGTATTATATGGATTTGGGTAAACCCCTACTTTTTTTGCATTGGCGCTGCCAAAATCATTTGGGGTAGTTCCGGCAAATGCCCTAACCTCATTCTGTGTAAACGACGATTCCAAAGAGGGTATTCCCAACTTTTTGTCCCCTTTATCAAAGGCTGTAACTACTACTAAATACTGCCAGCCATTGGCAATATTGTTCATGGTGTATTTGTAAAAATATTTGGTTGTATCGCCCTCAAAAACCATAGGCGTAGGCAATTTAACAAGTTCAAAACCATTGTTGAACCCAATGGCATTTCCAACAGAATCCCATTGTGCAATAAGATTTGCTTCATCAATAATCTTCAAACCCAAGTCATCACCTGCATTACTTCTATATATTCTGTATCCTTCAAAATCTCTGGTTCTACTGATAGGATCAACCGAATATTCAGCTACATTGTTCCAATAGACCTCAATTTTACCTTCAGAGGTAACTACTTTGGTAAGCGGAGATTCAGGTGGTTCAGGCAAAATATACCTGTCTAATTTTCCATTTTGGTTCAAATCAAGTTCAGGCGCATACCTACCATTTTCATTTACATCCTCCCCTACATATGTTGCGCGGGTGCGCTTCATATTTTCAGTCAACTCTTTTCTAGAATCTGGTGTTGAAATAATATTGGTTGAACCAACAGGCAAATAGCTCAAAGGCTCCTTTTGTTTAGCACAAACAAAAGCAAAGGTGAAGGTAAATTTCTCGCCTGGCTCAACGTTCACAATTGGACCAGCGCTCAGCAATTGTAGCCAGTTTGCAGGTATTCCATTTATAGGACCATCACCCTGATTTAAAGTAGTGGAATCTATGCTATTGGCTAATTTTAAATATCTCTCTTGGTCGTTTCCCGGTGTATTCCAAGGGACAGCAACTGAGTTAAAATTCCAAAAATTATAATTCACTCTTGGAGTTGGGTACCCTTTGCTGGTAAAAGTATCTGGCTTAGCAGGATTAAAAAACATTCCCCTCCAATCTATCCCTAAAAATTGAATGGCTGCATAGGAACGTGTAAACTCAATATCATCACCATAACTTTGGTAAGCAAACAAGGATTGGTAAGTTGGATCAATTCCATTTCTCCCTTTGTTAAAAAAAGCAGTTCCAGCATCTCTTGTTACATTTACATTTCTTACTACCAAATCACTGAAGGTACCAAGAAATACAGAATCCCAACGTTTATCACTTGCATTGGTAATTTCATAATTACAGATGACAAAAAAATCGGCAAATGGAAAATTCCAAGCATAGGTTTCTAGTTTCATTACTGCCCCAAGTGGATTTGCGTGACCACTAATTGGAATAGATGTGCCTGGAATTATGACAAAACTATCGGTTTGGGTCATCATAAAATCTTGGTGAGAAATGGCCGACGAAGAGTAACTGCTGCTATTGGGCAATTTTGAGCGCTCTTTAATTGAACTCAATTGGGTAAACTCAAAACCACTTCCACCTGTGCTATAACCAGAACTGGCATCTACAGAACTGGTGCTTACACGTACCTGACCATCTACTAAAGCGCCAATCCAAATTCCTGCTTCAAAAAGATGTTCAATTCCACTACCTCTTGGGAATGCCAATGAGGGCGGACCTTGCGTATTGCTTCTAACTGTTGGTCGACCATAAGTACCATAATTATTCACCGACAAACCAATTCTACCTGTAGTGGTATATCTACTTTGTGAGGGAACTTGTGCCTTTGATTCATTAGCAACCAAAAACATGATGAAAAAGAGAAAAATTACAATTCTGTTCATGTATTTGCAAATATGAACTTTTGCCATTGAAAACCATTCAATTTTAGGTTCGAACCGAATAAAAAATAGCCGAAAAATTGTGGGATTGTGAGTAAATCGTTAAATCTCCACATTCAATGGATTCTTATAAAAAATACTTTAATTTTGGCAGCTTGAAAAGAAAACAACTAAACAAAAAAATATGAAAAAAATCCTACTTAGCATGGTAGTTCTGATGTTGGCCCTTGTTGCCCAAGCTCAGAATCCCTATCCGGTTATTCCGATAGACACCGTTCAGTTTGTAAATAGTGCCAAATTAAGTGTGGCATTTCCAAACGACTCATCAGACTACATCAATCCAACTTTCAAAGACACCTTATACCGCGATACCGTAAGGTTTGATGGTATTGTATTGTTCGATCCAAGATTGTATGGTTTGAGTACCAGTAGAAAAGCTACTGTACTTTCAGTAGATACTTTTGGTCGCCCATGGGGTGGTGTTGAAATCATGTGTGAACCTGCTGGCTCAGGTAAAACATTGATTCAATTATTAAACGAAACCAAGTTTTACGACAACTTAAAACCAGGGACAAGGGTACGTGTAACGGGTGTTATTCGTACCTTTAGGGGTACAGCTCCTGCTGGTACTCGTCAGGGCCAGAGCCAAGTAAACATGATCAAAGCCAACCCACTTTGGGAAAATGGGGTGGAAATTCTTGACTTAAATCCAAAAACTGTCACCCCTGCTACCTTAAGAATTGATTCATTAATGACAGGAAACGCATCTATTGGTCAGGTTCAAAAGAAATTAAGTGGCGAGAAATGGGAAGGCGCTTATGTGGAGTTGAAAAATGTAACTGTATTTACCCGTCAACAAAGCGGAAACCGTTGGTTCTGGAGTATTGCAGATGAAAACGGAAATGCCATTGATGTAGGTGATTTTTCTGCTTGGTTCAGAAATGATGCCAATTCTGATAGTGTTTTAGCACCAGGTCGTTTTGCTCCTCCAGTAATCGGAACCCGTATTTCTTATGTAAAAGGAGTTATCGTTGAATCGGCTATTTCTGGTCAATACAGGTTTACTATCAACCCATTATTACCTTCAGATTTAGGCCCAGTAAGTTACACTCCACCAACCGTTTTATCAAGAAACCGTTTCCCAGTTGTAGCAAGTTCAACAGATTCAGTAGGTGTTTTGGTGAAGATTCAACAAGGTTCTGCACGTGTAAATAACGTTAAATTGTTCCATACAGTTGGTTATACCAGCACAACGTTTGATACAATTACCCTTACAAGAAACACCTTACCTAACGATACCATGATGTGGTATGGTTTTATTCCAGCAAGAGCTAATGGAAGTATTGTAAAGTACTTTATTCGCCCTACCGATAACAATGGATTTTTTACCAATTCTCCTGATACCTTCGGAAGTTTCAACTCATACATTGTTAAAGATGGTGGCATCAAAACCATCCAAGATGTACAATTCAGTCCTTACCCTAACAACCAAACCATTTGGCATAATGATAGCTTAGCAGGTGTTGATATTAGAGGAGTAGTTACCTCTACTGCCATGACACAAGGTACAACCAACATATTAACCATTCAAGATGGTAATGCTCCAAACAGTGCAATCATTGTAAATCGTGTTGTAGGTGATGCCACCAGTACATGGAGAGTTGGAGATTCTATCTCATTAACTCATTTTAAAGTGGTTGAACAATTTGGCAATACAACTTTGAACAATGTTCTTGGAACAAGAATTTCTACAGGAGCCACTTTACCTGCATTTAACACCTTAAACATTGATACCGTAGCAGCAATTTCTGCAAGCGCACAGCGCAGACCAGAATTATGTGCTTATGAAGGAATGCTACTTCGTTTCGACAGCGTTTATGTAGTGAATACCAATGCTGATGCTCCATCTAATTTTGGTGAATTTTTAATCAATAAAGACAAAACCAAAACTACAGGTTTACGCATAGATGATATCAGTACAAGATTACCAGATAACTTTAACAACAACCTAGTTGTTGGTCAGTTAATGAAGCAAGTTCAAGGCGTTTTGATCCTATCTTTCAGCAACTGGAAATTACAACCACGTGATAGTAATGATTTAGACTTCTCTGGCGCTCCAGATACCCAAAAGCCAGTAATTACCTTAACAGGTAAAAACCCTGATTCACTATTAATGGGTAACAGTTATGTTGAACCAGGATTTAGCGCTGCAGATAACAAGGATGGCAATATAACTGCCAAGGTTGTAAGAACTAGTGCAGTAGATTCAAGCAAAGTAGGCACTTATTTGATTACCTATAAAGTAAGCGATTTAGCAGGCAATTCAGATTCTGTAACACGTACTGTTATTGTATACAAAACAGTAGGTATGAATGAAAATGAGTTAACATATGCTTTGAGTTTAATTTACCCTAACCCAGCTTCAGACAAATTAAACATTTCTGTAAGCGGCATTGAAACATTACCATTAACAGCTCGTATCATTGATTTAAGCGGAAGAGAATTGATGAGCAAAACTTTCTACACAAAACAAATTAACCACACTTTTGACATCCAAGGATTACAAAGTGGCGTTTATTTCTGTAACATGGAAAGTGCAAATGGTTCAAAAACCATCAAGTTTATTATCAATAAATAAACTAAATAGTAAAACAAAAAAGCCCTGTCTAGAGCAATCTAGATGGGGCTTTTTTTGTTAAGAGCAATTAAGCGCAAATAAGCGTTTAACATACGACTAGATTTAAAAAATTGAATCAA
>CAILJQ010000223.1 GCA_903834625.1 uncultured Bacteroidota bacterium
AAATTTATAGTTCTCGTCTTTCTCTAATTTTTTAATCAGGAGTACAACCTTGTCCCACTCCAAATAAGTTGTTGTTCTTTTTGCCATAATACTGGCTATGCTCCAGATAATATTTCAAAAAAACAAGCAGAAATGCACTAATGAAACATGCATAAAATAAGGGAAAACTAACAGCAAGCATATCAACGATTTATGCCTTATGTTTCACTTTTATTGAAAGTGAAACTTGGGTGATTGAACATTTTGCAAGAAATAATTAATGTTAGAGAAGGAAACGCTTAATCATTATCTTCTTCTGCGGCTTTAGTTATTTGTTCATTATCTTCACTTGTCGGATACATATTTACAATATTGCTTTCTGTTGTTTCTATTCCAAAATCAACTTTTGGTAAACTGTTTACAATGTCAACGGTCTGAACACTTACATTGATAATGCTTAACAACAAGTCTAAAATGTAACGAGGATTGCCAACTTCTTTTGCCCAGTCATTCGGGTCGTTTACGATACCGCTTTCTTTGTGTGTTGAAACTTGGTAGCGTTCCATTATCCAATCAATGGCTGACTTCCCGTTTACAACATATTCATAAGCCTTTGCAGGAATATTACTCAACGTTATTTTGCTGTTGTAAAGAATTGTTTCTTTTTGGTCTTTCTTGGGGTAACGCATTTTATCTACCGAATAATTTTTACCATCATCACCTGTTACGGTTACATCAGGAGAAGGAGCTACAGTTTCATAATTCAAATGCAGTTCTGCTAATTGTCTACCAGCTTTACTGAACGACCAAAAGTCTTTAACATTTTCTACCAATGGCAAACGTGGTAACATTTTCTTTAAATCGTTTGCAAAGGTTTCTCTATATTCGTTACTGTGTAAAAAGCCATACACATAATAAAAAATATCTTCTTTGGTTACGGTCTTTCCATATTGCTGTGTTGCTCTTTCTAAAATAGAATCGCTGATGGCATCTCTACGAATATATTTCTGACTTAAATCAGTGTCAAATAAACCTTTTTGAGTTACTTTATTTTCTTCATAGTAATATAAAGGGAAACATTGCGCGCCTGCTTCTAAACAATTAAGGTCGATTATATTGTTTGTTATTAAAATAGAATGAGGTTTATTTCCACCTAACCCGTGACAATTGATAACAACATTCTCTAATTCTTTTGTTGGGAATAATTGTATTGACAATCCTGGACTTTCAATGAAAGCCTTATCAAAATATAAATTCTGCTTTGTAAAGGGTCTATACATGGTAGTCCTGTAATTAATCGAAGTATATTTATGAGTAATACCTTTTTTAACATCTTTACGTAAAGCCCTTGTCCAACTAATTTCTTGAGGATTTTGGCTAATAAAATCTTCAACTTTTAATTTGTTATTTATTTTAATTTCAGAAGCGAATGACTCTTTTTGCATATTGTAAAATTCTATCATTCGTTCCATGTTTCCTTTAATTTTAAAATATGAGAAACCATATACCCATGCGTCTCTATTCGTAGCAACTCCAATTGCGTATGTGTTAAAAATTGTTTTACTCTTTAAATCAAACTTCTTCTCTGGCTCAATCGAAATAAAATCATCAAACATTTTATTCCTCATACTCAACCAATCACCGTGTTCATTGGGTTGCAAAGTAAATAACTCCATTTTAGGATTTCCAAAGGTTTGTAATCCTTTGATGATTTTGAGTTTTTCATCTCGCTTTAGATAATCACCTATATTGTGATAAAAAATTTCAGCTTTTTCCCTTTTTACAGCTGGATTTTTAACTAACAATGAAATTGCAATAGGGGTCATAGAGCCCCCTCTACCACCACTTGCTCCAAATAATGGGTGTCCTTCTCTTCTGTTTAACTCTCCTACTGTGCGGGCATTCCCCCTTAAATTAAAAATATAGATGGATGAAAATTCTTTTTCAATCGCTTTACGGAAACCATCTGTACTATTACCGTCTAACCATGCACCATTTGAAACAAAACAAATAATACCACCTGTTTTATCTAATCTATCCGTACTCCAACGAAAAGCCTTGATATAAGCATCATAAAGTGATTTACTAAGACCTGCTGAAGAAAATTTTGCATAAGTATCAGCAATGCGTTTATCTAACATTGGATAAGTTTGATTTTGTGCATTATCGTTTGCGGATTTCTGCCCGATTGAATATGGTGGATTTCCAATAATAATTTTAAGTGGTGCTTTTCTTTGTTTTTCAACTCGTTCAGAATTTTTCTTCAACATCTCCTCATATTGAATTTCAGTTTCTTTTGTTTCACTGAGTTGAAATGTATCTGTTAATACAATACCATCAAATGATGTATAATTGGCTTTACCCACGCCATCATTAGGGTCGGGTGTAGCATCGTGATAAGCGTTTTCAATGTTAATGGCTGCTATGTAATAAGCCAATAATACAATTTCGTTCGCATGTAATTCATCTTTGTATTTGCGTTCTAAATCTTTTACATCAATCAAACCGCTTTGAAGCAAACGCACTAAGAATGTTCCTGTTCCTGTAAACGGGTCAAGTATGTGTATATTTTCATCAGAAATTGTTCTGTCAAATTCCTTTTTAAGAATATCGTTAACAGAATGAATGATAAAGTCAACTACTTCTACAGGTGTATAAACTATACCCAGTTTCTCCACCATTCTTGGAAATGCTGTTTTGAAAAACTTATCATATAATTCAATAATGATGCGTTGCTTTCCTTCTGAATTGTCGATGCCTTGAGCACGTATGCGAACAGAATCATAAAATTTTTGTAGAGTTTCGTCTTGCTCTGCAAGGTTACTTCCTTCTTCCAAAGATTCTATCATGCCTTGCATAGCCATAGAAACTGCGTTTGATTTTACGAATGAGTAACCTTCAAACAAGGCATCAAAAATTGGTTGTGTTATAATATGTTGTGCCAACATTTCAATGGCTTGAGCATCGTCAATGCTCGGATTTATGTTCTTTTGTAAACCACTTAGAAATTTATTGAATGCAGTACGCTGGTCTTTCTTTTCAGTAATTAGAAACCTGATGCGTTCAATTTGTCGTTCAGCAATTTGTGCAACATCTTTTGCCCATTGCTCCCAATACCTTCGGTCACCAACTTTTTCAACCATTCGAGCAAAAACTACATCTTGTAATTGCCCGAATTGGACGGCTATTTGTCTTCCAATTTCGTTGTTTGAATCAGTGCCTTCATATCCGTCACGAGTTTTTTCAATCGGGTTTCCATCTCCATCAAAACCATATTCAGAACCACCAACAATAATTTGGTTTGGTCGTTTCTTATTGAGTTCAATTTTATTTACCGTAGCATTAAAACGGTCGTCATGTGCACGTAAAGCGTTCAAAACTGTCCAAACTACTTTGTAACGTTCGTTGTCATCTAAAGCATGTTCTGGCTCAACATCTGCAGGAATAACCACAGGAATAATGATGTATCCGTATTTCTTGCCTTCTGATTTACGCATTACACGACCAACGGATTGCACAACATCAACCTGAGAGTTTCGAGCAGAAAGAAAAAGTACAGAATCTAAAGAAGGAACATCAACACCTTCACTTAATACTCGAACGTTTGTAATAATTCTACATTCATTACCTGGCGTTTCTTCCTTTAACCAACTGAGCATTTGGTCACGTTGCGGAGCAGCCATTGTTCCATCCATATGCATGGCTTGTACAGTAACCATATCCTTTTTCTTTTCTTCTGGAAGTGATTCCAAATAGTTTTCAGAAGCCAAATTATAGCTTGCTGCAATATTGGTAGAGTTGGCAATGCTGCCACAAAAAGCAACCGCCCTTTTCATAGGCCTATCATCACCTTCAACTTTAATTGATTCGTTCCCTAAAAATTGCTTTGATAAGGCATTAACAGTTCCGATTAATTTAGTGAGGTCATCAGTTTTAATTTCGGCTTCACCATTGGTAATCATTTTTTGCACTGCCGTTGGTACATCCTTATCATTAAGCGTAAGAATAATAACCTTGTAATCGGTGAGCAATCCTCTTTCAACTGCTTCACCAAAACCAATGCGGTGAATTTCTTTTCCAAAATATTTTTCCTCGTCCATTGACCAAAGCGGAATATCATTTTTGGCTGCTTTCGATTGTGCTTCTACATCGTACAACCTTGGAGTGGCTGTCATGTATAAACGTTTCTTTGATTTGATAAAATCAGCATCATGTACTTTTACGAAAGCCGAATCGTCCATGCCTGGTTCTGTATAACCAGTTGTTCGATGTGCTTCATCGCAAATAATTAAATCAAATTCAGGAAAGCCATTTTTCAGTAAAACTATTTGTGCTTTTGCTATTACATCAATAGATTGGTAAGTAGAAAAAACCACCGTCATTCCATTGTTGGCGTTTTTATAATGTTGGAATTGTTTTAAGATATTATTAGAATCCGTTGAAGCAGGCCAAGCCAAATCAATAGTGCTTGTTAAATCTTGGTCGTCCTTAGTTCTCTTTCTTGTTATTTCAGGGTCGGAGCAAATACAAATTGGGTTAATCGGTTCATCGGCTTGAGATGTCCATTCTTTTAATGTCTGTCCAATTAGTGCAATGGATGGAACAAGAAAAAGTATTGTTCCTTTGTTGTCAGTTTGTTTCTCGGCAATTTTTAATGAGGTTATTGTTTTACCTGTACCACAAGCCATAATTAAACGACCTCTTTCATTCTCCTTGAAATATTCAAAAACCTTATCACGTACTTCTAATACATGCGGATAAAGTTTCTTTTTTTCTGCACGTCCTTTTTCTCCGTGAATACCTTGCTCCAATTTTTCCCAATCAACAGGAGCGTCAATTAAATCTGTAAGATTAATTCTAGTAACTGGTGGGTTTTGATTTTTGATTGCTTCATAAGCATTAGGTCCCCATTTGTTTGTGGTTGAAATCCAAAGTCTTTGAGCGAAGCTAGTTGTTCTTAAACTTTCATCTTTGAATTCCCTACTTGACGTAGAAAGAAAACTGTCAACGGCTGGCTTGTCAATGGTTGAAGTGTCTTGATAGCATTTACATTGAATAGCCCAATAATCATTGTCATGTGTAACAGCAACTAAGTCAATACCTGTATCGCTTCCGCCTAAGTCTTTCTTTCCAGGAAACTCATTCCACAACCAAACATTTTTAAACTGATAAGCATATTTGGGGTCAGTTTTTAGATATGCTTGCATTAATCGTTCGAAGCGGTCTCCCTTATCTCTTTCGGAGAATGATATTTTACGGTATTTCTCTAGTATGTTTTTAAAGCTCATTCTTCTAAATCAATTACATTGTTATTCGTAAAGTTAGTTTTTTATAACTTGAAATCAATAAAGTTGCTATCTTATTATTGAATTGAGGTGGTGATATGGGGATGACTAAAAACAGATTTTTATTCTTTTACAACAAATAGAATTGGCTTACCCCAAACCACATCTGCCATCTACCTCTTAAATTAATATCCTTATTCAGGAATTACTACAACCTCAATATTATGTGCTATTGCAAGTTCTTCCATAATAGAATCAGATTTACCACAAATGGCAACTAACTTTATACTTCGTGGTTGGTGTTTCTGAATTAAAAACTGACTAAAATATATTTGACCCAACAAGTACATGCCGAGTCTTGTTGCTTTGCATTGAATGATAACTACATCCTTATCTTTAATATCATAGAAACTATTGGTGTGGATTGCCGTTGGTTCATTAAGAACAATTAAACCATCTATCGGTCTTTTTGCGTTTAATTCAGAAGCATTCACAGAAACGAATTCTTCAATCAATAAACCTCCTACGGTTTGCCAATATTGTCTTGTTCTCCAAGTTTCGTGTTTACTCATTTAGTTTGATTTCAATCTAAAGATAAAAATTAACCCATTAACCTCACTCCAAATACTCCCAAGTTGTCGCAAAAA
>CAILJQ010000224.1 GCA_903834625.1 uncultured Bacteroidota bacterium
CAAGTTTGCTATTAAAAAAGAGCGTAGATAGGAAGATAAAAACCGAGCTAAACAATCCCATAAAATACGGGATGAACCAGATATAATAATCAAAAATAAGCACACTTAAGGGTGGTTTACGTTTGATAAAATCGTCCATCTTCTCGCTGATATCAATAAATATGGCAATAAAGGTAAACAGCAAAACAGAATAAAAGAAAGTTTGCAGGTATTTGCTAATGATATACCTGTCTAAAATACCTATGCCGAGTTTCTTTAACATGTGTTTGCCTTATTGCAATTCTTTTGCCAGTTCTATTATAATTTTGTCATGAACGTTGGCAAGGTACTTTTTTTCCATGAAAGGAAATCGCCCGCTAAAATATGTTCCCTGGCCTCATTCACCAGCCAGAGGTAAAAACTGAGGTTTTGAATACTGGCTATGGTTGCCCCCAACATTTCGTTACACTTTATTAAATGTTTGAGGTAAGCCTTTGAGTATTCGGGTGTGAATAGCTCGTCAACCGGACTATAGTCAAACTTCCATTTTTCGTTTTTGATGTTGATGATTCCCTTTGAGGTAAACAAAAATCCATGTCGGGCATTTCTTGTTGGCATCACACAATCAAACATATCTACTCCAAGTGCAATACATTCCAGAATATTCTCTGGCGTTCCAACTCCCATTAGGTATCTAGGTTTATCTGCTGGTAGGTGACTACAAACCAATTCCGTCATTTCATACATGGCTTCGGCAGGTTCACCCACGCTCAGGCCACCAATGGCATTTCCCGGCATGTCTTGATCGGCAATAAATTTGGCAGAATCTGCACGCAAATCTTTATAGGTACTTCCTTGAACAATGGGAAATAAACTTTGCTCCACTCCATACAAAGGTTCTGTTTCATTGAACCGAGTGATGCATCTTTTAAGCCATCTATGGGTTAAGTCCATAGAGTTTTTGGCGTACTTATAATCACTTGGGTAAGGCGGACATTCATCAAAGGCCATAAAAATATCTGCCCCAATGGTTCTTTGGATATCTGTTGCAATCTCTGGTGAGAAGAATATTTTAGAGCCATCTAGGTGAGAGCGGAAAGAGACACCTTCTTCTTTTATTTTTCGAATTTCACTTAAACTAAACACCTGGTAACCGCCACTATCTGTTAACATGGGCTTGTTCCAGTTAATGTATTTATGTATCCCTCCTGCTTTATTAACTACCTCTAAACCCGGACGTAAAAACACGTGGTAGGTATTTGCTAAAATAATTTGGGCTTTTATTCTTACATCTAAATCATGCTGGGTTACAGACTTTACCGTGCCTTGTGTACCCACAGGCATAAAAATTGGCGTTAATATTTCGCCCCTACCTGTTTCAATGGTACCTGCACGCGCGGCACTTTCTTTGTCTTTTTGATGGATGGTGAACTTCACAGCCTGCAAAGAAAAGCAATTTGTTGGAGATTGAAAGGAAGCACCTATTCCTTATTCGAAATGAAAGGAAATTTGAATAAGTTGAGGAGATAGGTTTTCAATAACATTGGTAAAAATATACCCATCCTTGTACATAGCATTTCCAAAGGTGCTGCAAAATTTAATTTCTGGAGAGAACTTAAAATATTCAAAGTAAATATCTAAACCAAAACCAGCTTCCCAACCATAAGTAATTGGATTAAGAGAAACTACAGGGTTTTGCAAACCCCTATTTTTCTTGACGGTTGAAGCAAAATCATAACTCATTCTACCTCCACCTATCACATAAACACGTGAATTTTTTCTTCGTTCCGATTTGTATTTCAACAGAAAACTGGCATCACAATAAGCAGATTCAATCTTTACCTCTTTGCTTGATGCTGGGAAGGTATAAACCAAATTGCGTTGCACAAATGAAATGACTGGAACCATCAAACGCAAATCCCAATATTCTGCCAAACGGATATTTGTAATGGCACCTAAACCAATTCCCGGGAAATTCTTCACATCTACGTTCATTACCGTATCATTCTGGAAATTGTTTTTCATTTGCAATTGCATTCTACCAGAATTGGTAGCCAAGGTAAAACCAAAATGCATCGGTTTTAAGTCGAACTGCGGCAGGTTTTCCTGTGCACTTACGCCTGATGCAAAAAGGGCAAGAGCCAAAAAGGCTATTATTTGTCGGCTATATACAGCGAGCAAGTGCCAAAAGTTAGGGGTTTCACAATAATGTTTTTGTAGCCTGCTTCTCTTAAGAATCCTGCAAAATCTTCTCCTTCAGGAAAATGCTTTACACTCTCGGGCAGATAGGTATAGGCATTTTTACTTTTACTTAATAAGTTTCCCAAAGTTGGTAAAATGTAAGTGAAGTAAAAATTATAAACTTGTTTGTAGGGGAAAGAGGCTGGTTTGCTAAACTCAAGTACAACCAATCTTCCACCTGGTTTTAACACCCGGTTCATTTCTTTCAAGCCTTTAGATAAGTTCTGGAAGTTGCGCACACCAAAAGCAACGGTTATGGCATCAAAGTTATTGTCTGAGAAGGGCAAGTTCTCGCTATCGGCACGTTGCATCACAATTTTATCTGACCATCCTTTGGCAGCAATTTTTTCCCTTCCAAAAACCAGCATTTGTTCAGCAATATCAATTCCGGTGATTTTGTCTGGATTTAATTTCATGGCTTCCAAGGCAAGATCTCCCGTGCCAGTGGCCACATCTAAAATCTGCTTAGGCTGCAGAGGTTTAAGGTATGAAATGGCTTTTTTACGCCAGCCTTTGTCAATGCCCATAGATAGAAATCTATTCAAAAAATCATATCTATGAGCAATGCTATTGAACATGTCTTCAACTTGCTCTCTTTTGCTGGTTTCTAAGCTAATATCTGGTTTAATTTCTTTCATCATCCGCAACGAAGATAAGGTTTATTGGTATAGGTTCAGGTCGATTCTCATTAAATTGGACAATCCATTGAAACTGAATGGCGCTAGAATCAACAAAGACTCTTAAGAAACAGGAGGTTTGGCGTAAAATCCGGTACCATTGTATACGCGTTTTCCGGGTGCTTTTTTACATTCTTCTGAGCAACATCCTTCCATTTCATCTGAGCAGCTAGCACACATCACAAATTGCTCATTGCAATCTACATTGGCGCAATTGAGGTTGCGAGCAACAGGGGTATTACACTTTTTGCAAGTAGAAATAACCACTGGATTTACCTCATTTACTGGAACTGTTACCCTACCATCAAAAACATACAATACGCCGTCAAAGTCTTTACCGCCAGTTTCTTTGGCATACCCGATAATGCCATCATACAATTGGTACACATCTTTAAATCCTTGCTCTAACAAATAGGCCGATGCCTTTTCACATTTGATACCACCTGTGCAATAGGTCACCACCTTTTTATCTTTGTATTGGGCTAATTCTTGTAATTTAGACGGAAATTCTCTAAAGGTTTCCATATCCAGGGTAATGGCATTTTTGAATTTACCTAAGCGGGTTTCATAGTTAGAACGCACGTCAATTACCACCACATCATCATTGTCTTTTATGGCTTGAAACTCTTCGCCATGGAGATGTTTACCTGTTCTTCTAATTGGACTAACCGTTTTTAAACCCGAGTTGACAATTTCATTTTTTAGTCGAACGTGTATACGATTGAAGGCATTGTGGTCGAAATCGTCTACCTTAAAACTAACGCCTTCAAACCTGGGGTCCGACTTTAAGTCGTCCATGTAAATACTTATTTGTTGCGGAGTTCCACTTATGGTGCCATTAATTCCCTCGCGGGCAATGTATATTCTACCCATAACCCCCAACTGTTTGCAATAGCTAAGGTGTTGCACTACAAACTCCTCTGCATCAAAAATGGGTGTATAATAATAAAATGCGAGTACTTGAAATAAAGCCTTTTTCTTCATATGAAGGCGCAAAGGTAACAAGAAGTTTTGAACCCTGCTTAAAATTGCTTTATTGGCAGCAAATTATGTATTTGCTTGATGGTGTTTGGGCTTACTTTATATTAAAGACCCAGATACCCAATCCAAATCCTTTGTTTACTTTAATTGATATTGTTTTTTAATCTCATTTTGTTGGTCGAATGCGCTCGGCTCAAAATCGACCCCAAA
>CAILJQ010000225.1 GCA_903834625.1 uncultured Bacteroidota bacterium
GGCCGTAACCACGGTTTTGCCGCTGTGTTTTTGTGCGGCAATAGCTGCAGCTATATCCATCCAATGGAGCAAGCGACCTCCCATTAAGTTTTGTAAAGTATTGGTATCGTTTGGCAAAACCATTTCGTTCATGAGGGTTCTTGATTGTGATGGTTTTTTGATAGCGGAATGTGTCATATTTGATTTTTAGGTTTTCAAAGGTAACAAGTGTTTGGTTAAATTGTTCAAACAAGTTTGGTTTAAGTAAACGAAAAGGCCCGAATGCTTTTGGCATCCGGGCACTTTTACATACAAATCCTAAACCTAGTTTTCTATGATTCTCTTGCTAATGATTTGATCATTTACTGAGATTCTTACGATATACATTCCGGCACTGAATCCGAGTTGTTTGGCTCCGAATGCGTATACAAATTCACCTTGCGGCAATTCTGCATCCTCCAATTGTGAAACCAATTGACCCATTATATTCAATACTTCTATTTTCACTTGAGCTTTTTCATTCAATACCAAACTAATATTGGTGAAGTTGCTGTATGGGTTTGGCGCAATTTGTAAACCGTTTAAAGAAGAAATTTCAGAAATACTGGTTGGAATGAAGCTAAATGTATCTGACAATACAGAGCTACAATTTCCAACATTTTTCACCATCACTTGGTATGAACCTTTTGTGCTTGGTGTGTAATTTCTATTGATAGCACCAGTAATAGCTGTACCATTTAAATACCATTGGTATGAAGCTTCAACACTACTGCTTAATACATCTCCGTTTCTAGTAATGCTTGGTTTGCCTGGGATAGGTGAAACCAAAACAGCAACAGGGTTTGAACTGCCTTCGCAAGTAAAGCTATCTGTTGCAATGGCCACGTAAACGCCACTTTCTTTGGCAACATAGCTATTGTTTACTGCACCTGTTATAGGATTAGATGATTTTGTCCAACGGTAACTATTACCCGCATCACTTGTAGCAGTGATGGTTACGCTATCTCCAAAACAGAATTCTGTTTTACCTGCAGCTTGTAATGAAACGATTGGATTGGTGCAAACACTTGTAGCTTGAATGGCAAACGAATACAATGGTTCATCGAAATCATTGCTTACAATTTCAATGGTGGCATTTTTTACACCTGGTTTACCAGCAGTATATTTTACCAATAGGTTCAATACGTTGTTACCAGTAATAGTAGCTGGGTATTGTACTGCATTTACAAAGCTGAATTCAGCCGCATTTGCACCCACAATTTTAACTTGTGCTACTTTTAAATCACCTAAACTGATATTCTCAATGACAAATGTTTTGGTTTCTGAGTTACGAGTTGCTACAGTGCCAAAATTGGTATTGATGTTAGCTACTATTAACCCATTCGGAATAATTGTATTGTTGGATTTTACTTGAATTTCTGGACTGTAATTTCTGGTGTCAGGATTATAGAAAGAAAGAATCTGTCCATCTTCTACCAACTCGCCACCTTTACTGTAATGCACTTGGTCAACCATTAAGAACATACCTGTTCCCAAAATATCTTCCATATCAATGATACCAGATGCTTCTTCATCTGAAGTTAAAAAGTAAGGTGAACCAGGAGTAAATCTGGCTGGGTCATGTTGCGCCAATAATTTCACCTCATCAGTCTTTGTATTATACTGCCACATTCTTCCCAATTGCGCTTGGTTACCAATATCTTCTTGCAATAAGATCAAACCATATTTATCGATGGTAAGGTTATCAATCATTTTTGGACCTTCAGTTCCATCTAATACGGCTGTGATGGTACCACCCAATTCAGGATTTTTTACATCTGTAAAACGCAATCTCCACAACCTGCTTGGAGCAGTGAAATTATTGGTTGTTGCAAAGTAAAAATCGTTTGGATTTGAAGGATCCCAATGTCCGTCTTCTGGACGTAAGAAATTGGTCACACCTGCAGCAATACTTCTGGTGTTCAATGAGAATCCGGTTGAGTCTTTAACAAAACCTAAATCTGCTAAAGTAAAGGCAGTATTTGGAGCAGGGAAACTAGCGCTTACCTCTGCGGTTAAACCTGAAACAGCAACACCATATAATTTACCATTGGTTAAACCTGCTTTTTCTATATCATTACCTGTATTGGTTTTGGTACCAATATATACGTAAACCTGACCCGGAGTGGCATCATCTGTACCTACTACAATGGTTTTGTTTTGAGCGGTAGGACAAGCAATGGCGTTTTCCCATGAGAATTTTCCTAAAGCAGGTAATTCATAAGTAGTACCCGCATTTGGACCAGTAACTATATGAGCAAATGCTCTACCTTCTGGACCGGCTTCTTCGCCATTCATGAAAATACGTTCTTGTGTACCTAATGAAGTTGTTGCATTGTAAAACGCACTTAACGCAGGCAAATCTGAAGAACAAAATCTGTTAAAGGTTTTGAAAGGTGATGAATCTGAAGGGTTATAAAGTGTATACGAACCATTGCTGTAGATGTTTACTTTTTGGATAAGATCTGCACCCGAAACAACAGCCAAATTAGATTTATTGATTACCCATTTGCTTATGAAAGCTCCTTTGGCTCCATGTGCTCTGGCGATACCTGCACTTGATCCCAACTCGTGAGAAATTAAAAAGGTAAATGTACCATTACCATTGTCATAAGCGCCTGTACCATCTGGTATACCCACCATGCGGTAATTACCCACTTGATCTCCCACACTCAAGATTGATTTAATTTGAACACCTGGTGCCAAAGGAACTACAAATGGAGATTGAGAACTGCTTGGTCCGGCATTTGGAATGATTACTCCTTCCATGCGGCTATTGAGCAATTGAATGCGGTTATCGCCTCTTAAGGTTGTATCGCGAACATTGTATGGATTCTGGTTATAATTTGCATACATAAATTCAGCAAAAGCATCTTGTTCACTGCCATTTGCTTGGAATTTAGCATACATAGAATCTTTCATGGCAGTATCTAAATTGATGCGGTTAAAACCGTTGGCAACGAATGGATAACTATCACCACCCCCTGCTAAGAAATCGAGGGTAACTACTTTAAAGAGTCGACTGGTATCACCATAGAATACCCCATCTTTTACCAATGTATCTGTTTTTACACCGGAAGCATTGATAATGGCTAAACTCACAATTTTATTTCCAGCCAAACGGGTGGTATCATAACTTAAAGCTACCCCACCCACTTGAGGAAACTGACCAGGAGTTGCACCTGGCTTTGTAGCAGATAAACCATGTTCTAAAATTCTCTTTAAACCAGCGGCGTTTAAAGTAAGAATAGATAATTTGTTGTTGAAGCGCAATGAGTTTTCGATATCTAATTGTGATATCTCTCCTCTTAATTTACCTGCACTAGGGTTGGCAAGGGTATTTTCTAAAACGGTATTTTGCCCAATGGCATTGATATTACCAATGGCAGATCTGATACCACCACCATTTTTGATAGATACTTTTACCGCTGCATCGTATTTCTGTGCATACCATAAATTGGCATCAGCAGAAAGGTTACCAAGGTTGGTTTCTTCGGTTCGAACCAAATTTCTTCTACCTTCCAAAAACACATTTGTTTTACCAAACCTGTTGCCATCTTTGGTATTGATGACAGATGCAATAGCTGTAGTTAAAGTACGAACTGTACCACCTTTAGTACCCGGAGCAAAAGCCGCGCTGTATGAACCCCATAAACTGGTAACCATGGCAGTATCTGCCGCATAAGCACCATTGATGGTTGAATCTAATGATTCAGGAATTAATCTTCCTAAGGTATCAAAATCACATACAAACCTACCAATATATTTCCACTCTGAAGTGGTATTTAAAATTGCCAAAGGTTCATTATCAAAGTTCTTGGTAAGGATTGGGTATTTATCAGCCACAGGAATACCTGGTCTTAAGCGGTCGTTTCCATCTGCACAAAGGCTATGTGAACCACCTGCAATGATGATATCTACACCTTTTAAAAGGGGAGCTAAATTCTTTTCATTTGATAACTGTTGCAAGTGACTCATCAAGATAATTTTATTGATACCTAAGGCACGCAATGAATCAATTACAGGTTGCAATACTGCTGCTAAAGCAGGCATATTGTCTGAGCTACCACCTAAAACGGTAGTTGCACCTGGAGAAGAGATAGAAGCCAATAATTGGGTAGTTGCACCCACAATACCAATACGCTCGCCATTGCTATAAATAATAGCAGAAGGTGCAATACCTTTCTTTTGGGTATTTGCTGTAATGTTTACAGGTGTTTTGAAACTATCTACCGACAATCTTTGGGTAGTTGTTAAATAACTTAAGTTGATATCGTTTGCAAAGTTAAGGTTGGCACTTAGGTATGGAAACTGAGCACCAATCCAACGTTTATCTGCACCATTACTTCTGATATCAACACCAATGATGCTGTTTACTTCTGAAGTTCCTAAATCGAACTCGTGGTTACCGAAGGCAGAACCTTGGAAGCCCATGATGTTCATCATAGCCACATCTGTTCTACCAATAGCTGCGCGCACGGCTTGTGTTCCGCCGTAATAAAAAGAAGCAGTATTACGCAAAGGTGTTTGCATGCTTGGGTCTTCGCCAGCAGATAAAAACGGACTAGGTATAAAACAATCTCCTGAAGCTAATTTAACGGTATTGGCATAAGTACCTTCTAAAGTATCTAAAACAGCCGCAAAGTTAGGAGCATCAATAGGTGCATCTAAACCAGATTCCATGTCTGAAGCATGTAATACTTGTAATTGAAAAGCACTTCTTGAACCAATTTCGAACATGGCAACAGTTCCACTTACTTCATTTGAAAGTAGGATCATGTCTTTGCCCGTTGGACTTTCAGTTCTTGGCACAAAAAGGATTCCTTCAGGACCTAAATCGCCCACTGTGGCTAAGTTAGCTTGTGATGGCGTGATGGTAAAGTTTCTTGTATTGATGTATTGAACAAAGTAAGGATTTTGAGGATTGGTGATATTATAAATCATCATTCCACCAATTCTTTCTAAGGCTATAAATGCGTAAGTACTATCTAATATTTTACCAATAGTGATGGCCTCTGGTTCTGGACCTTTGTTATCACTTCTATCGTCTAAAGCGTTGGTGGTATGACCTGCATTAAAATTGGCAGGATGCATGGCTAAGATACGTTGTTCTATTTCATCTTTGCTATCCCAAACCAAAGCACCTGTAGTAGCATTCCAAATAGAGAAAGAACGCGCGCCGAAAGTGAAAATACTATCAATTTTTCCGTCGGTGTTGAAGTCGCCATAATTTTTGGTCACATTTAAACGACCTAAAGCGGCGTTATTTTTAATAGCTGCAACACCTGTTGCACCACCAAATTTTGTGGTATCTAATACATAAGCAGCGTTGTTTACTCTTACTTCTTCATTGTTAGCTGTCCCCCAATCTGCCCTTGCATCTCCTTCGTTGGCAGTAGCTAAATAGGTTTGGTTACCTACTTTGTATGAGCTAATACCATCTGGGTTGTACATACCAAATACAGGGAAAGTGGCAATAGCAGCTGTAGCTGGCTGATCAGAAGGATCAAGACCATAACCGGCCAAGTTATGGTTCTTGAAACCTAGGGGTAAAAGTGAGGTGATGGTTGCTGTTGGGATATTTAATACAGCAATACAATTATTTTCTTGGCAAGTAATCCATGCAGTAGTGTTATCTTCTGAAATGGTAATGTATTCTGGTTCCAAATCTTCTGCAACGGTTGAGTTTCTTAAGAAAGCACCACCAGAAGTTTGTATTTTACCGAATATGCGAATTTTGTTATCAATTACGGTTGGTGCATTAAATGCGGTAAACCCTACTTGGGTAACATTGGCTTGTGTTAAAGAAGCAGCACCATTTGTTAAATCAATGATAGAAACCGAACCCTCTGGATCGATGGTATAACCTACATTTGGCTCACCTTCATTGGCAACCAAAAGCTTCTTTCCATCTGAGGTAAAAGCCACATTGTCTGCATTGGCACCTGCTTTTACTTTGCTAATAAAATTTCCATTGATATCAGTAAATACAATAGAAGAAGGATTGGTTTTGCCATTGGAATCAATCACTGCAAAAGCAAACAAACCCTTTTTATTGCAGGCAACTGAAGTAACATCAATACCATAAGGTTTCACAGAAAGGGTTGAAACCAGAACAGGTGCTGCAGGGTTGCTTATGTTTACAATTTTGATGCTTGTATCTGGACCATTGATCACAAACATTCTTTTTGAGCCAGGATCATAGGCTGAGATTTCTGCAACTCCTCCATTGGAGTTGTAAGTTCCAATAGAATACCTACCTACAAAGTTGGCATTAATTTGTGCTTGAGATGCTCCAGTGCCCAGTATATTGAGAAGCAACAAGAGCCAAGTAATTCGGAAAAAATTTTTCATGCGTGTTTGATTTAAACAGCCCAAAATTGTTTCCCGCTTGTAGTGGAATTGTTAGCTTAGCATGAACAAATAGTTACCTAGGTTAATTTTGAATAATTATAGTAAAAGTTAATATAAAGCTAACTTAAAATTGTTTTTGAATTGATGATTTATTCATGAACAACATATGTGAAGCGCTCAATCTCTACACTCCATCATCAAAAGATGTCCGTGTGTGTGTTTGATGAATACTGTTCCGTCCGTGGCGGATTCATTGCTGCTTCCAGAGCGTATACCAATTTCTAAGGTATCGTCTTGTAGGTTATATTTTAATCCACTTGTTGTTACACCATCTACCTTACCAATAGGTATTAGTGAGATAGGAGTTCCTGCTGCAAACCACTTATCGAATTGTTTGGGTAATACGTATACTTTAGAGTAATCGTCGTACATAACTAAGTTTGCTTTTCCTACGTATCGAACCAAGTTGCTGAGGTTATTAAATGTATGATCTGCCCTAAGCCCTGTTGCCCAAACAATGTTGATGGCTTTGTGATTTCTAGACAAGAGTAAATCAATTCCTTTTTCTAAATCTGTTTTGTCTTGATCTGGAGTATGAATAATTTCAACGGGCTGTTGGTGCGCCAAATAGGCCTCTGGATGGTGGTTTCGGTCGAAATCACCTAAAACAATATCAATTTTAATACCTAGTTCTAATACCCTTGGCAAAGCCCCATCTAATACCATTACAATGGGATTCCATTCCAACAATTGGTTTAACAACTCGGCACTACATGATTGTCCGTTTGCAATAATGAGTGCAGGTTCTTGGGTATCTCTTACAATGTGGTGACTTGACATAGGTAAATCTTGTACTTAAATTTCTACGACAACTTGGTTCAAACCGAAAGCCAATTGACCCGCCACATGGGCTTTGGTTTGACCGTTATAACAAATGACTAAATGGTGTGAACCCATTTGTACTTCATTTGTTTTATTAAAGTATTCGAAGTTAAAATCAATAGGCAAAACAATGTATCTGAACTTATTGGTATTTCCATTGCAGGCAAAAATGGCTGCTTTTTTCTCTTCGCGAGACACCTCTTCTAATAAGAATGTTTTAGGTTTAATTTTAAAATGCAGGTAATAATCAATGGCTGCCAACTGCAATAAAACGGGGTGTTGCGGATAAAACTTTTCTATAAAGGAAGCCAATAAATGAAAGCTATCATCGAGGCTATGTTTGTGAAAATGTGCGTGCTGTTCAAAATAAGTTCCTAATCCTTGCAGGAAGGGAAAAATACCAGCAACTTGCTCTGCATACATGAGTGTGTTCATGGCACGCTTCTTATTCCAATACAATTCTAAGGCTTCTTCTAAGGCAGTAATTTGTTTAAGTTCAGCTGCGCTTAAATAATTACTTTCAATGATTTGGTAAGGCGGATTTGGGTCGAACACATAGCCATACTTTTCATATTTTTCGCGCACAGGTGTACCCTTTAAGAACTTGAGAAAACCCAACTGCAATTCGGCCGGATGTAGCGCAAACACTTGCTCAAAACTGTATTGAATATCGCTGTAATAATCGAGGGGCAATCCCACAATAAGATCGAGGTGCATATCAATATGATCTTGCAATTGTTTGATTACTCCCGCGGTTTTATCAAAGTTTTGTTTTCTGCTTACCTCCAAATTGGCTTGTTTGTTTACCGTTTGAATACCTATCTCAAAACGAAATAAACCTTTAGGTACTTTTTCTTGTATGAAGGCGACAATATCTGGGTGCACAATATCGGCAGTGATTTCGAACTGAAAAACATTACCAGGTTGGTGGTTATCTAAAATGAATTGAAAGATATCGAGGGTAAAGTCTTTTTTTACATTGAAAGTTCGATCCAAAAACTTGATAACTTTGCCATGTTGCATCAAAAACAACAAATTGTCTTTGATGGTTTGAGTAGCCAGGTAGCGCACTTTGTTATCGAGGCTGGCGAGGCAGAACTCGCATTTATAGGGGCAGCCCCTTGAAGTTTCCATATA
>CAILJQ010000226.1 GCA_903834625.1 uncultured Bacteroidota bacterium
ATTAGATGCGAATGGTTCAGTAAGTATTACTGCAGATGATATCAATTATGGTTCAAGTGACGCTTGCGGTATTGCCAATTTGAGTTTGTCAAAAACAACTTTCAACTGCAGCAATGTAGGTGCCAATACTGTTACCTTAACGGTTACAGATGTAAATGGAAACAGCGCAACTGCTAACGCAACCGTAACGGTTCAAGACCAAATTGCTCCAAGTGTTGTAACCAAAAACATTACTATTCAATTAAATGCTTATGGCAATGCTACTATCACCCCATCAGATATCAATAATGGTAGCACAGATAATTGTAGCATAAGTGACTTGATGTTGTCTAAAACCAGTTTTGATTGCAGCAATGTTGGTACTAACACAATAACCTTAACGGTTGCAGATGTTAATGGAAACAGTGCTAATGCTAATGCAACTGTAACAGTTAAAGATGAAGTTGCCCCAATAGCCATAGCACAAAATGTGTCTATCACCCTAAGTGGTGGAACAGCTTCTGTAACAGCTGCAGCAGTGAACAATGGTTCATCTGATGCTTGTGGAATTGCTTCTATGACCTTGTCTAAAACCAACTTTAATTGTAGCAATATTGGTAGCAACACCGTTACCTTAACCGTAACAGATGTAAATGGCAATAGCAGCTCAACCTCGGCAATTGTAAATGTAATAGGTGCAATTCCTACAGTAGCCATAAGCCAAGGTGTTCAACCAGGTTTTACCCAAGGTGGGGCAATTGTATTAACTGCTAGCTCGCCAACAGCAACCTCATATGTTTGGTCTGGTGGACCAAGTACAGCAGCATATTATGTATATGCTACAGGAACTTATAGCGTTACTGCTACCAATTCATATGGTTGTACAGTTGTGGGATCGTATATGGTAAATTACAATGCTGCCAATTTGCTTTCATCTTATATCATTATTGGTAAGGAAGAAGTGAAATTAGAAGACCATGTAGCTGTTCAAAACGGCGGTGTTGGAGCAACCAAGTGTGATGGAGAGGTTGAGATTGAAGATTACTCAACTGTCACAGCTGCTGGAACATTTGTAAGGGCAGTAGATATTGAAGTAGAAAGCAACAGTGCTGCAACAACTAAAATATTTAGTGCAGTACCAACAAGCATCCTTCCAACCTTCTTGTACAATCCATATTGCACCTCAAGCAGTTGCTCAAATGGTCACCACGGCAGTCATGGCAATGGAAATTGTAGCCACAGTCACCACAGCGGTTGTTCACACAACAGCAATAATTGTAGCCACAGCCACCATGCCACATCATGCAGTGCCACTTGTACCAACAGTCACCATGCCACCTGTAACAACCGTAACAACAATAGCAATAACAACAAAAACATTGCTCAAGGTGCAACGGTAACTATTACAGATTCTATCATGGGTCAGGTGGTTATTGGAAAAGACGCAATTGTAACCTTTACCTCACCACGCTTGTATATGAAAGGTTTGGAGATTAAAGAAGGAGCAAGAGTAAACTTTGTTCAGTGTGCAACGGTAAGGGTTTGTAACCACGTGAAGATGATGAAGAACAGCAGGTTCAACACCAGCACACCAACCATAGTAACTTTGTATATAGAAAAGAAATTGGAAGTAGAAGACGGTTCGTGGGTAACAGCAAATGTTTATGCTTTGGAAGAAATCAAAATTAAAGGTAAAAACACTGCACCTACCCTCATGAAAGGTTTATATATAGCAGAAGAAGTAGAAGCAGAGAAATATGTAAACTTCACATGGAATACCAATACAACTTGTACCAATGGCAACTATAAATCTGAATTCTTAGCAGATGAGCAAGGATTAATCAAAGATTACTTTGAGGCAGATTTGTATCCTAATCCAAGCAATGGTGTATTCAATGTACGTTTGTTGAGTTCATCAACAGAGGCTTATCAAATAGATGTGTACGACATGAATGGAAGATTGGTAGATACCAAGAAATTCAATGATGGTGGCATGATCCAAGAAATGGAAGCCAATTACTCAGATGGTATGTATTTGGTTAGAATCACCCAAGGTGAAAATAGCAAAACCATTAGATTGGTTAAGTCAAACTAACCTTTAAAACACGAAAAAGGAAGGCTGCCTCACAAGGGTAGCCTTCTTTTTTTATAGCTATTGCTAAACTTAAGCCAAATGGTTATTGGAAAGAGTATTGTTGTTTAACTCGCTTAAGTTAATGTGTACCTTACGTTCTGCAGAATAGATTTGAGTTATGACAAATAGGACTGTTTTATTTTTTATCAGTAAGGACAGCTTAAGAGTATTATTTATACCATACAATTGGATTATTGGGAGTCAGTTTTTTGAATCCTATACCATTTGTCGATTCACTAATAAAAACACTTTCAAAATTAACGGCAAAAGTGCGTTGGTTTGAGTTGGATATTCCTGCAAAAGAATTTGTTTTTTGTTACATAAATTTCTGTTTTACCTAAGTACTTCATCTTAAATCTTTATTTCAATAGAATACTTGTCCTTTACTCTACTTACCATTGTTTGGCAATCGATATAAATCAAAAAGCCTCCCTTCATCGTGCTTAGTGCAGTTTGAAGGGAGGCTTAATGGTTATATAAACCTGCTTTTTATTTTAGGTCGAACCTATCCAAATTCATCACTTTTGTCCAAGCTGCTACAAAGTCATTTACAAACTTTTGGTTAGCATCTGCACTGGCATATACTTCTGCAATGGCCCTTAATTCTGAGTTTGAACCAAAGATTAAATCTGCTCTAGTTGCTGTCCATTTTAACTGATTTGTTTTTGCATCTCTTCCTTCAAATACTTCTTTGCTATCGTCTTTGGCAGTCCATACCGTTCCCATCTCTAATAACTTTACAAAAAACTCATTATTCAATTTGTCTTTGCTAGAAGAAAATACGCCTTTATTTGAGTTGTCAAAATTGGCTTGTAAGGCACGCATACCACCTACCAAAACAGTCATTTCTGGTGCTGTTAATGTAAGTAATTGGGCTTTGTCTATTAGTAAAGCTTCCGTTGGAATGGAGTAAGTAGCTTTCACATAATTTCTAAATCCGTCTGCTTGTGGCTCTAACACCGCAAATGAACTTTCGTCTGTTTGCGCTTGTGTGGCGTCCATTCTGCCTGGTGTAAATGGAACTTGAATGGTATACCCAGCATTCTTTGCAGCCTGCTCTATACCTACATTTCCTGCCAATACAATTAAATCGGCTAAGGATATTTTTATTTCTTTTGAATTGTCGTTAAAGTCTTTCTGAATTTTCTCTAATACCGCAAGCACTCTATTCAATTGCATTGGGTTGTTTACCTCCCAATTTCTTTGAGGAGCCAATCTAATTCTTGCACCATTCGCTCCACCTCTTCTGTCTGAACCTCTATAAGTAGAAGCAGAAGCCCAAGCAGTAGATACCAATTCGCTGATGCTTAATCCAGATTTAAGGATACTTAGTTTTAGTTGATCAATCTCTTTTTTACCTACTAGTTTATGGTTAACCGCAGGAATTGGGTCTTGCCAAATCAAATCAAATTTTGGTGCTTCTGGACCTAAATACGTTGTTTTTGGACCCATATCGCGGTGGGTAAGTTTGAACCATGCGCGGGCAAATGCCTCGCTAAATTCTTCTGGATGCTCCAAAAAGTTTCTTGAAATTTTTTCATAACTTGGATCGAAACGCAAGGCTAAATCTGTGGTTAACATGCTTGGCTTTTGCTTGATGGTGGTATCAAATGCATTTGGAATAACTAGGTCGTTTGTCTTAGCCACCCATTGGTTTGCACCTGCCGGACTCTTTGTTAGTTCCCACTCATATTTGAAAAGCAGTTTGAAATAATCATTGTTCCACACCATAGGAGTGGTTGTCCAGGTTACCTCTAAGCCAGATGAAATGGCATCTTTACCTTTACCAGATTTATAGTCGCTCTTCCAGCCAAATCCTTGCGCTTCTAATGGCGCTGCTTCTGGATTTGCTCCTACATGTTTGGCATCACCTGCTCCATGGGTTTTTCCAATGGTATGCCCACCTGCAATTAAAGCAACCGTTTCTTCATCATTCATTCCCATACGTTTAAATGTCTCACGAATGTCTCTTGCAGCCAAAAGTGGATCAGGGTTGCCATTAGGCCCTTCAGGGTTTACGTAAATTAATCCCATTTGAACAGCAGCCAAAGGATTCTCTAATTTTCTTTCACCTGTGTAACGCTTATCATCTAACCATTTTGTTTCTGGTCCCCAATATATATGTGCTTCTGGCTCCCAAACATCTACTCTACCACCCGCAAATCCGAAGGTTTTAAAACCTGTGCTCTCTAAAGCAACATTACCTGCCAATATCATTAAATCTGCCCATGAAATTTTGTTACCGTACTTCTGTTTAATTGGCCAAAGTAATCTTCTTGCTTTGTCTAAGTTCACATTATCTGGCCAACTATTTAAAGGAGCAAAACGCTGCTGACCAGCTCTTGAACCGCCTCTACCATCACCAGTTCTGTAGGTTCCTGCGCTGTGCCATGCCATGCGAATAAACAAACCAGAATAATTGCCAAAATCTGCAGGCCACCAATCTTGCGATTGGGTAAGCACAGCACGAATGTCTTTTTTCAATGCTTCATAATCTAAACTTTGAAAAGCCTTGGCATAATCAAAGTTGGGATCCATTGGATCTGATAACTCTGAATTTTTACGTAGCAAACTTAAATCTAACTGATTTGGCCACCAGTCTTTGTTGCTAAATCCCTGACCTGGCGTGCTACTTGTGGTAGGATGTTCATAGGTGGCACCTGGTTTACTATCATGCCCCATTGGACATTTACCTTTGCTCTCTGCAGCACTCTGGGCAAAAGCTCCTAAGGTGCACAACACAAAACTCGAAAGAATAAATATTTTTCTCATTGGTATATTTTTTAGATTCTATACAAAGCTATGCCCTATCTTTGATTCATAAAAACGATAGTTTCAATAACATCATTGATAAAATAGATGAACATACAACAGTTTAAATATGTGTTAGCCGTTGAAGAGCACAAGCATTTTGAGGTAGCTGCTGAACGAAGTCATATCACCCAATCTACTTTGAGTACCATGATTTCTAAGTTTGAGGACGAGTTAGGGTTAAAGATTTTTGACCGCAAAAAGAAACCCGTTCAACTAACCAATGAAGGTGCTGTTATTGTTGAACAATTAAAGGTTATTATCAACCAAATTGAGCAGCTCAAAGAAATTACCAAGGAGGTAAAAGGAGAAGTTACAGGTACATTAAGCTTGTCTGTGATACCAACTTTAGCTCCATTTTTGCTGCCTCTTTTTCTGCAAGATTTTGCTAGTAAATTTCCCAACTTGAATATCAAAGTGAGGGAGGAGCCTACCTCCGAAATTGTGCGTAAATTAAAATCGAGAGAATTAGATATTGGCTTGCTTTCTATACCTTTAAACGACAATGAAATTATAGAGCATAAGTTGTTTGATGAACCTTTTCTGTTTTTTGATGCTAAAGCCATAACGCCTAAAAACATCTCTGCCAATAAAATAAAGGTGGAGAATTTATGCTTGATGGAAGAAGGGCATTGCTTGAGAACGCAGGTATTACGCCTTTGTGAGGTAAATACCTTTCCAACAAACAATACCTTAAACTTTGAATACAAAGCAGGTTCTATTGACAGTTTACTGCGTTTTGTAAAAGCCAATCAGGCCAGCACGCTACTGCCATTTTTGGCAACGCAAGAATTTACCGCCCAAGAAAAAACGCATATAAGCGCGTTTAAAGCACCTATTCCTTACCGCACCATTGGATTGGTAGTACATAGACATTTTGTGAAAAAGAAATTATTAGAAGCGCTTCAACAAGAAATTATCCAAAAGATTTCACGCATCATACAACCGCTAGAAATTGAAGGTGAAATGTTATTGCCTATTGAATAATAACCAAAACGCAATTAGGTTCAGACCGAAACCTTTACCCTAATGAAAACGATAAAAGTAGCCACACACCCCAAACACTAAGGTTTACTGATTTTCACCATCAAAGCCCTTTTTCAGACATCTTACTTTTCA
>CAILJQ010000227.1 GCA_903834625.1 uncultured Bacteroidota bacterium
ATAAAAAATTTGGACTCATTGGATTTCCCTTAGCGAATAGTTTTTCAAAAGACTATTTCACGCAAAAGTTCAACGAGAACCACTTACCTTACTCCTATGAGAACCATTCAATAGAAAAGCTTGAGCAAGTATGTGAGCTATTAGAAAACAACAAGGAATTTCATGGATGGAATGTAACCCGACCCTATAAAAGTAAAATCATTGGTTTTTTAGCTGAATTAAGTGAAGAAGCGCAGGCATGTTCTGCCGTAAATTGTTTAAGCAGAACCAAAGAGGGCCAATGGCGCGGACATAATACAGATGTGTATGGCTTTCAAACTTCATTAGAAAATCACCTGGGTTCAGACCGAAACCTACAGGCACTCATACTAGGCAATGGTGGAGCCGCAAAAGCAGTACAATACGTTTTGAACCAACTAAACATACCCTATACTTTTGTTGGAAGAAATGCGAAGGATATTTATGGAATGATTGGGTATGAAGAGTTAACTCCTGAAATTATTCGAAACAATCGTTTATTAATTCAATGCACACCTGTTGGTATGCACCCTCATGAAATGGAATGTATTCACCTACCTTTTGAAGGGGTTGGCAAAGACCATTATGCTTTTGACTTAATATACCTTCCGGCCAAAACACAATTTTTAGCAAACTGTGAAAAGGCTGGAGCTAACATAAAAAATGGCTTAGAGATGTTGCATTTGCAAGCAGATAAAGCCTTTGATATTTGGATGAAAAACAGAACTTGATTACTATTGCACGCATGGGAGCTTTTTATAATTTTTGCAAATACAATACCCGGTTAACAGCACATATTTACTATAAGAATATTATAGTTAACGGTTCAGAGAACATACCAAAAGACAAACCTGTATTGTTGTTACCCAACCATCCCAACTCTTTTTTAGACGCGGTAATTGTAGGTGCTAGCATTCACCGACCAACTTACTTTTTGGCAAGAGGAGATGCGTTTAACAGCAAAATTGCCAACCCTATTTTGCGCTCTTTAAACATGTTGCCTGTATTTAGGTTATCTGAGGGAAAAGAAAACCTTACCCGTAATACAGAAACTTTTGATGCCTGTCAGGACATATTAGAAAAAGGCCAAATAGTTTTATTATTTCCAGAAGGTGTAAGCGAAAACAATTGGGCATTGAGGCCGTTGAAGAAAGGTCCGCCACGCATTGCACGCAAAGCTTGGATGAGTGATACCTTAGCAAATGATATGGTGGTTGTGCCCGTTGGACTCACCTACGAACATTACAAAGCTGGAGGAAAAACGATATTGGTGCAAATTGGCAAACCCTTACACAAAACAGATTTTGATTATACCTCCAATGAGGCCGCCTTTGTAAAACAATTCAATGACCGTATAAGTTTGGAGTTATCGCAATTGGCTTATTACAATCCTGAGATGAAAAATGGGGATGAGGCACACATGGAATACAGAGGCAAGTTGCAGAAATATGCGGCTACTGAAAAACAGGTACCTCAAATTCTTGGAAAACTCAACCAGAGCGAAAAAGGCTTGCACGTAGGCAATGCGCGCTTTGCAGAATGGAGTATATTGTTTTTTCCACTATACAGGTTAAGCACATGGCTCTCTCCAAAAATAGTGAAGCAAGGAATTTTTTATGATTCTATTTGCTTCGGGCTGTTTTTGTTTTTATGGCCTATTTACCTTGTGGTATTAGGCTTGTTGTTGAGCCTAATTTTTTAGTCTTTTATTTTATTCAAACCCATTAGGCTTACCATCCAATTTGGTAGGGGTTTATCTTGACCTCTTTTCTTTAGGTTTAAATACCAACCAAATTTTTTGAGGATAGGCACTTTGTGTGTTTCAACCATTTCTATAAGGGTACCATCTGGATCTTCTACATAGGCAAACCTTCCACCCGACTCACCCATATCAAAAGTATCGCCACTATCAACGGTAAGAGGGTATTTGAACTTTTCTAAATTCTTTTTGAGTAGCTCCATGTTGGCCACATCAAAGCAAAGGTGAATAAAGCCTAAATCGCCCCAATAACGGTTTTCAAATAACTTCACAGGTTTTCTATCTAGGCATTGAATCAACTCAATTTGAATATCACCCAACAACCTACTAAATGGTGCGGTACCTGGATTTTTAAAAGTTAACAAAGCCCTTCTAAAAGTTTGGTTTTTGTATGCTTCACCTAGGTCGTTGAATGTACCTGTTACATCGTATTCTATGTGGTTCACGCCCAATCCGTTTTGGTAAAAGGCAATAGAGATATCTATATTACTTACGCCAATAACAGCACCGCAAAAGCCACCTTGCATAAAGGGTTCATTTTTGAACCAACTGTTATCATGTACCACTTGGTAATCATTGCCAGCTGGGTCTTTTACCCAATAGGTTTCTTTGCCATTAGGCGCTTTTTGTGGCGCAGTGCAAGCAGTTACTGCACTTACTTGCTCATAACTTTTAAGCACATGATTGGCTTTAATTTTAACCGCATTTAT
>CAILJQ010000228.1 GCA_903834625.1 uncultured Bacteroidota bacterium
CAGCTACACGTTTTTTGTTACCCTTTTTGCTTTTGTTCAATTTCAATTGCACATCTAATTGGTTCAACAAGGAAATGATTCCTTGGTTATTACTCCAACTGGCAATTCTTTCTTGTATAGAAGCTCTAATAATATAGGTTAAAAATTGTGATGGGTTTAAACCAATTTCTGCCGCTTGATGAAAGAAGAAAGAAGAAGGCATCATACCCGAAGTGGTATTTGGGTCGTTCAAAAACAAATCGCCATTCTTTGCCAAAAATCCATCAATACGTGCATACACATGGAAATTGAAATAGGTAAACAAGTCGCTACAAGCTTTGCGTATCTCTTGAATTTTGGCTTCGTCTAAATCAATAGGTGTAATTTTTCTGCTCAAGCCAGGAAGGTATTTACTCTTGTAATCATACACTTCTGCGCCTTTCACAATCTCTGTAGGAGGTAAGGCCACTGCGCCGCCATCTTCTTTTCTCACCACAATGCAGCTAAACTCTCTGCCCTCAATAAAAGATTCTATCAAACACTCGGTTTCAGAATAAATGCTTTTTATCACCAATTTCGATTTGCCTTTCAATTCTTTGTCGAATAGGGTGAATAGCTCGTCGGGGTGGTAATATATTTTCTCTTTGATACGAGCAGGAAGTGCAATGCCTTCTTTTACATCACAAAGTTTTTGAACCAATTTGGTTTTATCTTCCTTGCTTTTTCCTTGCCAGTCTTTGGCATGGATGGTTTGAATAAAGAAGGATTTATGAACCGCTTCAATAAAGTCTTCTAAACTGTTTTTAGACAGCACGCTCACACCTACAGAACTGCCTTGGTTGGCAGGTTTAACCACAAATGGTAAACCCACAGTTTTTTTGGCTTCTTCAAATAAAGATGACAGGTTATCTAATTTGTTTTTACCAAAACTAAAATAGGCAGGAACTTTTAATCCTGCTGCTTTCATCCATTGCTTTTGCAGGCGTTTGTTCATGCCAATTGAAGAAGGTAATATGCCAGAGCCAGAATAGGGGATACCTACCCATTCTAACATACCTTGAATGGTTCCGTCTTCGCCAAAATTGCCATGTAGGGCTAAAAAGGCAAAGTCAATCATGCCCTTTAATTGTTCGGTCTGAACCAATTTGCCAATTTTGGAAGCCATTGACTTGCCATTGTCCTTGTATGCTGCACGAATGTTTTCAGCATATACTTGTACCTCATGTTTGGCTCCTTTTAGAAACTCAACAGAAGGGTAAAAATCTCTGATAGAACCTTTATAAATGAAGTGCCAGTCGAGTAGGATGAAGTTATTAAAACTGTCTACAAAGATGGGAATAGCTTCAAACAGTGTTTTGTCTAAATTGTCGTATACGGTTCTACCCCCAGCAAATGAAACTTCGCGTTCACGGCTATTTCCGCCAAAAAAAATTCCAATTCTTATCCTATTACTCATGATTCGAACATAAGATTTCCCCTAAAAATATTGCTAACTATTTTTCCGCATTTCAACCAACATGTGTAGCACTTAAAACACGCGTAACCTGAAATGCTCTTTTACTTGCTCTTTTCTAAAAAACACCAAACCTACAAAGAACAAGTCTACACTTACCTTAACCATAGGGTCTTGTTTAATCTCCTCCCAAGCTTGGGTCATGCCTTTGCTCCAATAAATATCGTCGAATACAATTACTGTATTGTTATGGATAAATGGTTTGGCCATTTCAAAATACCTTAAAGTGGCTTCATAACTGTGGTTTCCGTCAATAAACAAATAATCAATAGGTCCCATTTGAGGAAGCAAATTGGGTAATACCTCATCAAAGGTTCCCAAATGATACTGCACTTGAGGGAGTTTGTTTTGTAAGGTAATGTTTAAAACCTCTTTACTGGCTTCAATTGTATGAATTTGAGCGTTTGCCGAGGCACCTTTCGCTAAATAAGCAGTGGTAATGCCAAGTGAGGTTCCTAATTCAAGAATTCGCTGTGATTGGGTATAGGTAACCAATCTGCTTAATATTTGGGCAATCCTTGCTGGTTTTAAATGCTTTTTAGCAAGCTCTGCTACCTTTACACTTCTGCTTTTATTGCTGGCACCAAAATCTTCATAAAATATCACACTTGAATTATTGAGCAATTGCTTTCGCAATTGTTCAATTGGCTCAAATTCCTTTGTTGGTAGTTTTTCTACACATTGTCTTTGCAGGCCAAATACAAAAGGAGAATGCAATACATCCACAAAGTTCGACACCCAATAGTGTCGCAAGAAATGTTTCAGGTAATGTCTCAACTTGTTGGTAGGATTGGGTGATACAATAGTTAGGATGAACTTGAATGAGCAATTAGTCACATTCAAATACAAAGATGCTATGTGTTAAAAAGGGAATGAAGTGTGAACCTCATTCCCTTTTTATGTGTTATGCTTCAGCTTTTGTGCGCAGCTCTTTAAGTGCTTTCAGTTTGTCTTCCAAACCTACAATATGCTTTTTAGCAATGTTTATCTTATCTTGAATTTGCTCGGCCATTGAGTTTTTGCTGTTTCCGCTTTTAAAGAAACCTAAATTATTGTCCCAAGTTTCAATATCTTTTTTCAAGCCACGGATGCGCTCTTGTAGAACCCTTTCTTCACGCTGCAATTTTTGAGCACCATTGGGAGATCCTGCCAATAGTTCAAAATTTTGGCGGTCGCGGTCTTCACGCATTTCTTTGTTCAACTGCTTGTGCTTGCCATAAAGTTTGTCTAATAAGTCGTTATACTTCTTATTAATCGACTCTTTTTGTGCTACAGGTACAAAGCCAATGGCATTCCAATCTGTTTGAATTTGTTTCAATTCTTGGAAGATGTTTCCATTATTTTCTGCACTACCCAATTCTTCTAACTTGGCAATTAGCGCCTGCTTGGCAGTTAGGTTTTGCGTTTGTTCAGCTTGTTGTGAGGCATATCTTTCAGATTTTTTCTCAAAGAACGAATCACATGCAGTGCGGAATCTTCTCCATACAGCGTCATTAACCTTCTCTGGTGCCTGACCAATTTTCTTCCATGCTTCCTGCAACCTTTTTAACTCATCGGTTTGCTTATTCCAATCAATTGGATTGGCCGCAATTGATTCTGCTTTTTCACACAAGTCTTCCTTGGCTTTTAAATTAGCATTGCGTTCAGCATGCATTACCTTGAAGAAGCTGTTTTTATTGGCGAAGAATGCATTTCTGGCTTCACGAAACTCGTTCCATACTTGGTCGCGAACGGCCATAGGAACATGACCAATTTTCTTCCAAGCTTCCATTAACTCATTTATTTCGTTGCTCTTCTCCATCCAATCTTTGATACGGATGGTTTTATAGGAAGCAAAGGCCTTGGCTTTTTCAAGCAATTCTTTTTTAGCCAATAAATTTTGTTGTCTTTCTGCTTCGAGTTCTTCGGTTTTAGATTTAATTACAGCAAATACTTTGTCTACTTCTGCTTTAAACCTGTTCCAAATATCATCAGAAGCTTCTCTGGCAACCGGACCGATATAGCGCCATTCCTCTTGCAATTTCTTTACGCCAATCAATGCCTTTTTGATATTGGTTTCATTGCTCAATTCACTGGCTTTTGAAATCAACTCAATTTTATGGTCGAGGTTTTTGCTTCTATCTAAGTCTTTTAGTTCATTGTTAATCGATAGGCGGTCGTAAAATATTTCATTTAAAACCCTGTACGATTCCCATAAATTCTCAACGTGTTCTTTAGGAACATTTTTTATTTTCTTCCACTCGGCTTGTAACTCCTTTAGTTTCTTCAAGCTTTGAGTAGTTTCTTCCGATTCGTTTAATTTTTTGATTTCCTCAAGAATGGCTTCTTTTTTCTTCAGGTTTTCTAGTTTCTCTGCTTCCTGACGTTTGCGTGCGTCTTCTTTACGTTGACGCGATTCTGTAAAGGCAGCATTAAATTCTTCTTTGCTGTTGTCTGAACGGAATTCAAAATTGTCTTTTTCACCGCCTTCTTCAAGGAACTTAGCCAAGGCTTGGGCCTTTTCCTCCGCAATTTGCTGGTCGAGGTAAGGTTTAACCGACTTAAAAAGCAATAATGCTTCTTCCAGTTCCATTTCCTTAGAGGCTTTAAGGGCAGTTTTTAATAACTCCTCTTTTGCCATACCGGCAAAATCTGGAAGTTCTTCTACGGAGGCTAATTCATGTTCTTCTTCAGATACATCAAATTGATCGGTAGGTTCAGTGGTGGCCACTACGGGCGCAACAGCTTCTACTACTTGGGGGGCGCTTACTTCAACAACAGGTGCAATCTCTGCAGCAGGTGTTTCTACTACAGATTCGGTAAGGTTAACCACAGGAGTTTGTTCTTCCACAGGTTCGTTAGTTACATTTTCCAACTCTTGGTTCATGATTCAGTTTTTCTTACTTAATTCAAAAAAGGACGTCAAAAATAACCATTAATACGATATTTTTGTGCTTGTATTTCAAGAAAAAAACACTTTAATGCAAGCCAAACTCATTGAATGTCCGAGAGATGCCATGCAAGGCATTCATCAGTTCATAGAAACTACCCATAAGGTAGGTTACCTAAACCAGCTTTTAAAGGTGGGTTATGATACCCTCGATTTTGGGAGTTTTGTATCACCCAAGGCCATCCCGCAATTGCGCGATACCACTGAGGTTTTGAGTCAATTAGACCTCCATTTAGTTCAAACAAAATTACTCGCCATTATAGCCAATACAAGAGGTGCAGAGGAGGCTTGTAAGCATCCTCAAATTAAGTATTTGGGCTTCCCTTTTTCTATCTCAGAAACATTTCAGCAAAGAAATACCAATAGTTCAATATCAGATTCATTGGCAACCGTGGCCGAAATTCAAAACTTGTGTGTGAAACACAACAAAGAATTGGTGGTATATATAAGCATGGGTTTTGGTAACCCATATGGAGACGATTGGAATGCTGATTTGGTAGCTCATTGGGTTCAGAAAATGGATGCGATGGGAATTAAAATTCTTAGTTTAAGTGATACCATTGGTATTGCCGACCCCAAAAGTATTTCTTATATCTTCTCTGAACTCATTCAACGCCTTCCTCATATTGAGTTTGGGGCGCATTTACATACCACTCCAAATACTTGGGAAGAGAAGCTAGAAGCCGCTTGGGAATCGGGTTGCAGAAGGTTTGATGGAGCCATAAAAGGATATGGAGGTTGCCCCATGGCAGCAGACCAATTAACAGGTAATATGGCTACAGAAAACATTATTCAGTTCTTGTTACAAAAGAAAGTTGATATCGGTCTGAACCTAGATGAATTCAATAAAAGTATGTTGCACGCGACAACTATTTTTTCTTGATTTCAATCATTATTATTTCTTTTTCAAAAGGATAAGTTTGGTAATCGATAAAGTCATTTACCTTCACATATAAGGTTTTAATGGTAGGGCCTTCTAAGTCAAATTTTAACACTTGTATGCCACAGGTTAGGTCGCTGTAGGTGCACAAAAACTGATTGTTTCCAATGTATTGAAGGGTTCCAATATTGTTTGGATGATGCGAAAGGTGCATGCTTAATTTTCCTTTTTCCTCCATAATTTGGATGCCACCATAAAGTTCGTTGGTATAATTACCTTCAAAATACGTAAGTGGAATAGGAGGTTTAGGTTTACTTTTAGCTAAGGCTAATAAGGAATCCATTTCCAGATTTTCACTTTTCATACCTGGAACACTTCTATTGTAATAGGTCTCGCTGAGGTTTCGGTAGGGAAGGCCCATATATGATTCTATTACTTGTTTTACCAAAGCATCATACAAACTGTTGGCATCTGAATTGGTGTAAACAATTACGCCTAAGCCCATTTCAGGGATAAATTCTGTTTTGGTTACAAAACCATTTGCGCCGCCACTGTGCTCCCAAATGCGTTTGCCATTATAATCATAGCTGTTCCATCCCAAACCATAATTAGAAAAATGTTTGCTAGGAAATAACCTCGATTGAATATCATTGGTAACCATATGTGATTTTCTGGTTTCTTGAATAACTTTAAAAGGAATCAATTGTTGTCCATTCCATTTGCCAGAATCTAACTGCAATTGCAACCACTTAGCCATATCTGCTACGCAAGAATTGATGCTGGCAGAAGGCCCCATATTTTCAATATTGGTGAGTGGCATCGACTTTAACTTGCCATAATAAAGCGTGTATGGGGTACAAGCATTGGCATCGTTTTTCATTAGGTCGTAGCTTGTATGGGTATGTGTCATACCTAAAGGTTTGAAAAACACTTGTTCTAAATAATTGTCCCACGACCTTCCATCAACAATGGGAATTAACTCGCCAGCGGTAATATACCCAGCATTACAATATCCATAGGTATACCTAAATGGATGGAGTGGCTTTGTTCTTGCCATGCCTTCAATAATTTCTTTTCTGCTTAAATTACTGCCCCAATTAAGAAAATCACCCTGAAAAGTTCCCAATCCAACGCGATGGGTAAGTAAATCTTTTACTGTGCACAATTGGGTTGAACTGGGTTCATACAATTTAAACCAAGGCATATATTTTCTTACAGGCTCATCTAACCCTAACTTTTTTTCATAATTGAGTAAAGCGATGGCTGTTCCTGTAAAGGCTTTTGAGTTCGAGGCAATTTGAAAAAGTGTAAATTCATTTACAGATTTTTTGCTTTCTACATTGGCATATCCATAGCCTTTACTTACAACCACTTTACCATCTTTTACCACTGCTATGGCTAGGCCCGGAACCTGCCAACGTTGCATTTCGCGATTCACATACGCATCTAAGGAATCAGAAATAAAGGCATTTTGGGCTGCCAAATGGCTCAAAAATAAACAGCATATGGCTGTAAATAATAGTAATCTATTCATAAAGTACTTTTCTCTTATTTGGTTAACTGCTAGATATTTTAGCAGCTTCTTATTCAGGACTTGCAAATTCAACATTTTATTAATCCAACACAAATAAATTGTGGAATAAGCTGCTAATAGGGGTTCAAAACAAATTAGGCATAGATACGTTTGAATTATAAGTAAACCCAAGGAAATGAAATCAAAAATAATAGAAACCTTTATCCGACTAAAATTGGAAGAAAGTAAAGCAGTGAACAATGTTTACCTATTTGCCAAAGAAATGGGCATGGAAGAAAAGGAGTTTTATAACCATTTTGCATCTCTAGAGGCTGTAGAAGCTAACATATTCCAGAATTGGTTTGAAATGGTTCAACAAGAAGTGAGCAAGGCAGATATCTGGAGTTCCTATTCTGCTAGGGAGAAGTTCCTCTCTTTCTATTTTGCTTGGATTGAAAAATTGAAGGAGAATAGAAGTTTTGTTAACATGCTTTGGAAAGTTAGTCAGCCTATACCTAAGCCACCTGCTTTTATGGATAGCACCAAAGAGGCGTTCATCAACTTTGCTAAAGATGTTTTAGACCAAGGCATTCAAAGCAAGGAAATTGAAGACCGTAAATATTTAAGCAATAAATATGCAGATGCTATGTGGTTGAACTTATTGTTTGTAACGAATTTTTGGATAAAAGACAACAGCGATGCATTTGAGAAAACAGATGCAGCTATTGAAAAATCAGTAAACTTAGCCTTCGATTTAATGAGTAAATCTGCCCTCGATTCTATGCTTGATTTAGGGAAGTTTTTATTTCAGAATCGTTAAAATATGGAACAAAACAGTATTCCCTCTACCAAGGTAGAAAGAGCCATGCGCTTTGTAAAAACAGGCGCTCAGATTGGGGGTAATTATATCAAGCATTACTCTAAAAAAATGATGGATCCATCATTGAGTAAAGAAGAATTGCATGAAGACAATGCCACTGATGTATACAATGCTTTAAGTGAATTGAAAGGTTCTGCGCTCAAAGTAGCGCAAATGTTGAGCATGGAGAAAAATATCCTTCCTCGCCAATACACCAATAAGTTTCAAATGGCTCAATACAATGCGCCGCCTTTATCGGGACCACTCATTATTCAAACCTTTATCAAAAGTTTTGGAAAATCTCCGCAAGATATTTTTGATGCTTTTGACATGAAAGCAACCAATGCTGCCAGTATAGGACAAGTGCACAGAGCCAAGTTGGGTGATAAGGAATTGGCCATTAAAATTCAATATCCTGGTGTTGCAGATAGCATCAAAAGTGACCTGAAAATTGTGAAGCCCATCGCTTTTCGTTTGTTGGATATGAATGAAAAGGAATTGGATAAATATATTAAAGAGGTAGAGGCGAAGTTGTTAGAAGAAACAGATTATGAGTTAGAGTACAAGCGATCTGTGGAGATTTCTGGTCTTTGCGCCCATATTCCTCATTTGGTGTTTACCAATTATTACAGAGAATACACTTCTAAGAGAGTGCTTACCATGGATTGGATGGAGGGGATGCATATGGATGAATTCTTAAAAACAAATCCATCGCAAGAAATTAGAAATACCATTGGTCAGGCCATGTGGGACTTCTACGATATCCAAGTACATGAGCTCAAATCTGTTCATGCAGATCCACATCCTGGGAATTTCTTAATGCGCAGCAATGGCGACTTAGGGGTAATTGACTTTGGTTGTGTGAAAGAAATTCCTGAAGATTTTTATTTCAATTATTTTGCCCTTTTGGTGCCCGAGTTATTGGAGGAGCCTGGAATCATCCGTAGAATCATGGAGCAACAACAAATCATCAATAAAAGCGATACACCTCAGGTGCAGGAAATTATTACCGATGCATTTATGAAGATGACAAAATTGTTGGCAACACCGTTTTTAGAAGAAACCTTCGATTTTGGTAACAATGCCTACATCGACAAGATTTATGCTTTAGGGGAAGAAGTAAGTAAAATGGATGAGTTGAAGAAAAGCAAGGAGGGAAGAGGTTCGCAGCATGCCTTATATATTAACCGTACCTATTTTGGATTGTACTCAATTTTGAATGTGCTTGGAGCCAAAGTGAAAACGGGTGTAAGAGATTGGAAAAGCGGCTTGGTTGCTTACCATTCGGTTGAAGCTTGATCCTAATTTATGATAATAAATTCTTTGGCTACTGGACCCTGGTTAAACAAAACATCCAAAACAGATAGGTTTGGCTGAAAGTTATATTTCTCAGAGAATACCTGCAGGTATGGTTTGTTAAGTAGAAGTTCTTGGGATGGTGCGTTTGTCTTTGCCTGAAAATGATTGCGTAAATCAATTTTATCAGTTGGCATGGTTTCAAAACTTTCTGTTAACTCAATGGGAATATTCATCTTCAAGAAACGAAGAACCAATTGGATGAGTTTGAGATTGTGTTCAAACAAATTTATGCTTGAACCAGCTTGGAAAAAAGGTTCAAAGGCATCTTTATAGTATAGGAAAAAGGCAGATTTACCGTAGGCAGAGCAGATAGCCTGCCAATGTTGTTTGCGCCACATTTCTGCCTCTTGAATTAGCACCTCATTAATAGGTTGTTTTCCCATGTGCTGGATAGGAATACTTAAATCCATTGATCCATTAGCCGTTAGAATCTTACATCTATTGCGGTAACTTTGTTTGCTATAATTTTCATATTGTTCAAGGTATACCTTATCTGCTTGTAGCAAATGTTGAAACCAGGCAATAGGTGGCAAATACGCTGTGCTAAGTAAAATTACCTTACTCATGCGATATCCAAAATATGAAAATGATGTATGCCCGGAGAATAGGTTCTTGTAGCCAATTCTTTGATTTGTGCGTAATGATTGGGGTTCTTTAAAAAATCAACATTGGAACAATCAATCAGTAGAATTCTTAAGTCTGGATTGGCATACAAATAACCAAAATAAGCTTCTTGCAAATGTTGCAGGTAACTGGCTTCAATATGTTGTTCGTATACTCTGCCTCTATTTGAAATGTTCCATTGTAATTTTTCAATGGGTGTGTGCAGGTATATCAACAATTCTGGTTTAGGCAATTGAAGGTTTATGATGTTAAATAACTTGTAATACAATTCGTATTCGTCCTCATCTAAATTTACTTTAGAAAACAACAAACACTTGGCAAAAACATAATCACTTATCACCAATTCTTTGAACAAATCTTGTTCAGGTAATTGTCGTTTTAATTGATTGAATCTAGCCGCCAAGAAACTCATCTCTAATGGGAATGCGTATCTTCTGGCATCTTCATAAAATTTTGGGAGAAAGGAATTGTCCTCAAATTCTTCCAATATCAAACGCGCATTCCAATCACTGGCCAACATTTGGGCGAGGGTAGATTTTCCTGCACCAATATTTCCTTCAATGGCAATATAATTATATGGAATATGCGAACTCAAGGTTTCAAATATGAGTCAAAATACAATTAATTTACATCCAATTTTTCCACCATGAGCTCATCCTCACACTTAGTTAAAAGGCTAATCATAGTTTGCTTTAAAACAGGATGAATCAATTGAGGTGCTATTTCTACCAAAGGAATTAAGGTGAATTTCCGATGTTGAATATAGGGGTGAGGTATTATTAAATTAGGTTCATTTAAATGAATTGTACCAAAAAATAACATATCAATATCGATTACTCTGGGCTCCCATTTTTCATTCCTTACTCTTCCCATTTCTGTCTCAATAGATAGGATTTTGCTTAATAATTCTTGAGGATTAAGGAAGGTTTCTATAGCAACCACTTGGTTCAAAAAAGCATTTTGTGAGGTATTTCCCCATGCTGCAGTTTTGTAAACCGACGATTTTTGTAAAACCTTTCCACATGATTCATGAATCCTACGTGCCGCCAATTCAAGGTTATTAAGGGAGTTTCCCATATTGGAGCCAGTAAGTATGTATACCAAAGAAGCCATCGGGCAATAATAAGTGAAAAATGATTTGAGTACTCCATTTTATTTTTTGATGGAGTTATGTTTTCTTTGAACAAAATACGTAATATGATAAGAAACATTGGCAAAATATTATTGGTTGTTTTTGGCTTATTCCTTGCTTCCTGTCAGCCTGATAGCACAGACGACCCTACACCTTCTACAGGTGGTATGGACTTTACAGGTACATGGAATAGAGATTCTGTATTAGTGAATGATGTAGCGCCAAACGGACTTCGTTCTAGGGTAGAATCGGAAGCTAATTTTGGGAAATATACCTTTAATAGCGATAAACAAACCGGAGTGCTTAACCTATCTGGAACCGATTTTGGCATAACATGGAATTACAATTCCACTGGAAATTATATCAAAATATCAGAAATTGATTGGATCGACCAAATTTATACCATTCAAAAAATCAGTAACTCAAAATTGATTATTACAGGTTTAAAAGATGTAGGTGGTGGGTTTCAAAACGAAAGAATTATCTATTTAACAAAAGAATAAATACACATGAAAAAACAATTAGGGCAATTATTGACCATTCTCACTTTAACCATTTCGGTAGCAAATGCACAATCACCTGTTAGAACAGAAAAGGTTGGACACGTATTTAGCATTACCGTTCCTGATTATTTAACAAGAACCATTGGTATAAATGATGCTGCTAGTGTTGAGTTCAAAAACGAAGTGAAGGAGGTGTATACTTTTGTGATTGAAGATTCAAAAGCAGATTTAGAGTTGGTTGACATGAAGTTTACGGATGTGAAAGAGTTTTACGAAAATTTCATCAAAGATTTTTTAGCCGATACCAAAGAAAGAACCATCAGTGCTCCTAAGAGCTTTGAAAAAGATGGGGTTAAGTTTGTTCAATTTGAAGCCACTTATTATGATAAGGATGTGAAGGGCAAAATTTATTATAACATTACTATTGCCGAAACAAAGGGGTATTTTTATAAAATTATGTCCTATACCACAGAGGCCAATAAAACCAAACTAAGGGATGATTTGTTCCTATTAGGAACAACCATTCGCGATTAACATTGGCGTTTTCTTTTTTCTCTGATAGAGGTTTTTGCGGGAAATCTCAGTATTGAAAACAATTTCGACCAATGTGTTTATATTGATTTAAGTTAAAGTTTTTAATGAAAGAGAATAAAAGAACCATATTATTTTTGGTATTAGGCTCCTTTTTTATTGCCAATGCCATTATAGCTGAATTTATTGGGGTAAAGATTTTTTCTTTGGAGAAATCCTTAGGAATTTCTCCAGTAAATTGGAATGTGTTTGGCAATCAATTGTCGTTTAATATGACTGTGGGCGTGCTTTTATGGCCCATAGTTTTTATCATGACGGATATCATCAATGAATATTTTGGGAAAAGTGGGGTAAAGTTGTTTTCCTACATTGCTGCTGGTCTCATTGCCTATTCTTTTGCTGCTATATTTATGGGTATTAAGTTAACTCCCGCCGATTTTTGGTTAGAAAGGGAAACCCCATTGGGAAAAATGCCCATGCAAGAAGCCTATAGCCAGATATTTGGCCAGGGTCAATGGATAATTATAGGTTCATTGGTTGCCTTTTTGATTGGCCAATTGGTTGACGTTTCTGTTTTTACCTATGTGAAAAAGAAAACAGGGAATAAAAACCTTTGGTTACGCTCAACAGGTTCAACCCTTGTATCTCAACTCATAGATAGTTTTGTGGTTTTGTTTATTGCTTTCTATTTAGGTGCAGGATGGGACATTAACTTGGTGTTAGGAATTTGTTTGGTCAATTATATTTATAAATTAACAGTGGCCCTATTACTTACACCTGTTTTATATGGAGTGCACGCACTTATTGATGCCTATTTGGGCAAAGAATTAGCCGAATCAATGATGCGGGAAGCGCATCACTCATAGTATAATTAGGGTTTCATTGCAAGCACTATAATTGTACTAGCAACATAAACCAAAATTAAAATTAGGTACATTTTTACTTGCAAGATCCTTTCTTTGCGCGTTCTTTCTTTGTTTAAACCTTTGCTTTGGGAAAATAAGTTTTTCATATTTTCTGTATATTTTTTTGATGAGCAAAGGTTCTAAATTGCCAAGTATTTACATTTAAAACATGTTCGAAATTATCATAGAATTAATTCGATTTTATTGAAACCAGCTTAAATCCGTGAAAGTTCTATAAATAATTGTGGTTTTGTAAAGATTGATTTTTGTCAAATTTCAATACCCAAATAATTCCTATCTTTGAGCTATGAATGAAAATGCCATACAAACCTCTGAATGGGTTGTTGAAGGAATGTCGTGTACCAATTGCGCAACGGGCGTAAGAAAAAGGTTGGAAAAGCAGGGCATGGCGAACGTAGATGTAAATTTTGCTACGGGTGAGGTGAGATTTGAAAATATTATTGGAAAACCTGTCCTTGAATTAAAGGAAAGTATTGAAGAATTAGGCTATTCTGTGGTAAAATTAGATGACGGAAAAGAAGAAAAAAAAAACGATTCTTCCAACTTGAAACACGATTAATATTTTCTGCAATTTTTACGTTGCCTTTGGCATTACACATGGTGTTGCCTTGGGATTTTTTGGCAAATCCATTGGTACAATTGGTTTTGTCTATTCCTGTTTATTCCATTGGCTTGTGGTATTTTGGAAAATCTGCTTATCATAGTTTAAAAAGTGGCGTGCCCAATATGGATGTGCTTATATTCATGGGTGCGGCTTCAGCTTTATTTTACAGCGTATTTGGTACAATTTATTTTGCAGGATCTCATGAGGTTCACAACTATTTGTTCTACGAAACGGGAGCAACCATCATTACCCTTGTTTTAATGGGTAATGTGCTTGAAAAGCGTTCGGTAAAAAAGACTACACATGCTCTTCAAGGATTGGTAGATCTTCAGGTAAAGACAGCAAAGTTACTTAGAGAAGAACATGGCCATACCCATATAGTTGAAGTGGAGGTAAGTTCGCTTCAAAAGAATGATGTATTGCAGGTAAATGAGGGCGATTTAATCCCAATAGATGCCATTATTCTTTCTGGTGAAGTTGATTGTGATGAAAGTATGTTAAGTGGTGAAAGTCTTCCCGTACATAAGATTTCAGGTGATAAAGTTTTTGGTGGAACCTTGCTTGTTTCTGGAAATATGAAGGTGAAAGTAAATGCCCAATTGAAGCATACGATTTTATCACAAATTATTGAAATGGTGAAAAAAGCACAAACCAATAAGCCCAATATCCAAAAATTGGGAGATAAAGTGAGTGCTATTTTTGTGCCTGCAGTGGTGATTATTTCATTGGTTACTTTTTGCGTCTCCTATTTTTTTCTACATCTTGGTTCCGCCCAAAGCATGTTAAGGGCCGTGGCTGTATTGGTTATTTCTTGTCCCTGCGCCATGGGTTTAGCAACTCCAACAGCAATTATGGTTGGAATTGGAAAGGCAGCTAGGAGAGGCATCCTTATCAAAGGTGGTGATGTATTAGAAAATTTTGCCAAAGCAAATGAAATTGTATTCGACAAAACTGGGACCTTAACAAGTGGACAATTTACTTTTCAAAATTGTTGGTTCAAACCGGGGTATGAGGAAGAAGCAAAGGCTAGAATTTTCGACCTAGAAAAACATTCTTCCCATCCAATAGCCAAAGCTTTGGTGAAAGAAAAAAATGATTGGTTTCAAGCGCAATTTACTTTTGAAAAAATAAATGAAGAAAAGGGCTTGGGCATAGAGGGAAAGGATGTTGATGGGAATAGTTGGAAATTTGGTTCAGCCCGATACAATGCTTTAAATGAAAACTCTTACGATATTTACTTATGCAAGAACAATGAAATGGTTGCCGCCATACAAATGGGTGATGAGTTAAAATTTGGCGCAAAAAACATGATATCTTATTTTAACCACGCAGGTTTAGAAACTACTCTTCTAAGTGGTGATAAAGAGAAAAAGGTTGAAAAATTGGCGCAAGAATTAGGTATTAAAAATTATTTCGCTGAACAACTTCCTCTTCAAAAACTTGGTATCATTGAGGATAAATCTGGTATTAACCCAATAATAATGGTTGGAGATGGCATTAACGATGCGCCAGCATTAAGTAAAGTACATGTAGGAGTTTCCTTTGCTAAAGGCTCTGAAATAGCCATTCAGGCAGCAAATTTGGTTCTTATGCGAAATGATTTAACAGCATTAGAAGAGGCCCACATTATTAGCAAACAAACCTATAAAACCATAAAACAAAACTTATTCTGGGCATTCTTTTACAATATTTTATGTATCCCACTTGCTGCTGCCGGTTTTATGCATCCAATGTTAGGTGCCCTTTCAATGGCTTTTAGTGATGTGATTGTTATTGGAAACTCTTTATGGCTAGGTATGAAAAAAGTAAAGGCGACAACCCCTAAAGAATTGTCGCCTTTACACTAAATGAGCTTATTATTATTCTTTAATAAATTTCACAAAACTAGAAGTTCCTTCAAAACTACTTTTTACAAAATAAACCCCAGGCGTTAACCCTTGCGTATTGAGTTTTACTTCTCCTGTATTTGAATAATTTTGTTGTGGCAATTCAAATTTTTGTCCAAGAGAATTGTAAATTTCAAACTGAGTTTGTCCATTGTATTTGTTTAATACAAGTGTTAATTCATCTTTCGTAGGGTTAGGATAAGCTTTTAATCCAACTGCCTGATTAACTTCTTGTAGCGCATTTGGCATTTCTACTTTAAAATCAATGGAACTTGAATCTAACTGATCGAATTGATTTGGAAGGCCAATGATTTTGAAAAATGTTCTCACCTTAACATACACCACATAACTTCCTACGTTTGTAGCAACCGGATCGCCAAATAACCTGGCACAACCTCTTTGGCCACCATTCCAAGTACGAGATGGCTTATCGCACTCATAGGCAAATCCCTTTGGTAAATCAGACATGCTTACTACAGTTGCTGAATCAACACGAATGTTGTATAAGGTACCTTGGTATAGGAGGGCAGTATCTAATGGTACCATTAAAGTTGCTACTTGAGAATAAGCATTTCCAACTATGGCATTAGGTAATTTTCCTGGATATAGACCTGGTTTGGTTACAGTTGCATCTGGAACGCATTGTGCCATGCCATACAATGACATAAGGACAAGGCTAAAAATAAAGTAGATTCTTTTCATAATATTTTTATTTTGGGTAAGGTGTTAGTCAAAATTACATTTTTTTTGTCAAACTTCTTCATCTTCTGCATTCCTGACAAAAACCTGATACAAATAGATGAAGATGGAAATCAATCCAATACCAAAAAAAGTTAAGGCCATTGGTTTTAAATTCCAACCATAAAATTCTTCAAACATCCAGGAGGAGTTTGCGCTTATCCAACATAAAACTGAAAAATTCACTAATAAATTCAATTTGGAATTTCTGGTATTGAAACAAATATATAGCGCCATAAATAAGGTTGGAAAAAAGGCAATAGTTCCTGCAAGCTTCCATTGCTGAAGCCAACAACTGTCTTTAATTAACCAAAGCAAAATATGGAGGTTCTCAAAATGCCTAATTTTATGCGGTAATTTCATTAATTGATATTTGTTATTTATTTAAGAGAATTGACTGGGTAAAATAGAAAATGCTTCATGCGGGTGCTCAATCCAATGGATGTTTAAGCCACCTTTTTCCATTTTTCTAAAATACGTCATTTGCCTTTTTGAAAATTGACGGATGGCAATGTATAGCTCGTTAAACAATTTTTCCCTACTCCAATTTTCTTCTAAATAGTTAAGTACAAATTTGTATTCCAATCCAAAAAAATCCAATCTTTGTTTGGTGATACCTGCTTGTCGCATTTGAATAACCTCTTCTATGAGCCCATTGTTTAGCCTTTGCTCAAGCCTTTTATTGATGCGCTCCCAACGAACCTCAGTTGTTGGGTTCAACCCAATAATAAAGGGGTTTATGGGCTTAGAAATAGGCAAAACAAAAAGTGGATTTGCCACCAAGTACTCCATAACCTCAATAGCCCTTACTGCTCTTTTATGGCTACTTGGATCAGCCAGTTTTAAAAAATCATTGGAAGGAAAAGTGTTTAAGATTTCATTTAATTCCACAAGGGTAAGTTTTTCTAACTCTGCTCTTCTTTGAATATTGGATGGAATAGAGGTGTAGGCAAAGTCTTTAATTACAGCTTCAAGGTACAAACCACTTCCACCGCATAAAATAGGTAGTTTTTTTTCGGTTCGAACCAAATGAAAAGCTTTTTTAAAATCTGTTTGAAACCTATGAATATGGTAACTTTCTGTAGGTTCACAAATATCTATTAAATGATAGGGGATAGGTTTGCCTTGGTAAACATAAGAAGTTAGGTCTTTACCTGTGCCAATATCCATGCCTTTGAAAACCATTCGCGAATCAATGCTTAAAATTTCGCCATGTAATTGATAGGCTAGGGAAACCGCTAAATTGGTTTTTCCGCTTGCCGTTGGACCTATCAAAGTAATTGAATCGTATGCATTTTCAGTTGCCATTTGGTCTCAAATCTAAAATAAGTTTGGTGCTGCCTAAATTCTTTTTTTCAATCATAACATTACTTCCTTTAGGCATGTCATTACTTTTAAAACGATTCAATGTAATTGGGTCAAGCCAATAGGATTGACTTTCTGTTTTTGTTGTAGCCTTAAATCCCAATTGTAAAAAAGCCTCTCCAGCTCCCCATTCATTGTCAATATAGGTCATAAGGTGCACAACGTTTTTGGTTTGAATAAAATATTTAAGTATTTTACCTAAGCCACCAGTAACAGAATAATTCATTTTAACCGCAAAACGTAACATTTCAAAAGAGCGGTAATAAACATCTCCATCTATCATTACCCTTGATTTACTAAAGGAACCAATGGCAACTATTTCATTTTTATAAAACAAACCAATACGGAAGGCTGCCAAACATGATCCTAGCAAGTGATTTTGGTTTAGGAACTTTTCCGACTCAATTTTATCTACAGATTTAATGAAACACATTCGTGCCGCAATTTTTTGGTTCAGCCCTAAAACTTGGTTAATTCTTGAAACCATAATGTCTCTTTGATTGAACCATAAGTCTTCGTGTATGTA
>CAILJQ010000229.1 GCA_903834625.1 uncultured Bacteroidota bacterium
CCACCTTCGCTAAAGCTACGGTGGAGAAACAAAAAAGCCTTCCGAAGAAGGCTTTTGCGGTGCGGACGGGACTTGTTTAATTAAAAATGAATCTTATTTATCAGTCACTTGTGTTTATTTTTTATGGCAAGGGGAAACATTGGGGAAACAAATCCTTATATGGTTCAAATCTTATTTTTAAAGTTTATTTTATTTTTCTGGTTTAATATAATCTAACAAAAACTAAATACTATGGAGCAATTATTCACCCACAATGTTAGTTTGGTTTGGTACCAAGACACTTAAAGGAGGCAAATAATATGTATTGCAATTTTTTCAACTAAAAAAATTACTTAATTGGATTCTAGAAAAAAATTTTCCCTCGAGTCATTATCTCTATCTCCCCAATACTTTTTAAGGCAATTTATATATCTAATGAATAAAACCTCTCAATTTTAATGGCCTAATTTCGTTTTCCGTACTAAAATTAAATAAGCCTAAAATATTTATTTCAATTTCTTGGAAATTAAAAACAAAGTGCTACATTCGATACACCTATAACCCCCAATAAAATATCTAATTACCCCTTATATCAGAAGAACCGACTATTTTTGATGCTTTAGATTTTCAATAATTCTATTTAAATAATTACGTTCCAATAATTGCCTATTTGCCTGAAAAAATCAAAACAGATATGAAAAAAATATATCTTATAGTTCTTCTCTTATTTTTTTTTTCATGTAAGCGAACGGACCCATGCCCTGATGAGGATATGGATAGGGAGGTATTGATTCCTGAGGATGCAAGAGCTGTAAATCCATATGAAGGAAATGAAAAAATAAGATTTTATGATTTATTAAATAATGACACATTTCAATTAATAGGTCAGGGTATTAAAAGTTATTGGGAAAAAGTAAAAACTCATAGTCCAAATATTCAGTGTCAAAGGACTTATAATATTGAAAGTGTACTTTTAGAATTTAAAGGTTCAGGTAACAAAAATATTTCCATTTTATTCAGATATGACCCATTTAGCGAGAGACCAGATTTTGACAGAATTTGGATTAGCTCAAACATTTGCGTTGTTACCACCTATGATTATGGCTCAGAACCGTATATTGGTATGGATGGATTTAACCTAGATAGTATAGAAATTCAGGGCGTAAAATATTTAAACGTTGTAGGAATTACGAATCAGTACCAAGGTATTTATACTGATACAGTGTATGTATCGAAAAAGTTTGGAATAATTAAAATTAAATCACCCAAAGGCATTTGGGAATTGCTACCGTTATGAAATTAAAAAAAATATTTTGCTTTTTTTTTATAATTTATTTTACAGGAAACTCAATCAATTCAAAGCCTAAGCCCTCATTTGGTGAGACCAAAGTCGAATCGTTTGATGTATCATGGAAGTTTTTAAAATACTTTTTATTACCTGTTACAGGATGGTTTCCGATTTGGGGAAAATATGATGAAGGCCAATTAACTGATAAAAGGATTCCAATCCTAAATTTTGATAGGAGTCAAAATCCAAATACTGTTAGACTTGAATTAATAAATCTGCTTAAGTTAAAAAACAGTACGATCAAGACTTTATATTCAGAAATTTACAACAATGCAAAGCAAAATCCGTCAAGTTTGGAAAAAAAAGACCTACCATTATATTCTAAACATGCTGCATTTGTTTACTGGCTTGGTGTGAAAGATAATGGAGATTCATTACCTGAATCTGGAACCTATTCCAGAGAATGGTTTTATAATAATGCAGTTTCAGTAATTTCAGGATGGAAAAATTCTGGGCTGAGTTATAAAGGTAAGGTAAATCAAGTTTGGCGTGCAAAGGAAAACATTTTTATAATGCAAGCTGAAGACTATTTAGAAGCCAGTACATTACAAAGTGAAAGTTTGTATAATATCAATGATAGAAAAAGGAACAAAGAATCCATTAAATGGATAACATACGAGCTTTATTCAAATGCAAACAACCTGCTTTCAGGAATTTCGATATTGGAGGTGGGAGGTGCGTTACATATGGACAATAACATGTGCCTTATTGTTTCTGCGGCGATTGGTATGGGTGCAATTGTTTGCCATGATGAGGGTGCTCCCTTTTTAGCAGTTCAAAAGCAACCCAAACGCTGGGCAAGTAGCGCAAATGCTCATATCAATGATTTAATGTGGTATAATTATGGATTGTTTGGAAAAAATAACTCTTTAAGCGAAAGAAATGATAGCTTAAGTCCTGGATTCGCCGAAGGACCCGGGTATTTTGGATTTACATTTATCAATATGCTTCCTTATTTTCAGGCATTTAAAAACTTTACTAAGGGAACTGAAACGAAATTTGGGCCATATCATAAATCAATTTTGAATCCGGTAGGTCATTACATAAATAATTATTTCGCAGACCCTGACTACCTTAGACTCTATGATTGGTATATTGACATACAAATGCCAAATGGATTTCCGCCGACATTTGATGATACTTGGACTGATAATCATAAAATGGCCATTTTAGCTATTACAGGGAAAAAGAAACACAAAACTATTTTTAATATAACCCAGAAAAATGTAAAATCTGGTTACGGTCCAGATTTTTTGCTCCAACTTGATACAGGAATTACCAAAATAGATTTACCTGAGTTGGTGAATAACACTAAGTCTGGCAATTTAGTATTTAGGGTCAATAACGATTCACTTCACAAAAGGCATTATTTAATGTTTAATGTAGAGGAAGGTACCGCCTTGAATGGTGGCAATCCAAAAAGAGTTTTCTTTTTTTATCCTACATCATTTTCATTTAAGGATTTATTTAATCAACCTCTTAGCGTTCAAAAGGCGTATGTCACCTGGGGGCATGAACACGCTGATTTGGGGAACTTTATAATTTGTGGCGGGGAGGACCAACTCATCATTGACCCACCCTACTTTGGTGACAAAATATTTGACAACTTTGAGGTAAATCAACCACAACACCACAATATGATTCTTGCAGATGGTGAAGGTCCTGAAGCGGATGATGGTCCTGCATATTCAAATGCTAGAAAAGTAAGTAATGATTATTTCGTAATGGAAGCAAATTACTCATATTGGAATAGATTTTTGGGTGTAAAAACTGATTCAAAAGCAGGACTAGAAAGAGAAATTGAAATCCTAAATCATGGGCAGTATCCAGTATATTTTATTAATGATGTTATTGAGAACGAAGAATGGATTGAGAGTTTTCCAGTACAATATAATTTAAATGGGAATGGTTTTTTATCCGACTCTACATTTGAATTAATCCAACCAAATGTTGCCAAATGGTTTCATCCTTGCAAAAAGGATAGTAACTCGAATGATAACTATCAGGTTATCGCCACATTTAGCAGCTTTTTTGAAGGAACAAGTACATCTAACACATTAAGTATCACATCCAACAACAATGGAAATGGCAACTTAGTGTTTAACCCTCAAATCATTCAGAGTAATACTCATTTAACGGGTGAAGGGAATATTGGAAGGTTGTTATCCTCTAACTCCCAACAATATGGTAACCACACAACAATATATAAGGAATTTGACCTTACACCTGGTGATAAAGTAAACTTTAAAACGACCATTGAAGTTCTTCCATGCAATTCAACTCCAATAGGAGGTTTGGTTAGATCAAATGGAAAATACAATTTACACACAATAAAGCCTAGCCAAGATATTTTTGATATACATATTTCCCGTTCGAATTACAGCGGTAATTTAGACACAACACTTAATCCAAGGTTTGATGGAAATGTTTCCGAAAAAATAACTACTGATGGCCTTTCAGTTCTATTGAGCCTCTCATCCTCAAGTTCTAATTTTTTTGGAAGTTGTGAATGCTTTACCAATTTTAGGTCAGCCAGAATTCGACATGGTAAAAAACTGGCAATTAATGACACTAATTACATTGAGTTGAGTGAACTTGGAGAAACTTATTACAAATTATCTGGTAAAAATTTATATAAAGGATATGCACAACTTGACACTATTACGGAAATAAGGTTTTATTTGCCTGACTTAGAACCCGGATTTCAGGTAAAAGTGGATGGATTTCCATTTACTTATGTGGATTCCACTAAAACAATAAGCATAATATTTCCTATCGGGTTAAGCGAATTTTTAATTGAACCAAATGACCCGTGCTTGTTGAGTTGTTATTTTCCTTCAACAAACCAAAAAATTGATGAAACTTTAGACTTCAATGACGGCACATTTCAAGTATTGGGACATAAATTGGATATAATTCAACCAGAAGGGTCTTTAAATATTTCAAATGGTTCAAAAATGCTAATCTCATGTGATAAATTTTTAAGAAACAAGGACAGTTTATTACTAATTGGTGCTTGTGATAGGGATTTTGAGATTTCAAGCTGCGATGGACCTGCACAAAAATTTAAGTCAAGTCAAATTCCTGGAATTATTGTCGGTTCTGGTTCTGCATTGGTTTTGGATAGTGGAAGCTTTACAAAAGTTGGCAATGCAACAGGTATAGTTGTTAAATCTGGTGGCACTTTGGTAATTATGGATAGTGCGACTCTTGAAATTGGGGATGATGGTTGCGGTGAATATGGATTTGTTATAGCGGAACCCAATTCGTTTGTTTATATCCAACCAGGTGCGAAAATTAGATTTTATTCTGCTATAGGTGACACAGTCGATAGGCATCAAATCATTTTCAGTTTAGTACCTAGCTATTCAAAAACAACATCGGGTGTAAGCAGTATTATTTTACCATTATTGGTTTCTGATACAATATTAACAAGTCCGCTCTATCCACTACCCACAGATTTTTGTGACCTAAACAATATCATGAATCCGGCTATTAAAAACAATGATTGGGGTTATGCGAACTTTATGCCGCCTGTGGCAAATTTTAAGCTTAGAAATGATACCCTTTGTCCCGGAGAGCCTTTGGTTATTGACCTAAGACGGATATTGAATGATAATCATTTCAGTTTTGAGATTTGCCGTGTAGATAGTAATTTTATACCAGTACAAGGAGGAATTGGATATTGGGCGGATACTTGCATTATTGATACAATGTCTATTGATTCAATAAATCCCGACCCTGATTGTATTCTTCCTCATGTTGCACCTGATTGGTTAATCTATTATTTTAAAACAAGTTCTACACATAGAATATCATTTAGTATCAACAATGATTGTAATGCAAATTTGGATACAGTTTTTTATGTAAATGTACAGGATTCACCCGCAGCATCAATATCAATTGCACCTCTAGCTTGTGCAGGAATTGGAACTGTAAAAATGGCTATTTCCACTGACCATATTGGTAATTATTCAATAGACGCAAATTTAATTGACACCGCTGGTGGTTTACCTATTTATTTTAGAGAAAATCAATTAAAGAAGATTACTTATCACTTAGATTCATCAGGTGCAATTCCAGATACTTTTGATTTTCCAAATTTTCATTTCTTAGGCGGTAGAAAATATTTGTTAAGTTTAAGTTTGCATAACAATTGTGGTTCTTTCAGGTTTGAGGATACAGTTTCAATTCCACTTGGTGCCTATATCCAAATGGAAAGACCCACCGTTTATTCAAACCCTGTACATGGAGCAAGGCAAGTACAATTGCATGGATTTATTAGTGAAGCAGATAGCTTTAGATGGTCTCCAGATATTTGGTTGAATAAAACAGATACACTGGTTGTTGTAAGTACACCAGAAGATAGTATTTCTTATGTTTTACTTGCGTTTTCAGGAAACTGTTTGGCAACTGATACCGCTTTTATTAAATACAACAGGGTTGCCAATTCAGGTAATGATGATACTGTTTGTTACACTAATTCCAAAATCCTTATTGGAAATGGGTATGACATGTCTGTCTTCTTAGGCTTTTTATATTTCAAAGGTGGAAATGCTTTCAGAACTTTATTTACAAATAAAACTGGGACAGATTATGAATATTTCAGATTTTTGTCAAGCTTTATGCATAGCGATTATTTTAAGAATTGGGCCAATAATTGCAGCAGCCTTTTTACCGATTTTACTGAAGACCTATACCGTGAACAAACAATAAAATCTCCATGGTTTATAAATTATTTTGAGCAATTGACTGCGTTTGATAATGCCAATATGCAGGCATTGGATAGTTTTGTTTATTATGTAAATAACGAAACCATGTTACAAAGTAACTACAATAACACTGGAGATTGGGGTATTTATGGAGGGTGCATGACCGACTTTTTTACTACCTATGATGATTTTATAGCCAACCATTTGAACGAAATTGGTATAGCTTGGATAAAAGTAGTTGAAAACGATACAAGTTTTAATGGGGGATTACAGGAAAGTTCAATTGCTATAGATGAACCAACAAAAACGTCACTTTATATTCAACATGTGATCACTCCCTATTTTTCTGAATTTGATGAAACCTTGGTTATTGTAGATACTATCCCGGAAGTTGCATTCACCATACAATTTCAAATGGACAGTACGGTCATTTTTGAAAATTTAACAAGTCCATTAGGGTCATCTAGCTACAATTGGGATTTTGGGGATGGGTCACCGTCCAGCAGTGAAATGCATCCTATTCATACGTTTTCTAGATTTGACACATTATTCCGAGTTTGCTTAACCGCAAATAACAGTTGCGGGAATTATTCATGGTGTGATTCTATATATATTGATAGCGCTCATTGGGGAGGATTCTTCTTTGCCGTAAAGGAAAAAAAGGAAGAAAAACCAGGAAATATTAAACAAGAGGATGGCTTTCAAATTTTATTTTACCCGAATCCAACTAATGGAAATGGAGTACTTTTTTATAAAATTAATCAACCATTTGAATCTGGAGAAATTTTGGTATTTAATCCCCTAGGTAGGAATATTCTCGAGCAAGAAATCAATAAACCATCTGACCATGTTAGATTGAGGTTTGATTCTGATGCAGATGGAGTTTACTTTTACACCATTACAACCAACACTGGCCTGAGAGCTATTGGAAAAATAATCAAACACCAATAAATACTAATATTTCAAGGTAATGAATTTAAATACAAATAGCATTCTCAATTAAATATAATCAATAAATTTTTACTGTTGTTACAATACAAAAAACTTGATTGAATTTGACTAAACACGCAAATAGACTAAAGGCACGAAAAAAGCAGTTTATTTATTTAATCTGCATTTTGCGTTATTGATGGATTTGTTAATTTCAATATCTTAAATTACTACCATCAAATTTTATTAGAATAAGGTTTATTATTGTATTGTCGTTTTGCGAAACGATTCCGTTAAGGGGAGGAAAAATCACATATTCTCCCCTTTCCTATTTTAATATATTTGGTTGATTAATTTATTTGTCTTCTAGGATTCTTATTTTAGATTTGCCGCATAAATGCCAGCTTGCGAGTTGGCTGACACTAAGGCGGTAGGTTTACTTATCGCCTTTTTAATTTACAACCATTGGTTGTTTATATTCAATTTATTTGGTTCAAAGCATAACAAATACAATATATTCGAAAAGCCAATTTGAACGAAACATAATGACAATTGACCAATATATAGACAACATAAACAAAAGGTACAAGCTTGGTAATGCAACAGAGCATACTTTTAGAGGTGATTTGCAGCAACTTTTAGAAAGTTTGGTTCCTGATATTAGAGCAACCAATGAACCTAAAAGACAATCTTGTGGAGCTCCTGATTATATATTAACTAAAAAAGAAATTCCAGTAGGGTTTATCGAAGCAAAAGACATTGGGGATAAGGACTTGGAAGGTGCTAAGAAAACAGGAAACAAAGAGCAGTTCGACAGATATAAAGCATCATTAAACAACCTCATTTTTACCGATTATTTAGATTTTCACCTTTATGTTGATGGTGTATTCGTTACAAAAATTGCTATCGGAGAAATTCAAAATGGAGCGGTAATTCCTATAACATCAAATTTTCATGCTTTTACCAACCTCATAAAAAACTTTACTTCTCATGTTGGCCAAACCATTAAAAGCTCAAAAAAATTGGCTGAAATGATGGCAGGTAAAGCCCGATTACTTTCTGATGTAATTGGTAAAGCTTTAACCAGTGATGAAACCAATCATGAAGATAGCACGCTTAAAGACCAAATGAATGCATTTAAGCAAATTCTGATTCATGATATTACAGCAAAGGGGTTTGCTGATGTTTATGCTCAAACTATTGCTTATGGCATGTTTGCAGCGCGTTTGCATGACCCAACCTTACCTACTTTTAGCAGGCAGGAAGCAGCAGAATTGATTCCAAAATCAAATCCATTTTTGAGAAAGCTGTTTGGCTATATCGCTGGACCTGAAATTGACGACCGTATTAAATGGATTGTAGATAGTTTAGTAGATATTTTCTTAGCTTGTAATGTAGAAGAGATGTAAGTGCCCCTAAAAATCGGACTGGATAAAAATAGGCAAAAAAGCTAATTTTAACCATCCAATGAAAAAGACAAAATTTACAGAGAGCCAAATCATTAAGGCTCTCAAAGAAGAAGAAACCGGACGTTCAGTGTCGGACATCAGCCGGGAATTAGGTATCCACAAGCAAACCTTTTACAACTGGAAAAAGAAGTATGCTGGCATGAATGGCGATCAGTTAAAGCGCTTAAAGGAGCTTGAGGACGAGAACCGTAGGCTGAAGCAAATGTACGCCGATGCTGCTCTTGACAACAAAATGCTCAAGGACGTACTTTCAAAAAAGTGGTAAAGCCTGGTGATCGTAAGACGATAGCCGCTTATCTGACCCAAACCCATCAGGTAAGTATTACCAGAGCTTGCAACTTAGTTGGTTTACCCAAGTCTATGTTTTATTATGCTTCAATCAAGGATGATAGTATGGTAATTGACAAGCTATCGGAGCTCGCAGAA
>CAILJQ010000230.1 GCA_903834625.1 uncultured Bacteroidota bacterium
TCTGATGTCTTGGTACCTTGGTGTTTGATACTTATTGCCAATTGGATTATTGTCCATTCTGTTATTGTGTATTTCCCATCCAGACGGCAGTATTTGTGAGAGAGCCAAATAATTGAGGTTACCCATTAAACCCGGATTGAGTATGCTTACTTCTACTTTAAAATCTGTACCTTGTTCAATTTGTGCAGGATTGATTTCTCGGTCTTGCATGTCTTTGTACACAATGTCTAGTTTGATTCCGCTCTCAATTGCTGTTTGTTTGCCAATGGCGGGCTGACCTCTACTGATTAATCTAGCAAAGATGAGTTGTTTGCTTTTGTTCTTTAACAGCAATTTACCACCCTCTTCTCCTTTCACAGGGAGGGTAAGTTGTGCCATTTGTCCAGCACTTTTAAAGGAGGTAGTTTTACCGTTGAGGCTGTATTCAAATTCTAAAGATTTACCTTCATTGTATCTGCCGGTAATTTTTGCTACGGCTAATAACGACATGGCAGTGGATTGTGTGCTTAACCAAGCATTACTACTTAGGTTTTCGCATACCTTTATCAACATGGGCGTTGATTTTTCTTTCATGTCTAACAAGGCTAAGGTCTCTAGAATAAGTGCCTCATCGCGTTCAGGAGAACCATAGGTAAATTCCATTTCAAAAGTATGTTGTGAAGGAACGCTTACCTTTTCTTTTTCGATGATTTGCATAGCAGTATTTTTATTTCCCGCTAGGGCATATGCAGCAGCCAATCGCCAAGTGGAGGCAGCAGTTAAATTAGGCACTTCTTTTAACCTATTCATGGCACCCATATCTGGTGCTTTTGCTAAGGCCAAAGTATATAACCTATAAGCCTGTGCCGATTCGCCAAAATGTTTGGCATTAGGAGTCCAATTGGCGGCCTTTTGCTGTTGGAATTTTTTCCAATTGGCCAAGAAATTTCCAGGTAAGGTATAACCAGCATTTTGGGCTTCAATCATAAAATGTCCGGCATAGGTTGTTCCCCAATCATCGCTGCTTTGTTCGCCTTGCCAATAGCCTAAACCTCCATCTGCATTTTGAAAACTGTTTAGCCTACTTATACCTGCTTTGATGTTCTTTTCTATTTCACGTTTGCGCGATTCATCCAGTTCTATTAACTTATCTAAAGCCAACTGCGGAAACACAGAGGAGGTAGTTTGTTCCACACATCCATAAGGGTACATCATCAGGTACTTTAATCGCTTTTCTAAATTAATAGGAGGAAGGGTGCTCACCTCCAAGGTAGCAGTATTTGTGCCGCTTATTCCAGGAAGTTCATATGAGAGGTTCCATTCTTTTCCAGGCTCTAAATTGGCGTCGTACACATTGTTCTCGTAAGGATTCGGATTCTCTACATTTAACTCCACCTCATACACAGATTCTTCAGCACCCGAGCTGGCTACAACTTTCACACGGGCAATTCCTAAACCTTGTTTTACCTTGAGTTTAAAATGGATAAATTCATCGCCTGCTTGGGTAAATTGAATGGTTTTCTTATCGGTACCAACAATGTCTATTAACTCATTTCCTATCACTTTTACCTGAACCGATTTGATGGAATTATCTAAAGCAAAAATATTCACTGGTAGGTTCACCTCTTCTGTAGGTCTTAATACCCTTGGAAGTGTGGCAAGTACCATCAATGGTTTTTTTACAGGCACTGCTTTTTCTGCAAATCCATAAGCTCCATCATAACCTGCTACCACCATTACTCTTACTGAACCTATATAATCTTTTATTTGAAGGGTATGGTTGCCTTGTTTGCCTGCTTCTAAATGGAAGGGTCCTATAAACTTCACAGTAGGTTTAAAACGTTTGGCTTTTTGGTCGCCCGATTTGCGGTTAATGCCTTCGTCTCCTCCAATGGTCAAGATGCGGTTGAACTCTGCGCCAAAGGCTCCCATTACATAATCATATAAGTCCCATGTTTTAACACCCAAGGCTTCTCGGGCATAAAAATGGGTATGTGGGTCGGGTGTTTTAAAACGGGTCAAGTCAAGCAATCCTTCATCTACAATGGCAAGGGTATAGGTCATGGCTTTTCCATTGGCTTCAGACACTTGAATGCTTTGGTTCATGTCGGGTTTAATTACATTTGCCATGGTAAGCACAGGTGCCAATTTGGTGTTCGGATCTTCTACTTTAAAGTGCATCATGCCATACATACGAATCGGTCGGTCGTTGGCAATTTGTCCGTGAGGTTGAACCAAGGTTAGATGCGCATAGGCATTAGGCAACATGTTTTTCTTAATGGTAAAACTATAGGTAGTGCTTCCTTTCTGGGCTTCAATCCAATGTGTTTCTAACACCTCCGAACCCGATTCAATGCTTAACAAAGCTCTACCTGCTTGTGGCGTTGGAATAGTAACGGTTGCTTGTTCTCCCACTTTGTAAGTACTTTTGTTCATGTTAAACGTTAACATGGCAGCTTCCATAGAATTGTCTCTATCTCCTCTGCCTGCCCAGCCTGGCCAATCCATGTAAAATGTTTTTCCGGTGGTATGACCGTCTTCATCGGTAATAAGTAATAGGTACCTTCCCCAATCGGGGTAATTGATGCGCATGCTCACCCTGCCAACGCCATTAAACAAGACTACCTCTTTTTCATACAATACATTATATGATTCATTGCCTGCATAATTGCCTAAGTCGTTTTCGTTTTTATCCCACCACCAACGCCACTCTAGTTTATACAAACGGGCGGTAGCTTTTCTTGAACCACTTAATAAGTTGCCATCTGTATTTACACATACCATTTGAACCCAATGGGTAGTATCTGTAAGCAACATACCACGGTAATCGCCTTTAGGAACTTTTATCCCTATATAGGCATTGTATGGATGGTAAGGAACTGCATATCTATCTTTGCTAAAACTTCCACCTGGTTCAAATACTTTGGTCACAAAATTGGCTTGCATCATACCTGCGGGTTGACTTTCCATCTTAAGCTGAACCGGAAAAGTAGCCTCACCAGCTTCATTTAATTTGCCTTCAAATACAACCTGCGTTTCTGGATTTATTTTACGCGTAGGGTTGTCGAAATTGTATTCTGGATACTTCTTAAAAGTGGTAGGTATATCAGATAAGGTGGCTTCTACCTTTGCCTGTAAGCCATTGGCAATAGCGCCATGTAGCCATTTAGAACGAAGGGTAACTTGTGTCTGTTCATTTTTAACAATAGACTCCTTAGGGAAATTGAGTTCAATTTTTAAACGGTTGGGCATAACCGTTTCTATCTTTATTTTATTTTGAAAGGTAACGCCACCTACCTTCACCTTGGCGATATAATTTCCTGTAATTGCTTCTGCATCTGTGCAAGTTCTAAAATCATAAAATCCATTGATGGAAGTAGAAGTTACTATTCGCTTATACAAAGCACCCAATGGGTTGTACAATTCAAAAACAACTGGATGAAAGGCGGGAAGGGTTTTGTTTTTGTCTTCCAAAATAAAGGTGAGGTATAAAGAATCTCCTGGTCGCCATACGCCACGTTCGCCATATAACATTCCTTTAAGGCCGCGTTGAACCACATCACCCCACACATCAAACTGACTTAATGGTAACGACGAGCCATCATCTAATTTAAGGTATCCTCTTTGGTCTTTGTATTTAGCAATAGCCAAGAAGGCTTTTCTGGTGCTGTTGAGTTGTACCATTCCATTGGCATCTGTGGTGCCTGTTGCTATGGTTTTTTGTTGGAAGTCTAATAAGTCTACTACCACACCCGCAATGGGTTTGGTAGTGATTAAATGCGTAATGGCAATAAGTACTTTGTTGCCGCTTCCTCTTTTGGCAATCATACCTAAATCAGAAGCCATGATATTTCTACTCACCCATTTGTCTGAGTTATAGTAAGAGTCTTTACAAGGATTATTGCGGTCTTCCCATTGGTAGCCTTCGTTGTAATATTCTTCAGAATAATCCCAATAGCTAAACTCTTTGGGTTGGTAATCATCTTCTCCCACTTCTTCTTGAATGGGCTGCATCTCCTTGTTTTCTGGCAGGTCAACACTGGCATCGCAACGGTATATAGCGTAGGCACGTTTAAAAGAAATCTTCACTTGGTAAATGGCACCAGGCTCTGTTTTAACCAACTCATCTAAGTTCAATTGAAAGGTATTGCGCTTCCTTAAATCGGTCATACCATCTAGGTCGAGACGAATCATTTTTTGCACAATTTTTCTGCCCACACGGTAAATTTCATTTTCTCCTTTGAGGTCGTTTACCTGCATAAATTGCGCAACATTTTTCTCATAAATGCGCGTAATAGAAACATCTACTGCCTTTAGACCAACTGCCTCAAAAGGCATCAAGGTTTTATTGCTTGCAGGAACTATTACTCCTTTACCAAGCATCTTCACAGAAGGCAATTGGTCGGTAAAATTGAGGGCATAAATTTGTGCGCGTTTGAGTTTTGTTCCCGCCCTATTTTTAATGCCGGGTTCAATGTATAATTTATAGGTTCCGCTTAAACTGCTACTAGGATAACACTTAATTTCATGTCCGTTAATCACAAATTTGACGTCGATGTTTTGTTTGGTTTTTTCATCCTTTAGGCTGCGGTCAAAATGAATCAAACCTTCTAAATCCTGACCTAACAAAAGAGGGTCTGAGAAGTATAAAGAAACATAAGGAGAACCATCATTTTCCATTTTGGCATTGATAGGAGAGAAGTCGCCCAAGGCTGGAATAATCAAGCTATGCGAGCCTTTGAGGGAAAGATTCAGTGGGTCGCCATTCCATGAAACAACAATGGTCCCAGCACTATTTTTTCTCATCATGCTATCTAAAATATAGCGATGTGATTTTTTGTCGGAGCTATGTTCCCATTTCATCCGCACTTGCAATCCATCATGGGTAGCACTCATTAATTTTTCTACATTGGCAGCTTCTTCCACATCTGCTGTAAGCAAGAAACCACTTACCCTTTGATACACAAATTTAGAAGCATCCATGGCAGTAAAATTGGGTTCAGCCACTTCAAAAGATTGGTTAATAACGTTGAAGTCGAACACAAAATCTTCTAAATCTTTGGGCACGGGCATTAACAATCCCAAAGAGAAATGGGCTTCATATTCTGTACCCGAAGGCAGGTAGTTTTCTGCTTTAAATTCAATGGTAGCAGCATCAATCCATTTTGCCACACCTTTAATAGCAGGGGTGAAGTTAAAGCCTTTTACCTCGGTACCAATTAGGTTGCTATCAGCAAAGTTTCTTGTAAACTGTATCCTTATCCCCGATTCGCGTGAGATGGTACCAGCAGTATGTGCAGAGATATAGTTAGCAAATTCAGGGTTTATCGGACCTCTTTTTTTTGCCGATGCTTTGCTAAAATAAAAGAAGGTAGAAAGAAGAGCAAGCAGGGTAATACTTACTATAACAGTTCTGTTTCTGAGCCAAGGAATTCTTGGCATGAGCATATTCATAAATGGTAGCGTTTTTACTGCTACAATTTCAGGATTATTTACCTGAAATCACAATGAAATTCTTGTCCTATTATTGATCAAGTAAAGAAGTAAGTAAAATGCGTTATTAAGATGCTCATACTTTAACAAGATGCTTTCTCAAACTAGGAAAAATCGTTCAAAGAATGATTCGTCTCTTGCGTTGGGTGTGATGCAAGCTCCCTTCGGTCGCGGTGCATACGGCACGGCTGAAGCCGTGCCTGTTGCAATGTTGCATAGGATGCCTTGGCGGTTTTGGTACAACCTTTTCTTGGTAGACTGTCCTCCCTTCGGTCGGAGGCGTGGTTTGGAGGTAGGGGAATATGCATCATGCGGCTTTGCCGCATTGAAATGGGTTTTTATGGTTTGGATAACCAAACCATAGCTAACTTCAATTCTTTCAAAACTATTTCATTTGAGTTTAAACCTTAGTGCAGCAAAGCTGCCCAATGCTTTTGCAATTACCTCGAATTTAATTTTAAGGCCAATTTCTCAGGTGCCAACAGCACCCGCTGCATCCGAGCCACCTCCAAATGCCGCGTCCTCCGCTATAAGCGGAGCAGCCGTAGCCAGAGAATTTTGATTCCCACCACAAAGGCATCCTATGCAACATTGCAACAGCGAATGCCGCAGGCATGAGCGTATGCATCGCGACCGGAGGGAGCTTGCATCACACTCAACGCCAGGGTGGAATCATACTCAGTGATGCCAGCCTAGGCTCTTATGACACCGGGTTTGAATTCTTTGGTTATTGGCGCGTGGTTGGCAGCTTCAATACCCATAGAAATCCATTTTCGGGTTTCTTTTGGATCGATGATGGCATCTACCCACAAACGTGCAGCGGCGTAATAAGGTTCGGTCTGACGTTCATACCTTTGGGTGATTTTTTCCAATAAGGCCTGATGTTTTACTTCATCTATTTCTTCGCCTCTTGATTTAAGCGCAGCCTCTTCAATTTGTAACAAAACTTTGGCAGCCTGTGCGCCACCCATTACGGCAATTTTAGCATTGGGCCACGCAGCTATTAATCTTGGGTCGTATGCTTTGCCACACATAGCGTAGTTACCTGCGCCATAACTGTTGCCAGTAATAATGGTAAATTTAGGCACCACAGAATTGGCTTGCGCATTTACCAATTTAGCGCCATCTTTAATAATGCCGCCATGCTCACTTCTTGAACCAACCATAAATCCGGTTACATCTTGCAAGAAGAGCAATGGAATTTTCTTTTGATTGCAGTTCATAATAAAATGGGCTGCTTTGTCTGCACTATCACTGTAAATTACACCGCCAATTTGCATTTCCATGGGGTTGTCGGTAGCACTTTGTTTAGGCTTTTTAGCTTTTACCACCAAACGATTATTGGCTACAATTCCAACAGCCCAACCATCTATGCGGGCATAACCACAAATAATGGTTTTGCCATATAAGTCTTTGTAGGGATCAAAGGTATCGGCATCTACCAAACGCTCTATGATTTCCATTACATCAAAAGGCTTGGTGAAGTTGGCAACAGCTTCATACACGTTATCCATTGATTTAGCTGGCAATACAGGTTCAACCCTGTTAAAGCCTGCCTTGTCATAATCACCAATTTTATCAAATATGCGTTTGATGCGATCTAAACAAGCCGCATCATTTTCAAATTTATAATCGGTTACTCCGCTAATCTCGCAATGGGTAGACGCGCCACCTAAGGTTTCATTGTCAATATCTTCGCCAATGGCAGCTTTTACCAAATAAGAGCCAGCCAAGAAGATGGAGCCTGTTTTATCTACAATCATAGCCTCGTCGCTCATAATAGGTAAGTAAGCGCCGCCTGCTACACATGAACCCATAACAGCAGCAATTTGGGTAATGCCCATGCTACTCATCACGGCATTGTTTCTAAATATTCTGCCAAAATGTTCTTTGTCGGGGAAAATTTCATCTTGCATAGGCAAGTAAACCCCAGCGCTATCTACTAAATAAATGATAGGCAATTTGTTTTCAATAGAAATTTCTTGCGCGCGTAAATTCTTTTTACCTGTAATAGGGAACCAAGCACCAGCTTTAACGGTTGCATCATTGGCAACTACAATACATTGCCTGCCACTTACATAACCCATTACTACCACCACGCCACCACCCGGACAACCACCATGTTCTTCATACATTTCATACCCAGCCAAGGCGCCAATTTCAATTTGGGGTTTATCGTCATCAAGCAAATAGGCAACACGTTCACGTGCCAACATTTTGCCTTTTTCTTTTTGTTTAGCAGCGGCCTTTTTACCGCCACCTTCGTATATTTTCTCTAATCTTTGGTGGAGTTCGTTAACAAGTTGGTTCATATGTGCAATAATACCTATTAGCTAGAGATTCGCAAAATTAGCTGAATGTATAGTCCATGGTCCATTTATTCCTTCTGTTCTGCCAACGCAAGGACTCTATGGTCGATGGACCATGGTCTATGGACTATAGTCCATAAACTCTTTCCCCCCAAATAAACTTGCACAACAAAATTCTAAAACCTACATTTGCGCCCGGGTGAGCCCTGTACGACCAGCTCCCTCTAATCCCCCAGGACAGGAATGTAGCAAGGGCGTGAGGTTGTAGCGGTGCGATGCAGTAAGCTTGCCCTTTTTTTTTATCCACCGAAGCTTTAGCGAAGGTGGATTCCCCCAACCAGCATAAAGCCTCAGCGAAAGAAAATTCCCAAATTAAGAAAATACCTTAGCGAAGGTGGATTCATCCAATCAAGACAATTGTTTAGCGCAGTAGGATTCACCCAATTCCCTTAAAGTTTCCATCCTTTTGTTGCGTTTGCAAAAATGCTCAATGAAAAATAAATACTAATTTCAGTAGGAGCCTCTTTGTACTTTTTAGGAAATCTTTGGATTTTCCTTGTGCCTATCGGCATCGCGTTGGGTTTTTTTGGCCATGTTGCGCTCAAATGCCTCTGTTAAATTAATGCCTGTTTGGTTGGCCAAACAAATCAATACCCATAATACATCGGCCATTTCATCTGCTAAATCTACCGATTCATCACTTTTCTTAAACGATTGTTCCCCATATTTCCTGGCCATGATGCGGGCCACCTCGCCTACCTCCTCCATGAGAATGGCTGTATTGGTTAACTCGTTAAAATAACGAACCCCCACCGTTTTAATCCATTGGTCTACTTCTGCTTGTGCTTGTTCTAATGTCTTACTCATGATTTGTTTTTTGTGTCTATCCAAATACTTACCGGTCCGTCATTGATTAAACTTACTTGCATATCGGCACCAAACTCACCGGTTTGTATGGGTTTGCCTAAGTCGTTTTCCAATTGTTTGATAAATGCCTCGTACAAAGGAATGGCAACAGGTGGTTTTGCAGCTTTGATGAAGGAAGGTCGGTTCCCCTTTTTTGTGTCGGCATGCAGGGTAAACTGACTCACCAACAAAATCTCCCCATCCAGTTCCTTTACACTTACATTCATTAACCCTTGTTCATCAGAAAATATGCGCATCTGACAAATTTTATTCGAAAGCCAAATGATATCTGTTTGATCGTCGGAATCCTCTATGCCCACCAATACCATTAATCCTCTGCCAATGCTCGATTTCTCTATTCCGCCTATGCTCACGGCAGATTTGCTTACACGTTGAATAAAAGCGCGCATGGTTATTCGTAAATGTCTTCGTGACTTAAAATACTCAAATAAGATTGAAAGCGCTCCATACTTATCAGACCGTTTTCTACTGCTTCTTGTATGGCGCAATTGGGCTCATGGGTATGCTTGCAATTGTTAAATTTACACTTGCCAATAAAGGGTTGCATTTCTTTGAAATAATGACTTACCTCGGCATCGGCAAAATCTACCAAGCCAAATTCTCTTATTCCGGGTGTATCTATAATATACCCACCAAAACTTAAGGGGAACATTTCTGCAAAGGTGGTGGTATGCTGACCTTTTAACGAATAGCTTGAAATAGCCGTAGTTTTCAATTGTAGGTCGGGCTCCAAATGGTTAAGTAGCGTTGATTTCCCCACACCTGAATGTCCGCTTAACAAGCTGGTTTTGTTCTGCAGAATTTCTTTTAACTCAGCTATTCCTGTGCCATCTACGGTAGAGGTTTTTAAACATCTATAGCCAATATGTTGGTATAAATCTATGGTCTGATCCAACAGTTCTTCCAAACCATCGTGCATCAAATCTGCTTTGTTAAATACCAAAATAGCTGGAATATGGTAGGCCTCGGAAGTAATTAAAAATCTATCCATGAAACCCAAGGAAGTTCGTGGGTAAGCAAGCGTTACAATTAATATGGTTTGATCCAAATTGCTGGCGATAATATGGGTTTGTTTGCTCATATTATTGGCCTTTCGAATGATATAATTTTGCCTTTCGTCTATGGCATGTATCACACCATTATGCGATTCAGGCTCTAGTTCAAATGCAACTTTATCTCCAACGGTTACAGGGTTGGTATGTTTAATTCCACTCATCCTAAACTTGCCTTTTAACCTGCAAGCATGTATTTGTCCTTCTTCCGTTCTTACTTGGTACCAGCTTCCTGTAGATTTAATAACGGTCCCTTTCATGCGGCAAAAGCTTTAAATCCGAACCAAGCGGCGGTAAATCCCAAAACATTGCTTAACAAGAAATAAAGCATAGCCTTGGAGAATTGCTCTGCTCTGAACAAATCTGTTAACTCCATTGCATAGGAAGAAAAAGTAGTAAATCCACCCAAAATGCCTATCACCAAAAATGGACGAATCTGTGTTTGAAACTGCATAGAACCAGCAAACAGAGCGAAAACTGCCCCAATGGCAAAACAACCTAATACATTCACTACAAGGGTTCCGTTTGGAAAAGAGTAGGGGAAAACGTACGACACGCCTTCTACCATCAAGTACCTTAGCACAGCTCCCAAAGCACCCCCCAAAGCTATCCAAAGAATTTGGTTCATGGCGCAATTTAAAGTTTTAACTTTATTTCTCAGGAGAGTTTTTTTGATATTGCTCAATACCAAATAGCCTACAATCAAGGATTCACGAGACACTAGGAATCAGCCTGGTAATCCGGAGAGGTTTGATTGTCATGATGCCACCCTTGCGGTGGGAAATTTTCTTCCAAAGGATGCGTCTTTCAATGGATGATTCCACCCTGGCGTTGGGTGAGATGCAAGCTCCCTTTGGTCGCGATGCATACGCTCATGCCTGCGGCATTCGCTGATGCAGTCCACCTCCGCTAAAGCTACTGTGGACAATGTTGCATAGGAAGCCTTTGTTGTTTTGGTACAACATTCTCTTGGTTGACTGTCCTCCCTTCGGTCGGAGGCGTGGTTTGGAGGTAGGAGGAAATGCATCAGGCGGCTTTACCGCATCCCTACACATGTACTTTTTGGATTGGTATAATTAACCCGTTGCTATTTTCACTTTGTTCAAAATTGTTTCTCAGGAGATTCAATTTTAAACCTCTTGCAGCTACGCTGCCTGATACATTTGAAAATACCACGAATTTATTCCAAAGTTCAAATTGGCTGGTGCCAACAGCACCCACTGCATTCGAGCCACCTCCAAAAGCAGCGTTCTCCGCTGGAAGCGGAGCAGCCGAAGCCAGAGAATTTTGATTCCCACCACAAAGACATCCTATGCAACATTGCAACAGGCACGGCTTCAGCCGTGACGTATGCATCGCGACCGGAGGGAGCTTGCATCTCACCCAACGCCAGGGTGGAATCATCCATTGAACGTTTTTCGGTAAGCGGAGGAAGAGCATCGTACTATTTTTGGTTACCCATCGGTAGTGATTAAACAACCTATGTGTAGAAATTTTAATCAAATGATTAAAATCATTGTTTAAATCAGGTGTTTCATTTTTCTTTGCCCCCGATTTTGGATATGAAAACAAAAAAAGAAAAGATAGAAACGGTAGATTTGGGTGCCGAAGAAAGGATTAAACAAGCTGCTACACGCTTGTTTGCTAAAAATGGTTTCGCTGGTACCCGCACACGCGATATTGCCCAAGAAGCTGGAATAAACTTGGCATTGCTCAATTATTATTTTCGAAGCAAAGAGAAATTGTTTGATTTGGTGATGCTCGAAGCCATGCAAGATTTCATGCGCAGCATTGCCAGTATTGTAAACAATAAAGACATGAGCCTCGAGGTAAAACTCGAAAACTTGGTGCAAAATTATTTTCAGTTGTTTTTGGTTCAGCCCGATCTGCCCTTGTTTGTGATGAATGAATTAAGGACCAATCCAAAAAGATTGGAAAGCCACCTAGGTATTAAAAAGGTAATTGTGGGCTCCCATTTTTTTGAGCAAATAAAAAAACGTACGCCCAAAAAAGTGAATCCATTTCAATTTCTCATGAATACCATGGCACTTACCGTGTTCCCATTCCTGGCAGCTCCCATGTTAAAAATTATTGGCGACATGGATGAAAGTGCATACCTCCAAATTTTGGAAGAACGTAAAAAGAAAATCCCACAGTGGATTTTAGCTCAATTATTAACCGCTAAATCTTAAAATATGAATAGGTTCAAACCGTATGTGCAGCTATGGTTAATGGTAAGCATTAGCCTGCTTAGCTCAAGTGCGCAACTTTGGGCGCAAGGTCCGCCTCCCATTACTTTACAACAATGTCAGGAACAAGCCCGTGCCAATTACCCCATGGTAAAACAATTAGATTTAATTGCCAAATCATTGGAGTATTCTCTACAAAATGCTGCCAAGGGTTACTTGCCACAATTTCAATTGATGGGTCAGGCTACCTACCAAAGTGATGTGCCCAATGTTCCTACTGGTGTTCCGGGAGTGTTTAAACCCATGTTGGATAAAGACCAATACAAGGTGTATGCAGAAATGAATCAGCAGGTGTATGATGGAGGTGTTATTCAAAGGCAAAAGAAAGTGCAAGAGGCAGGTGCCGTGGTCGACCAATCCAAAATTGAAGTAGAACTCTTTTTATTAAAGGACAGGGTGAACCAATTGTTTTTTGGGGTGCTAATGATTGATGAACAATTAAAACAAAATGCCATCTTACAAAAAGACTTACAAACAGCTTTAGATAAGGTAAAGGCCATGTATAAAAATGGGGTTGCCTTACAAAATTCAGTAGATGTATTGGAGGCCGATTTGTTAAAAGCTAAACAAAAACAAACCGAATTGCAATGGGGTAAAGAAAGTTATATGGCTATGTTGGCCAAGTTTACTGGAATTCATTTTGATACCCAAACACAATTGATAAGGCCTGAAAATGCGGTGGCAGGTAATGAAGTAAAACGTCCAGAGCTGAACGTTTACCGGGCACAGCAAGAATTGAATAAAACGCAAATTTCTTTATTGCAATCGCGCGCTATGCCTAAATTAAATTTGTTTGTTCAGGGTGGTTATGCTAAGCCGGGGTTTGATTTCTTTAAGAATGATTTTGTGTTTTATTATATCGGTGGACTAAGGTTGAATTGGAATTTTGGGGCGTATTACACCTTGGGAAATGATAAGAAACAAATAAACCTTCAGTACAATGCACTGCAGTTACAACAAGAAACTTTCTTACTAAACATACAACTCGCCATTGAACAACAAAACCGCGAGTTAAATAAATACCGTGAACTCATTGGTTCAGACCAAAATTTGGTTCAGCTAAGAAAAAATATCAGTACCCGAACCATGAGCTTGCTAGAGAATGGGGTTATCCAGGCAAGCGATTATGTGCGTGAGTTGAATGCAGAAGACATGGCTCGCCAAAATTTGGCGCAACACCAAATACAATTGTTGTGGATGGAATACAATTTAAAAAATAGCAAAGGAGAATAAGAAACATGAAAAACTTACTATGGATATTGGCAGCTGTAATGCTCTTGGCTGCTTGTAAAGGAAAGAAAAAAACCTATGATGCCACCGGCACATTTGAAGCGGTAGAAACCATTGTGTCTTCAGAGGCCTCTGGTGTTATTCAAGCTTTTGCTTTGGAAGAAGGTTTAACCCCTGAAGCTGGCGCTGTGTTGGGTTATATAGATAGCACACAATTGTACCTCAAAAAAGTGCAATTAGAAAAACAAGTGCAAGCGTTATTAAGTAAAAGACCAGATGTTTCAACCCAACTTGCAGCTGCAAAAGAGCAATTGGTTCAGGCCGAAAGAGAATTAAAGCGTATAGAAAACCTGAAGAAAAGTGACGCTGCCACGGGCAAACAAGTAGACGATGCACGCTCACAAGTGGCCATTGCTCAAAAACAATTGCAAGCGCTTCAATCTGGTTTAAGCATTAGCACCAATGGCATTAACAAAGAAACAGAACCCTTGTTGGTTCAAATAACACAAGTGCAAGACCAATTGAAAAAATGCAGAATTATCAACCCTATTAAAGGAACAGTTTTAACCAAATATGCAGAGGTGTATGAAATGGCTACCATGGGCAAACCTTTATACAAAATAGCCGATTTAGACCAACTCATTTTACGCGCTTATGTTACCGAAGACCAGTTTGCCAAAGCGCGTTTGGGCGACAAGGTTACGGTATTAACTGATGATGCCAATGGCGCTTATAAAGAATATGAGGGCACCATTGAATGGTTGAGCAATAAGGCCGAGTTTACCCCTAAAACCATTCAAACAAAAGATGAAAGAGCCAATTTGGTATATGCCATGAAAGTGCGTGTAAAAAATGATGGCTTCCTTAAAATTGGTATGTACGGAGAGCTTGTTTTTAAGCCATGAAAGCAGTTGAAGTAAATGCCTTGAGAAAGGTATATGGCAAAGAAAAAACATTGGCTGTAGATGAGGTTTCGTTTGAGGTAAATGAGGGAGAAATTTTTGGATTGATTGGTCCGGATGGAGCAGGAAAAACAAGCATATTCCGCATGTTAACCACTTTGTTATTGCCAGATGGAGGTAATGCCAAAGTTTGTGGTTTGGATGTGGTAAAGGAGTATAAAAAAATTAGAACCATGGTAGGTTATATGCCAGGTAAATTTTCTTTGTATCCCGATTTAACCGTAGAGGAAAACCTGCATTTTTTTGCCACTGTTTTTGGTACCAGTGTGCAAGAAAATTACCACCTTATAGAGGCAATTTATGTACAATTGGCTCCATTTAAAGACAGGCGTGCGGGAAAATTATCGGGTGGCATGAAACAAAAATTGGCTTTATGCTGTGCCCTTATTCATCAACCCAAAGTATTGTTTTTAGATGAGCCCACAACGGGAGTTGACCCTGTTTCACGCAAGGAGTTTTGGGAAATGTTAAAGAAACTCAAACAAGAAGGAATTTCTATATTGGTTTCCACTCCTTATATGGACGAGGCTGCCATGTGCGATCGCATTGGCTTAATTCAAGGGGGCAAATTGTTATCGGTTGATTTGCCTTCGCAACTCATCCAAAAGTTTCCACATAACGTGTTTGCTGTAAAGGCAGATAATATGTACCAACTCATCCAAAGTTTACAGGCAAATGCTTTGGTTAAAGATGTATATGCTTTTGGTGAATATGCCCACCTCATTCCCAACAATTCTGCACTTACTACAAGTGATTTATTGCATGAAATGGATAAGCTAAACTTGCAAAATTCTTCGGCATCGCCAACGCAAGCTACCATTGAAGATTGTTTTATTCAACTCTTACATTAAGCTTATGGAACAAGTAATTACTGCACATAAATTGAGTAAAAAATTTGGCGACTTTATTGCCACCAATGAAATTACCTTTTCTGTTAATAAGGGTGAAATATTTGGGTTTTTAGGCGCCAATGGAGCGGGTAAAACCACCGCCATGCGTATGTTGTGTGGCTTGTCTATTCCTAGCTCGGGTGAGGCTACCATTGCGGGTTTTGATATTTACAAACAAACTGAAGAAATCAAAAAAAGCATAGGGTATATGAGTCAGCGTTTTTCTTTATACGAAGATTTAACCGTGCGTGAGAATATCCGCTTTTTTGGAGGTATTTATGGATTAAGCATTCCACAAATTAAACTCAAAACAGAAGAGTTATTGGGGAGTTTGGGCTTAGAAAAAGAGGCCAATAAATTGGTGTCGGGTTTGCCTTTGGGGTGGCGACAAAAATTATCTTTTTCTGTAGCCATTTTACATAATCCCAAATTGGTTTTTTTAGATGAACCAACGGGAGGTGTTGATCCACTTACACGTAGACAGTTTTGGAATATGATTTATGAAGCAGCAGCCAAAGGACTAACCGTTTTTGTGACCACCCATTATATGGATGAAGCCGAGTATTGCGACCGGATTTCTATGATGGTGGATGGAAAAATTGAGGCCATGGGAACACCTGCAGCCTTAAAACAACAGTTTGATGCTCCCAATATGGACCATGTATTTTACCAATTGGCACGCGGTGCTAAAAGAAAGGAATAAGAGCCATGAAACAATTTATGTCGTTTGTTACCAAAGAGTTTTACCATGTTTTACGCGACCGTAAAACCTTGTTTATTCTTTTTGGAATGCCCGTTGTGCAGATTCTTATTTTTGGTTTTGCGTTAACAACAGAAGTTAAGAACTCAAAAATTGTAGTGCTCAATATGGCGCACGACCAATCCTCGCGTTTGTTAATAGACCAAATAGAGGCAAGTGCCTATTTTGAAACCAGTAGGGAGTTAAACAGCTTCTCCCAGGTAGAAGAAGAATTTAAAAGGGGAGAAATTCGCTTGGCCTTGGTAATACCTGCCAACTTTGAACAAAACATGCGAAGGGGAGAGCAAGTAAAATTGCAATTAATCAATGATGCTTCCGACCCCAATACTGCTACTACTTTGGGTAATTACATGGGTTTTATCCTTGCCGATTTTCAACGCATGCATTTTCCTACTGCTCCTTTACCTATGCAAATAGTTTCTGAAATAAAGATGCTGTATAATCCTCAACTTAAAGGTGCTCCCAATTTTGTGCCGGGTGTAATGGCCATGGTATTGATGCTTATTTGTGTAATGATGACCTCTGTGGCCATTGTACGCGAGAAAGAAACGGGTACCATGGAGATATTATTGGTTTCTCCTTTTAAACCCATTTTGGTTATTTTTTCAAAAGCATTTCCTTACCTTTTATTGTCGTTGGTAAATGTAAGTTCTATTTTATTGCTGAGTGTTTTTGTGCTCAATTTACCCATCAATGGCAGTTTGTTTTTGTTGTATGCCATGAGTACTTTATTCATCATTACCTGTTTGTCTATAGGTATTCTTATTTCGGTTCGAACCAACTCGCAGCAGGTGGCGATGCTTATTTCACTGATGGGAATGTTGTTACCTGCCTTGTTGTTTAGTGGCTTTATGTTTCCCATAGAGAACATGCCCATACCTTTACAAGTAATCAGCAATATAGTGCCCGCCAAATGGTACTATATCATTGTAAAAGCAGTAATGATAAAGGGCTTGGGCTTTATGTCTATTTGGAAAGAAGCAGCCATTTTATTGCTCATGACCTTTGTATTATTAGGCATTAGCCTCAAAAAATTTAAAATCAGATTGGCATGAAAGTAATTCGTTTTTTGCTTGAAAAAGAGTTCCGACAAATTTTTAGGAACAAGTCTATCCTTGCCATGATTTTGGTATTGCCTACCATGCAGCTCATCATTTTACCTTTGGCAGCCAATTATGAGGTACGCAACATCAACTTAGCGGTGGTAGACCACGACCATTCAGATTGGTCGGCACAGCTCATTCTTAAAGTTACCGCTTCTGGATATTTTAAGTTAAGTGCCTATGAAGATAATTTTGCCCAGAGCCTCACGCTAATTGAACAAGATAAAGCCGATTTAATTCTGGAGATTCCGGCAGGGTTTGAGAAAAATTTGGTAAAAGAAGGCAATCAAAAAGTGATGCTTTCTATCAATGCCATCAATGGTGTTAAGGCAGGTTTAGGAGGTGCCTATTTGGGAACCATTTTGCGTAGCTTTAATGAAGAAATAATTTTGCGTGTAGCTAATCCGCAACAACTAGGAGTGGGCGGTAGGGCAGAGCTTACCTGGTCTAATTGGTTCAACCCAACCCTTAATTACAATTACTTTATGGTGCCAGGTATTTTGGCCATATTGGTTACCATGGTAGGTAGTTTTTTAACTGCCCTCAATATTGTAAAAGAAAAAGAAGTAGGTACCATAGAGCAAATAAATGTAACACCTATTAAAAAGCACCATTTTATTCTGGGTAAGTTGTTGCCGTTTATGGTATTGGGAAATGTGGTGTTTACCGTAGGATTGTTGGTATCTTATTTCATTTATGGCATAGTACCTTTAGGCAGTTTATGGGTAATGTATGGTTTTATTCAATTGTATTTGCCCGCTGTTTTAGGTTTTGGTTTGTTGGTATCTACCTTTTGCGAAACCCAACAACAAGCTATGTTTATCATGTATTTTTTTATGATGGTATTTATTCTCATGGGTGGTTTGTTTACCCCCATAGAAAGCATGCCCGATTGGGCCAGAATGGTTGCACGCTTCAACCCTGTAAGTTATTTAATACAAGTGATGAGGATGGTAGTTTTAAAAGGAAGTTCTTGGGCAGATATCCAATACCAAGCAGGTATCATTTTATTATTTGGTATCGTTCTGAACGCAATGGCCATTTTGAATTACCGCAAAACAAACTAATTAAGTCCGTTTACTTCTTGGATGAAATTGGGTAACCATATCGCGCAAATATTCGCGGTCTAAATGGGTGTAAATTTCGGTGGTTAAAATGCTTTCATGTCCCAACATTTGCTGCACGGCGCGCAAATCTGCTCCTGCTTCAACCAAACAGGTGGCAAAGGAATGTCGTAACGTATGCGGTGAAATATTCTTTTGAATACCCGCCGCAAGTGCTAGGTCTTTTAAGATATAAAATATCATTTGTCGACTTAACTTACCTCCACGTTTATTTAAAAACAAAATATCGCTGCAATTGGCTGCTGGCGTTTGGTGGTTGCGTACTTCTTCTCTATAAAGCTTAATAATATTCAAAGCAGTTTTGCTTATGGGCACCAATCTTTCTTTGTTTCCTTTTCCAGTAACCCGCACGTATTGCCCATCTGTTGAAATGCGTGAGAGTTGCAACTCCGTTGTCTCACTTACCCTTAAACCGCAGCTAAACATGGTTTCTATAATGGCCTTGTTTCGCAGTCCGTCTGGCTTGCTTAAATTTAGTTGAGCTACCATGGCATCTATCTCATTCACATCTAACACATCGGGTAGTTTTCTGCTTGTTCTTGGTGCTTCTAAGAGTTCGGCCGGACTTTCCTTCATCTCATCTTCCATGAGCAAGTATTTGTAAAAGGACTTTATGCCAGAAATGATGCGTGCCTGACTGGTGGCTTGGAGGCCTAATTCGTTCAAATACTCCAAGAATTTTCTTAGGTGTTGAAGCTTTACCTCTGTTGGACTCATGGCTTGCTTATCCATTGATAAGAACTGGTAAAGTTTTTCTATATCACGTATGTAAGCCTCAATGGAGTTCTCAGATAAAGAGCGCTCCAATTTTAAATACACTTTAAACCCATTGAGGTATGGCAACCACATGTCACAAACTTAAGGAAAAAGGAAGTAGGAATTACGTGCTCTTATGCAATAATGTAATAGCTATGGGTGGAGTTTGCAAAAGGAATTATCCCAACAATTAACCTAGTGAAATTTGATAGTACATCGCGACCTAAAAGACGGACTTTCTTACCCAACGGATAAACACGAAATAGGCGTGGTTTAAAAATTTTATCTGTGGTACCTAATGCCTGAGTAGGTATGAAAACAAAAAAGGGGCTGCCTCTGGTGAGACAGCCCCTTTTTCAAGATTTTTGAACAGCTATTATTTAGTTACTAAACGAATGCTGTTGCTATTGCTAATAGTGTATTTACCTGTAGGATCTTTTCTCCAGATAACTACTGCTACCGATAAGTTTTCTTTTACATAAGTTGATTGTGCAAAGAAGTTCAAAGTTTTGCTGAAAGTTTCATCCTTCTTAGGATCAACTTTGATTGACTCTCCAAAAGCATCTAAACCAAATTTAGCACGCATTACATTGTAATGGATGTTCTTCTCAACACTACCATCAGATACTTGTGAATGGTTTAATTTGTCTTCTAATAAATAACCAGCAATAAAATACTCACCAGTTAAATCGCTGAAGAATTTACCATTGGCAGTTACATTGATTAAACCATCAGTTTCTTTGATAGTTAATACTGCGTTTACTTTAGCAGTTAATGCAGATTGTGTGTTTACGTGACCAATAGCAGTTGAACCAGTAGAAGTACTTCCACCAATCATAGCTACGATTACACCATCGTTAGCACCAATATACATAGCAGGTACACCAGATGGGTTAAATTTAGCCATCAAAGCATCTGCATCAGCATTTTTCATCGGATCGTTACCTACTTGGCAAGAAACGATAGTAGCTTTTGAACCTACTTGCGCTTTGATTTGCTCTTTGGCTGGTTTGCCATAAGCACCACATGGAGGACACCAAGTTCCGCCAAAATAAATTACAGTAGATTTTTGTTCTTGTGGAACTGTAATAGCTCCTGAGTTGTTGCTGTTGTTTTCTGAAGTTGTTTCGTCTTTCTTACATGATGTTACAGTTAAGGATAAACCTATTAACACGGCAAGAGATGATTTGAAAATGTTTTTCATTTTTTTTGGATTTTGTTTCATAACAAATATTGCATTTTTTTTAAGAAATCAAAATCTTAATTTTTTACTAATAGTTGCATAATCCGCAACTCATTATTTTTCAGCTCTTAAACTTAAATCAAGGCTTTTAGACGAATGGGTAAGGGCCCCAACCGAGATAAAATCTACTCCCGTTGCCGCATATTCTTGAATGGTATCCACGGTAATTCCTCCACTGGCTTCGGTTTCAAATTTTTTGTCGATTAATTTTACGGCCTGAGCCAATAAACTGGGGCTGAAATTGTCGAGCATAATCCTTGTGATTCCGCCACAATCTATGGCCTGTTGCACCTCATCAAGGTTTCTTGTTTCAATCTCAATGGGTAGGTTCAGACCTTTAAACCTTAAGTATTGTTGTGTTTTTTCTATGGCTTGCCCAATGCCGCCTGCAAAATCAATGTGGTTGTCTTTGATCATAATCATATCATACAAACCAATTCGGTGGTTATCACAACCTCCTAATTTAACAGCCCATTTCTCTAATAAACGCATGCCAGGAGTTGTTTTGCGTGTATCTAAAATGGTGGTATGATAATCTTTTAACAGGTTAGAAATTTTTCTGCTTTGTGTAGCAATTCCACTTAAACGTTGCATGAAGTTTAAGACCAATCGCTCGGCAGTTAGAATGCTTATGTCTGAACCTTCAATGTCAAAAATTCTGTCGCCTACCTGAATTTCATCTCCATCTTTTTTGTGTGGAGTATAAGTTAAATCAGAATCAATGCGTTTAAAAATATATTGGGCCAGCTCTATTCCAGCAATCACGCCAGCTTCTTTGGCCACACAATATGCCAAGCCTTTTTTGTCGGCCGGAATGCAAGCCAATGAACTATGATCGCCACTGCCTACATCTTCTCTAATGGCTATTTCTATCAATTCCTTGATATCGTTGTTTTGTAACAATTCCATGTTTAATCAATTAAATCTTCGCCTAACAATGGCAAACTTTGTGAACGAATAAAGTCAACCGTTTGCATGATATCGGTATGTAAATACCTGTCGTTTCCTAACCTAGGTACCAACTCTCTATACGCTGCTAATTTCTCCTCTACAAGGGTTGAACTGCGCAAAGGTCTTCTAAATTCTATAGCTTGGGCAGCATTCATGTATTCTATGGCCAAAATGGTTTCTAAGTTATTGCATACCCTTAATAATTTGGTGGCTGCATTGGCTCCCATACTCACATGGTCTTCTTGTCCATTACTGCTTACTATGCTATCTACACTGGCAGGGGTGCACAATTGTTTGTTCTGACTAACAATACTAGCTGCTGTGTATTGCGGAATCATAAAGCCAGAATTTAAACCTGGATTTTCTGTTAAAAATGCAGGTAAGCCGCGTGAACCTGAAATCAATTGATAGGTTCTTCTTTCAGAGATATTTCCCAATTCTGCTAAAGCTATAGCCATAAAATCATAGGCCAAAGCAAGCGGTTGTCCGTGGAAATTTCCGCCCGAAATGATTTTATCTAAATCAGGGAAAACATTCGGATTATCTGTTACCGAATTCATCTCCATGGTGATAACCATTTTGAAATAGGCAAAGGCATCCATACTGGCGCCATGCACTTGCGGGATGCAACGGAATGAATAGGGGTCTTGTACCTGCGTTTTAGGTGCAAGGGCAATTTCACTATCTTTTAAATAAAATCGGATACTCTTGGCAGTTTCTATCTGACCTTGATGCGGTCTCAATTGATGCAATGCAGGGTGAAAAGGCTCTAATCTTCCATTAAAAGCATCCAAGGAATTGGCAGCTATAAAATTGCTCCAAGCAAATAAATGAATAGATTTAAAATACACGTATAAACCATACGCACCCATAAATTGGGTACCATTTATGAGCGCCAAGCCTTCTTTTGATTGAAGGGTTAAAGGTTCCCACGCATATTGTTTTAACACATCGGCGGTTTCGTACATTTCAAAACCGTTCTCTTCTTCCACCCATACTTTTCCTTCACCAATTAAAGGCAATGATAAATGTGCGAGGGGCGCCAAATCACCGCTGGCTCCCAATGAACCTTGATCGTATACAACGGGGTATATTTCGTTGTTGTAAAAATCTATCAATCTTTCTACTGTGGCAACACTTACTCCGCTATTGCCATAAGACAGAGATTGAATTTTTAGCAACAACATGATACGCACAATTTCTACGTCTACAAATTCTCCTGTTCCGCAGGCATGTGAGCGCAATAAGTTTTCTTGTAAGGTGCTCAGTTCATCTTTTGAAACAACGGTATTGCATAAAGAGCCAAAACCCGTATTTACGCCATAAATAGCATCTTCACCTCCCGCCATTTTTTTGTCGAGGTAATCTCTACAAACTTGTATGGCATGCTTAGAATGGATAGAGAGTTTTAACTTTTTGTCGTGGCGCAAAATCGACTCAACATCTTGCATGCTGAGTTCATTGCTTATTTCATGTATGTTTTCCATGTTACAATGTTTTTAGGATGTCCTCTGCCGATACTTCAATTTGTTCGCGGGTTAAGAGGTTTTTTACCATATACCTGTTATTGCTCATTTCGTTTGAACCAATGATGCAAGCAAAGGGTATTTGTTTTTTATCTGCGTATTCTAATTGTTTGTTTATTTTTTTGGTAGGTTCAGGATATACCTCTGCGGCTATTCCTGCTTGCCTTACCTGCGTGCAAAGTTCAATGGCTTTGGCCTGACAAGCTTCATCAAAATAGCAAAACAAAATCTTGGTTTCGCTGCCTTTTAATCCTTCAGGAAACAAGCCTTGTTCTTCTAGCACATCATAAATGCGGTCTAA
>CAILJQ010000231.1 GCA_903834625.1 uncultured Bacteroidota bacterium
CACCTGTCTAAAACTGCTATGCGTTTAACAGTAGTAGGAATGGCATCAATGAAATCTGAAATAGCAAAAGGCCTAAACAAACGAATGGTTAACACACCAACTTTTTCTCCATGTGCATTTAAATGTTCTACTGTTTCTTGTATGGTACCAATAGCCGAACCCATAGCAATGATAATACGTTCAGCATCTGGTGCACCATCGTATTCAAACAATTGGTATTTTCTACCGGTTAAGGCTTCCAACTGTTTCATTTTTTCTTTTACAATACCTGGTACAGCAGCAAAATACGGATTGGCCGCTTCTCTGTTTTGGAAATATACATCTGGGTTCTGAGCAGTACCTTTAATCACAGGATGCTCTGGACTTAAAGCACGCATGCGCAAGGCATCAATAGATGAATCGGGTACCAATGCTTTTATTACCTCATCTTTTAATACGTTTACTTCACGCAATTCATGAGAGGTTCTAAACCCATCAAATATGTTTAAAAAAGGAATTCTTGAATCGAGAGTGGCGCTCTGGCAAATAAGTGCCATATCCATTACCTCTTGTGAGTTATTGCCAAACAACATGCTAAAGCCTGTAGCACGCACAGCCATTACATCACTATGATCACCAAAAATAGAAAGCGCATGTGTGGCCAAAGTTCTTGCTGCTACATGAAAAACGGCTGGGGTTAGTTCTCCTGCAATTTTGTACATGTTAGGAATCATGAGCAACAAACCTTGCGAAGCTGTAAAAGTAGATGCTACTGCTCCGCCTTGTATGGCACCATGAATGGCACCTGCAGCACCTGCTTCACTTTGCATTTCCATCACACGAGGTACCTGACCAAAAATATTTTTCCAACCCTTTGCGCTCCATTCATCAACCCACTCGCCCATGGTTGAACTTGGGGTAATGGGGTAAATGGCACATACTTCGCTGGTTTTATAGGCAATATAGGCCGCGGCCTCGTTGCCATCCATGATGGTTACTTCTTTTAATCCCGTAGATTTTGCTGACTTCTCCATGTCTGTTGATTTTTAGGTGAGGATAACAGCCTGTGGCTATTACCCAAAATCAAAGGTATTGGCGAAGGGCGCTGAAAAACATGACATTAGTCAAACGCCTTTATGATAATTCGCAGGTACACAAGGCGGGTTAGGTATCGTAATTCTGCTCATAAGAATGTGATGCAAGTCTCGCCACAAACTCCGCTGCGCTGCGTTTGTGTCGAGACGATACATACGCTCATGCCGGAGGCATAAGCTGTTGCAATGGTGCATAGGAAGCCTTAGCGGTTTACTTACAAGATTCCGGAGCTTCGGCTCTTTTCACTTCGTTCAAATTAGCTGGTTTTGGAGGTTATTGATTGTTCTGTGGGCGCCCGAGGGTTTTCAAATACATAAATTTTGGGATAAGACCAAACACACTAAGCGGCGTAGCCGCCAACTGCTCAATCTATATCCTCTAAAAGTAGTGCATCTGAACGAATTGAAGACAACCGAAGCTCCTGAATGTTGTACGAAAAAGAAAGAGGCATCCTATGCAACATTGCACCAGAGAATGCCGCAGGCATGAGCGTATGCATCGTCTCGACCCAAATGCAGCGTCAGCGGAGTTTGGCGTCGGGACTTGCAACATATACTTATGAGCAGAATCATGATAACTCGCTTTCTCAAAATACCACAGGTTTTCCTTATTCAACCAAGCATCCCATAAAATGCGAGTAAACAACTTACTTTACTTGAAACCTATTTGCGACTTTTCTGCATGGGGTTTAATTCATTGTTCTGGCCCCTTGGGATGACTTTAGCTTTGTATAAATCAAATCTGGTTGGCTCCTCTTTGGATGGCCAAGATTGATTGCTTGTGTTAATATCGGCTGTTTCCCTGTATGGATCAAGGGTAATGCTACTTACCTTCTTTTCTTTCATAAAGGTTTTAACAAACCTATACTCATTTTTACGCCAAACATAAGCACTAATATATTCTACTTCGCTGCTGCCATCTTCAAAATTCCACTGAATAATAACTGGCATTACCAAGCCTCCTACATTGCTAAAATGCAGTTCATAATAATATAAGCCTTCATATTTCTCTGCTTCCTCTTCACTCACTTTACTAATATGCTCGAACCTATTGCGGGTTCTGGTACGGGTATACTCATCTTCTGTTGTATCTGCCTCTTCATTGTAATAGTAGTAAAAGTCACGCAGGGTGGTGTCTTTATCTACCATAAAGGTCATGCCACTTGCCTTGTTACGAAGTTGTGATAAATGTTTAAAATTGTCTCTTTGAGGCCTATTTTTAACATAAGAATCTTTCTTTTCCAACTCAAAAGTGGGTGCCTCTACTTGGAAACACAAAACACTATCTAAGGCAATATCTACCGGTTCAATATCATAAAACCAACCTCTCCAATACCAATCTAAATCAACACCAGAGGCATCTTCCATGGTTCTAAAGAAATCGGCAGGAGATGGATGTTTGTAAGCCCAACGGCGACAGTATTCTTTAAATGCATAATCAAACAACTCTCTACCCATCACCGTTTCGCGCAATATGTTTAAAGCAGTGGCAGGTTTGGCATAAGCGTTCGGACCAAACTGGTTGATGTTTTCACTATTGGTCATGATAGGTTCAAGCTGACTTTTAGGCAACTGCATATAGTCTACAATTTTGTGTGCCGGACCTCTACCACTAGGGTAATTGTTATCAAATTCTTGTTCGGTTAAAAACTGCACAAAGGTATTGAGTCCTTCGTCCATCCAGCTCCAATTGCGCTCGTCGCTGTTAATAATCATAGGAAAGAAGTTATGACCCACCTCATGAATGATTACGCCAATCATGCCATATTTGGTGCGTGAGCTATAGGTGCCATCTTCTTCGGTTCTACCAAAGTTGAAACAAATCATTGGGTACTCCATACCGCTTGCTGCCTCTACGCTTATGGCAACAGGATATTGGTAAGGAATGGTAAACTTAGAGTAGGTTCTAATGGTATGAGCAACCACTTTGGTTGAATATTTTCTGTACAAGCCATAAGCCTCTTTAGGGTAATAACTCATTGCCATTATCTTTTTTCCTTCAACGTCTATTTGCATGGCATCCCATACAAATTTGCGGGAGCTACCCCAAGCAAAATCGCGTACATTTTGGGCCTTATACTTCCATACTTTGGTGGCAGATTTGTTTGGGTTTACTTCACTGTATTTAGCCTCTGCTAGGTTCACAATTTCAACCGGTTCTTCATTGCCATTAAGCAGAGGGGCTTTGCCACTTGAAACCATATTCCAACGCTTGAGTTGTTCTGGCGTAAGCACTTCTGCATAGTTGCTACAAGTTCCTGTAGAAGCCACAATATGATCGGCAGGAACTTTCATGTTCACTTCAAAATTTCCGAACACCAAAGAGAACTCGCCTCTGCCTGTAAATTGTTTGTTGTTCCAGCCTTGGTAATCACTGTACACACACATACGCGGGTACCATTGTGAAATGGTAAAGGTGCAATTACTGTCTGAACCAAAACGCTCATAACCTCCCCTGCCGCCAATTTTCATACGCTCAGGAATTTTATAATTCCACTTTACCCTGAAGCTTATTTTTTGCTTTGACTTCAATGGGGTTTTTAAATCAACCCGCATCATGGTATTGTTGATGGTGTATTTAAATGACACGCCGTTGGTATCCGTAACACTTAAGATATTTACTCCATAACCCTCTAGGTTTTTTCTTACGTTCATGCCATCTAATTGCGCCGTTGTAAGCGGATAGCTTTTTTCATTGGCATCAAAAAAATTGCTCTCGCTATTGGGGTTATGTTGGTTTTCGTCTAATTGCAGCCACAAATAGGTAAGAACATCGGGAGAATTGTTGTAATAGGTAATCACTTCATCTCCATGCAAACGCAGATTTTTTTCATCTAACTCTGCGTTAATTTTATAATCTGCCTGTTGTTGCCAATAGGCGGCGCCCGGCGCGCCAGAAGCGGTTCGGTAGGTACCCGCATCTGGCAATATGGTTCCTAATTGCTCAAATTTATTACCATGTGTGGAGTTGGGGTTGTTTCTAATATTTTGGGTCATGGCAAATGGCGCACAAAAAATGATGGCAAATACTACTTGGAAAATTTTTCTCATTGCTTCAGTTTAATTCCTCTTTAGGTTACTTTTGAAAGTATGCAAACTAAAAAAAATAATTGGAAAGCCCTTGTCCTTTTATTACCAGTGGCCATGTGTTTATCATTCATTTCGGCCTTTCATCCTTTTTACATTAGTGTCAGTGAAATAAAAATCAATCCTACAGCTAAAACTGCGGAGTTAAGTTGCAAATTATTTACAGACGATATACAGGAAGAGCTTCACCAAGAATACAAGCAAGCCATTCATTTAAGCAATATTTCACCCGACAACCAAAGTAAGCTTGAAAAATATGTTCAACAACATGTAAAAATATATGCTGGAGCGCAGGCAATCTCACTTCACTGTATAGGATATGAAATAGAAGAAGAAGCTGTTTGGGTGTATTTAGAAGGTCAAGTTCCCAATACTTCACATAACTTTAGTGTGAACAATACCCTATTATGTGAAAGCTTGCAAGGGCAAACCAATATTGTACATTTTACCTATAACAACACCAAAAAAAGCGCCCGAGTTATTTGTCCAGATAAACATTTTGAGTTTAGTTTTGAGTAGAACTAACTTGGCCACATCTTAGGAAAATAAATCAAAAAAAATAATTACATTTACTTATCCTAAATTGAGTAAGACACCTAACTTTTTATTGCCCTACTCAAATTCATTAACACGCCTAAAACCTAGAAACAATTATGTCAAACCTACAAGATGCTACCGCGCGCCAGAATGGCGATGCCGGAAACGAAGTTGGAACCTGCTTCATTACTTCAGATTCCTATCCCGATTTTAACTACTTAATCTCCTTGGTCGACCTTCCTACACCTTCAGAAGGGTTCACTTATTCATTTGAGGTGAGCTATGCAAATGGCTGGTTAACCTACACCTACGAACCCGACCCAAATGCGAGTGCAACTGCTTTAACCACCTATGTAATGCCCCCATTTCTCTGCGATGCGGCAGATATGAATGGAGGTGCTTTTACCAATGTAACTGTGGTTGACCAAGCCAAAACAAAACCCAAAACAGGACAGGTTTCAAATATTCAATTTCAAGGTAAATTTAAATTACCTCCCCATTCATCACATATGGCCATTGAAAACAAGGACACCACAGAACCTTCGCAAGCGCAATGGTTTGTAAACTTATTTATCATTAACAGTGCCACACAACCTCAAACATTTGGTATTGTTACCTGCCCATTAAACCCATATCTCGACGGATACAATGGGCCTTATGAACAAACATTAAGTATAGATTTGGCACAAAGTGGCAATGTAGGTGTTACACCTGTTAAAGCAACATCGCCAGAATCTGCACAAATTCACAGTGTTGCCATTGGGGTAGGTGAGGCTTTAAGCAATGTTACCTTTGGCAATTGGCAAGTAAATGTATTGGGGGTGATAAACTCAGGAGATGTGGAAGGTAACTTTCCAAGCGCCAATCAGCTTTCATCAACCAATCCAACAGCAACATTATAGTTTTCTGCTATTTTGAACGCAAGTAAATGGCTCATTTACGTTTTTATCATTTGCCATACAGCAACTATTCAAGCAAGTGCAACCCCTAAAAAAGGTTCAGACACAGCGCTTGTAAATCTTTGGTTAGATATTTCTTGGCAATTGCAAAATACCTTGCCAGATTCGTCAATGAAACTGGCAAGGCAAGCTTGTGCTTTGTCTAAAACCATGGATTACAGCAAAGGTGTATCTGGGTCTTATATGCGCATAGGTTCACTTCATACCCTTGCTGCCTCCTATGATTCTGCCAGGTATTACCTGCTTGCTTGTTATCAAA
>CAILJQ010000232.1 GCA_903834625.1 uncultured Bacteroidota bacterium
AGGCTACAAATTGCTTGAGAACAATGTAGTAGAAGTAAGTGTGGGCAAACAAGCGGCTGATGGCATATTCCCTACCTGCAAAAATACCATCATGGATATTTGGTTGCCCCTTATAGGTTATCTCACCTTCTTTTGTGGCTTATTAAACCTATTAAACGATTCAAATGCCATTAGCAAATTAGCAGGCGTAATGGCTCCATTTTTCATGAGGGTTTTTCCAGATTTACCTAAGGGTCATCCTGCCTATGGATTTATGACCATGAATTTTGCAGCTAATTTTTTAGGTTTAGATAATGCTGCTACTCCCTTTGGTTTAAAAGCCATGGAAAGCATGCAAGAAACCAATCCAGAGAAAGATAAGGCAACCAATAGTCAGATCATGTTTTTATGTTTACATGCTGCGGGGTTAACTTTAATACCTACTTCCATTATTGGATACAGAGCTGCACAACATGCCAGTAATCCGGCAGATATTATGCTGCCTACCATTATTACCTCTTTTATTGGAACATTGGCAGCCCTCATATTTGTGAGCATTAAACAACGCATCAATTTAGTGAACTTGGTAGTTGTGGGTTTTGTGGCGGTAGTTTCTGCTACTATTGCATTGTTATTGGTTTATATTAACCAATTAAGTGGCATTGATAAGTTTCATTTTACGGGTAACTTAAGCAATGGGGTATTGTTGTTTATTATTATGTTGGTGGTAATGTATAGCATATTTCAGGAGAAGATTTTTAAGGCAAACAATACCAATATATTCGACTCCTTTGTAACAGGTGCAAAAGATGGTTTTACCACAGGCGTGCGTGTATTACCTTATATGATTGCCATGCTGGTGGCTTTAAGTATTTTTAGAAACTCTAGCCTCATGACCATTGTAATGAATGGCATTGGTTCATTAATGGGTATGTTTGGAGTAGATCAGCAAATTATCAATGCCATACCTGTGGCAATTATGCGTCCGTTTAGCGCGGGTGGAAGCAGAGGGTTTATGTTAGATGCCATGAAAACGTATGGTCCAGATAGTTTAACCGGACAGCTTTCATGTTTGTTTCAAGGCGCAGCAGAAACTACCTTTTATGTAGTGGCATTGTACTTTGGTTCAGTAAACATCAAAGATTCACGCTATACCTTAGGTATTATGTTGCTCGTAGATTTTGTGTGTGTTATTGCTGGCATATTTGTGTGCCAACTTTATTTTTAGCACTAGCGTTGTATCGGTTCGAACCGAACCTTTTTGCCAGGCTTTAATTGGTAACGCCTACCAAATAAAACGGTAAGGTTACGTGGCTCATGACCTACGGGTGCGCCAAAATAAACAGGGTACTCAAAATCTTTGAAGGTATCGGCAATGATTTCATAGGCGTTTTTACCAAAAGGAACGGTATTGTCTTTCATATCACTCATATCGCCAACCACTACAGCCTCTAAATGGTTAAATTTACCAGCTCTTTTAAGCGCAACCATCATTCGGTCTATGTGGTATAAGTACTCATCTAAGTCTTCTAAAACGAGTATTTTTCCATCATAATTTGGGTCGCTGTTTGATCCTAATATGGAGTATAAAACAGATAGGTTTCCGCCTATTACAATGCCTTCTACTTCTGCAGGCCGCAAGTTAAGCGGATGGTCGGGAAAATCAAATCCTTGCGGACCTTCAAATAGGGTCTTGCGCAAGAATTCTAAGCTTTCTTCGTGGAGCTTTTCTGGCAACCAATTAATAGGCATTGGTCCGTGTACCGTTGTATAGGCTATATGTTTGTGAACGTGTGCATGTAAAACAGTTATATCACTGTAGCCAATAATCCACTTTGAATCGTCTAAGAAAATATCAAAGTCAATATCATCTACCATACGTACAGTGCCATAACCGCCACGCGCACAAAAAATAGCTTTTATGGTGGGGTTATTTAATAACTGTTGAAAGGAGTGGCTACGTGCTTTATCTGTATTAGAGAATTGATTTTCGGCTTCAAACAATCCTTCTGCCCATACTACTTTTAGACCCCACGATTCTAACAAACGTTTCGCCGGAAGCATTTCTACTTCACTCACCTTACGTGCAGTAGCCACAATGGCAACGGTATCTCCTTTTTTGAGTAGGTCCATTATAAAGGCGGTTGAAGGGGAATGCTTGTATGATTAACTATACTTTTCGTTGAATTTTATCTTAATATCCGTAGCCACATCTTTTACTTCTTGCTCTTTATTTTTATCACAAATAAGTAAAGCATCGGGGGTGTCTACTATAATAAGGTCTTTCACACTGTTAAGAACTACCAATCTATTGGCTGGCATTTGAGCTGTATGAACCATACAGTTTGAGGTATTGTATACCCTTATATTTTTACCAGTACAAACGTTACCATGTTCGTCTTTATCAGAAATTTCATAGAGGGAGGTCCAAGTTCCTAAATCACTCCAACCAAAATCTGAAGGGATAACATATACGTTATTGGCCTTTTCCATGATTCCATAATCTATGGAAATGCTTCGTTGTTGTTCGTATAATTCTTTGATAACTGCGCCCTCCGATGGCGTAAAATAAGCATCACCAGCCTCTTTGAATAAAGAGAATTGTTCTGGCAAGTGTTCTTTAAAAGCTGCTTTAATGGCAGAAACACTCCAAACAAATATGCCCGCATTCCACAAGAAATCACCACTCTCAATAAATGTTTTGGCCAATTCTAAGGTAGGTTTTTCAGTAAAAGTTTTCACTTTATGGATTTCGCTATTAGCGGTATCTTCATGAAATTGAATATATCCATAACCGGTATCAGGCCTTGAGGGTCTAATTCCTAAGGTTACCAAGGCGGGGTTTTTGTGGGCAAATTCCATAGCCATTTGCACATTTTCTAAAAAGGTAGCTTCCTCTAAAATCAAATGATCTGAAGGGGCAACAATGCAAACCGCATGGGTATTAATTTTGTTTATTTTACCACAGGCATAGGCGATACAAGCGGCTGTATTTTTTGCAACAGGCTCACCTAGAATCTGTTGGTCGCCAATACCTGGTAATTGGTCTTTTACCAAGCCTACATAGGCCACGTTGGTTACGATATAGATGTTTTCTGGTAAAAATGTTTTGAGAAACCTGCTATATGTTTGTTGGAGCAAAGATTTTCCGGTTCCTAGGATGTCTAAAAATTGCTTGGGAAAGTGGCTACGACTGCCTGGCCAGAACCTACTTCCAACTCCACCAGCCATAATGATGGCATAATTATTTTTATTCTTCATTTTTTTGCTTAGCTTGTAAGGAATAATCCTCACAAATTATTACATGCAAATAAATGAAGTTTTTCAAGCTTTTAGTTTATATTTCTTGGATATTTTGTGTTAATTTAGTCCACTTTTTAATATTACAGCAACATGGCGGCAGCGAAACGTGCAAAAGGAAATGCGGCAGATAAGACCGATTTAAAGGAGGCTCTCAGAAATTATTTCGGTTTCGATAGCTTTAAAGGGGAGCAAGAAGAGATCATAACCAACCTACTGGCAGGCAATGATACCTTTGTAATTATGCCTACGGGCGGGGGTAAATCTGTGTGTTACCAATTGCCAGCCCTTATTATGCCTGGTACGGCCATCATTATCTCTCCACTTATTGCCCTCATGAAAAATCAGGTAGATGCAATAAGGAGTCTTTCGCATGAGAGTGTTGCGCATTTTCTCAATTCCTCTTTAAACAAAGGAGAGATTACTGCGGTTAAAAAAGATATCAATGCGGGTAAAACCAAGTTATTGTACATTGCTCCTGAAACCCTCAAAAAAGATGAAACCATTGAGTTTTTAAAAACCATAGACGTATCATTTGTAGCTGTAGACGAGGCGCATTGTATTTCAGAATGGGGACATGATTTTAGACCCGAGTACCGCCGTATTAAACAAATGGTAAAGGAAATTAAGGATGTTCCCATGATTGCCCTTACGGCAACCGCCACGCCTAAGGTTCAAAGTGATATCATCAAAAACCTGCAAATGGGTGATGCAGTGGTATATAAATCTTCCTTTAACCGCTCAAACCTCTATTATGAAGTGCGCTCTAAGGGAAAAAAAGGTGAGGCCATCAAAGAGATTGTTTCTTTTATCAAAGCACGTCCCAACAAAACAGGTATTATTTATTGTTTGAGCCGCAAGCGTGTAGATGAAATTTCGGGCATCCTGCAGGCCAATGGTATCAAAGCTTTGGCGTATCATGCCGGTTTAGATGCCAAAGTGAGGGCAGATCACCAAGATAAATTCCTCATGGAAGAGGCAGATGTGATTGTGGCTACCATTGCCTTTGGTATGGGCATAGACAAACCAGATGTAAGGTTTGTTATTCACTACGATATTCCTAAAAGTATTGAAGGATATTACCAAGAAACAGGTAGGGGAGGAAGAGATGGGTTAGAAGGCGAATGTATTTTGTTCTATAACCCTGCTGATATTGAAAAATTAGAGAAGTTTTTAAAAGACAAGCCTGTTGCCGAACGCGAAATAGGCGAGTTGCTCATTTTTGAAACCGAAGCTTTCGCAGAATCGAGCGCCTGTAGAAGAAAGTTCTTACTCCATTATTTTGGGGAAGAGTTTCCAGAGAAGGATTGTAATAAGATGTGCGACAATTGCAGGCATCCGAAAGAGAAAATTGATGCAAGCAAAGCCGCTGTTACCGCTCTAAATATTATCAAAGAAATTAAGGGTAAGTATAATTTAAAACATTGTGTAGATATTCTTATAGGTAGCAAAACCCATGAGGTTGCTATGAGTGGCCACCACGAGTTAGGCCTTTTTGGAGCTGGGAAAGACCAAGATGATAACTATTGGAAATCTGTTATTCGCCAACTTTTGTTACGTGGTATGGTTACCAAAAACATAGAAAATTACGGTCTCATTGCTATCAATGAGGCAGGTGAAGCTTTCCTTAAAAAACCAAGCAACTTTGAAATGTCTGTAGACCGTAAGTTCGAGCGCTTCTCTGATGCCGATGAAGACGACAGTCAGGTAGAAGCCGTATACGACGAAGTATTGTTTGGCATCCTTAAAGACTTATGTAGAAAAGTTGCAAAGACCAAAAACTTACCGCCTTATATTATTTTCCAAGAACCTTCATTACAAGAAATGGCGTTTAAATACCCCATTACCATGGAGGAGTTGAGCAAAATTACAGGAGTAAGTTCTGGTAAGGCAGCCAAATTTGGTAAAGAGTTTTTGGCGGTAATTGATAAATACGTTCAAGAAAACAATATCGAACGAACAGAAGATGTCACCATCAAATCGGTGGTGAATAAGTCGGCCCGAAAAATTGCCATCATCACCAATATCGATAAGAGGGTTTCGTTGGATGATATTGCACGCGGACAGGGTATAAAAAAGGACGAGCTGTTAACAGAAATTGAAAACATTGTAAACAGCGGAACCAAACTCAATTTAAGTAGGTACGTGAATGAGGTAACCGAAGAAGAAATTTTGGAGGAGGTAATGGACTTTTTTAAGCGCACCAACGAAAACGTGATGGAAGCTGCCATGAAGGAATACGGGGAAGAATTCACCAAAGACGACCTACATTTGATGCATATTCATTTCGTTAGTGAAATGGCAAATTAAGAATATTACATTTTTACGCTTGCTTATTCATTTCGAATAATACATTTGTACCGTTTTTAACTACTATTCGTGAGTACACAACATAAAAGTGGTCACGGCCACATTGACACCCTAACACTTGGAGGTTTAGTTATCGCTTTAGGAATTATTTATGGCGATATTGGAACGTCTCCACTTTATGTTTTAAAAGCCATTATTGGTGAAAAACTCATTACCAAAGAACTTATTTACGGAGGCCTAAGTTGTATCTTTTGGACGCTTACCCTTCAAACCACTGTTAAATATGTAATCATCACGCTTAGGGCGGATAACAATGGGGAGGGTGGTATTTTTTCTCTCTATGCCTTGGTTAGGAGAAGAAGGCCACATCTTATATTACCAGCGATTGTTGGTGGATGCGCCCTTTTAGCAGATGGCGTTATTACTCCTCCCATTTCTGTTGCTTCTGCAGTGGAAGGTTTAAGAATTATTAGACCCGATATTCATACAGTACCTATTGTGTTGGTTATTATTACGCTGCTATTTTTAGTTCAAAGGGGTGGAACCAGCTTGGTAGGTAAGGCATTTGGTCCAATTATGTTTATTTGGTTTGGCATGCTTGCAGTATTAGGTATTGCAAATATTGGACAACATGTAGAAGTATTAAATTGCTTAAAGCCTTATTATGCCTATAACTTATTGGTAAATTATCCGCAAGGCTTCTGGATTTTAGGTGCTGTATTTCTTTGTACCACCGGAGCTGAAGCCCTTTATTCAGATTTGGGACATTGCGGTAGACAAAACATTCGTATCAGTTGGATTTTTGTGAAGACTTGTCTTATGTTGAATTACTTCGGACAAGGTGCACAAATGTTGAATTTAGAAGGTCAATATTTGGGTTCAGTAAACCCGTTTTACTCATTAATGTCGCCAGAGTTTTTGCCTTATGGCATTGTGGTAGCAACACTTGCAGCCATTATTGCCAGTCAAGCCCTCATCAGCGGATCTTTCACACTTATATCGGAAGCGGTTCGATTGAATGTATGGCCTAAAGTTGCCGTTAAATATCCTTCAGATTTAAAAGGTCAGTTATATGTACCTAGTGCCAATTGGATATTATGGGCAGGTTGTATGTGGGTGGTTATTTATTTCCGCGAATCTTCTAATATGGAGGCAGCCTATGGTTTGGCCATTACCATAGCTATGTTGTCTACCACCTTCTTGTTGTCAAATTACCTACTCAATAGAAAAGTAAATAAATTTTTGGTAGCAGGTTTATTGTTAATCTATGTATCTATTGAAGGGTCATTCTTAATAGCCAATTTAATCAAATTTGAACATGGAGGTTGGTTCAGTCTTTTACTGAGTAGCTTCTTCATTTTTGTGATGTGGATTTGGTTCAAGGGTAGAAAAATCAAAAACCGTTTAACGGAATTTGTTTCTTTGAAATCATACATCCCAGTTTTAAAACAGTTGAGTGAAGATGAAACCCTTTCTAAATACTCAACCCATTTGGTTTACCTCACAAGTGCCGATACCTTATATGAAGTTGAATCTAAGGTAATGTATAGTATCCTTCAAAAGAGACCTAAACGTGCAGATATCTATTGGTTTGTACATATCAATGTAGATGAGAAACCCTATACCATGGAATACAAAGTAGAGCATTTGGTTCCAAATGATATCATCAAAATTGATTTCAAATTAGGGTTCAGGATAGAGCAAAAAATAAACTTCTACTTTAGAAAAGTGGTAGAAGAATTGGTTCGCAACAAAGAGGTAGATGTTACTTCTAGGTATGCTTCTTTGAGGGAACAAAATATCACGGGAGATTTTAGGTTTGTTGTGTTAAAACGTCACCTATCGCATGAAAATGAATTAAGCGGTTATGAGCGTTGGATCATGGAAGCCTACTTTATGCTCGATCGCTTGAGTTTAAGTGAAGAGCGCGCCTTCGGCCTCGATACCTCTTCAGTAACGGTTGAGAAGGTGCCTTTGGTTATTTCTCCAATGAAAGAGTTTAAACTGAAGCGTATTTATTCAGAACCTTACCATTTTGATGCCAACATGGAGCATCATGAGGATGGCAAAGAAACACATTAAGGTTACTTCTTCTTTAAAACGTAATAACAAGTGGTGGTGATAAAATCGCGCACCCATGGCAAAGCGGCAATAAAGCCATATTGCTTTTTAGGTTTCGCACCAAACTTGTATTTGTAACTTGGGTTAATCAAATAAAATTCTCTTTGACCAATGGCAAAACCTGCTTGTTTGGTAATGCGTTCAAATCGGTTGATGCTAATTTGTGTTTCTTTCACTTCCAATACATCTACAATTCTACCTTCTATCTCGCCAAACATTTTCATGATACCTCTGTAAATAGGAGTAGGAAGAATATGAAAGTACGGAAGTTTGTCTAAGAACTTGCTGTCTAAACTCTGTTGGTGTCCACCAAATGGCATGAACCAAGGTGGGAAAGCAAAAAAGATTACCCCATCTGGTTTTAGAAAATGGATTATATGCGCCACAAACTTTTCTTGGTTGTGAATGTGCTCAATGGTATCTTTTAATACAATGATATCATACTTCTCATCCAAATCTTTGTCGGGATTGATATCATATACATTTCTATTGATAATCTCTACCTGACCGCTTTTGATTTCCTCTGGCATAAAATCGCGGGCAATTTTACTGGCATGGTCTAATAATTCAATACCTGTTACCCTGCATCCGGCATTGGCAAACGCTTTGCAAATTCCTCCATATCCACTACCTACTTCCAAGAAACGCATTCCCTTTTCAATTTTTTTCTCACGCTCAATAAAAGGAATGATAAACTCAACAGTGGTGTCGAATTGTTGCTGAAAATATCTGTTATGGTCGCCTTGTAATTCTATCATTGCTATAATCTATTTGGCGAAAATAAGATTTTTTGTGTGTTTATGGTTAACTGCGCATTAACCTCACCAATCCTGCATATGTTAAATTATTTCCGACAATGTGCTGTTATTGGCTAGTTTTCTTTCCGGATTTCTAAATAAGAATACTCAAACCTAATTAAACTGCTTCTTCTTTAGGATTTTGTCCCCATTTGTTATCACCCGGTTGACCGTCTTTGCAGAATAAGACTAAAAGCCAAATTGCGCCTACAATTGGAATTAAAACAATAAGAAACATCCATCCACTTTTCCCAACATCGTGCAGTCGTCTTGCCGCAACAGCTAAACCTGGAATAAACAAGACTAAAACGTAAAGAATATAAATTAGTCCATATCCAATACCTTGTATAGCAGTTCCCAAAACATTGTCGAGAATCATTGCAACAATTGCAAAAATTACATTGAACAATGTAAACATCCAATATTCTGATCTTCTTGCCCTACCGCTAAAGTCAGCATATTGGTTTAAAACTTTTAGATACCATTTCATTTTATTTCGATTTTAATTTTCCTACTCATTTGGCTTTTCGGTTACGCCCCGTTTTTTTTAGTGGTAGCTGGTCTCCACTTTTATTTTTTTGTAAACTAAATTGTCAACTAACACGAATATACAAAAGGAGCACAAAGTTTCAATGAACGATATAAGTAACCATTGAGCCATACGCCTGTTATGCGGTCGTGTTTTAATCATCCTTTTTATTTAAGGTCCCCAATTGTTCCCTTGCATTTTCTCTCATGGCATGACTTGAATCTGTAATGGCCTCTAATTCGTCAATGAGTGCCACAAAATTGAATATAAACTGTTGAGGATGTTCGAGTGTGTCAGTAGGTATAAATTTCCCTTCAACTGAAACCCAGAATTTTTCGTTAAAGTTTTTCTGGTACAAATACGAGTCGTAAGATTTGAAAATGTATTCCTTTAGATTATTAGAACTGGGTATCAAATGTATTTTTCTTTGCCATTCGTTTCTTTTGTCAATGTTTTCAAATACGATTGTGTCTTTCGAATTTATATTAAGCGTTCCTTTCAATATCACTAGCGAGTCTTCATTAATCTGGTCACATAAATTTGTTTGAATTTCCTCATGTGTCTCTATGGTCGAGTTCTGACATGACGATATTATAAAAAGGACGAAAGAAATTAGGTATAATTTATTAATCATGATATAGTTTTTTTGTCTCTCTAGCATGC
>CAILJQ010000233.1 GCA_903834625.1 uncultured Bacteroidota bacterium
ATGCTTTCAAATCCTTCATTATATGGATTTGCTACAGTAACAACGTGTATATCTGCTACCACTTTTTTACCAGGTGTATAGGCCGGAGTACCAGCACTACAGATTAATTCGCATCTGTAGAACATTGAGTCTACTGCAAAAGTTGTAGAATATGTTTCAAAGGTAGCACTCGTAATATTTGTCCAGGTAACACTATCTGGAGATGATTGCCATTGGTAAGTCATACCTGCACCAACAGATGAACCAGACAAAGACAAATTAATGGTTGAACCACCACATGCAAGTGATGGGCCATTTACTGTTCCTGCAGTAACAGGGCTTGAACATGGAGGCAAAGTATAATAAACCTGCATGTAGTTAATCAATGTTGCACCAGCACCAGTTGCGTTCCAACCATATTGGTAAGCAAATGTAGTTGAACCAGAAATATAGGCAAACCCAATAGCTGCCCATCCACGCGTTACATAAGCAGGTAACAATGAATTAAAAGAAGTATCTAAAGTTCCAGGTCTCCAATTGTACACGTTGCTAGCGAAAACGTAAGCGGGAGAAATATTAGTTTTAGCATTAATTTTTGAAACAATCACTGTGTTTAATGCAGCTACAGGATCAATTGAGTCCATGTCTACAACCTTAGCAATTTTATCTGGAGTAACTAATGATTGGTAATGGTATCCCCAATATTTAACGCTATCTACACTTGTTGCACCAACAGTTGAAAATGCACCTACGTTAAATTTAGCCCAAGCAAATGTATTGGTACCTGCAATACGCAAGAAACCATTCGTTTTTGCACCAGTTGCCGTGGTCATGTAACCAGTACCATTGGTAGTAGCAAAAGGACCATAATTAACACTAGGGTCTAAACTAATAGGGAAATTACGGGCGCTTGAATTAATCCAAGACAAAGGGAAAGATGAATTTACTAAGAATGAACTTTTACCAAGCCTATTGCTCGTCATGGTACCTTCGGTTTGCATTTCTGCTTCAACAGCACCTGTATTGTGTCCGTCAAATGCTACTGGTTTTGAAAAAGTAGCTTCAACAGATCCACCACGGTTAATAGAGAATTGTTGTCCGTTCTGAACCAAAGTAGTTCCGTTTGGTAAAACAACTTCTTCTTCAATAACAACTGAAGAACCTTTAGCAGGGAAGAAAGCCAAAGCTGCAGCGTTCTTAATCACTACGTTTAACTTACGACCATCATTCATTTGGGTATAAACCAAATCAATACCTTTTACAATATTTTGGTAAACAAGATTTGAACCTTGCGCTTTACCAACTATTTGATTAGAAATTGGCAAAGTACCAATTACTTGTCCGGCCACGTTTAAAATTTTAATAGCCTTTACACGCTCCTGATATACCAAGCCATTGTATTCTGTTTTAACAAAGCCTACAAATGGATTAGCTGGATAGAAAGTTTTGAAAGAGTTACTGGTATTGCTAAATGCAAAACCATTTCTTCCATCTTCTGTAGCAATGTCGTTGCTAATTTCTAACCACTGCGAACCTAATTGATAATGGATGCTACCACTACCATAAAAGGCAGTCATTTTACCATCTGCGGTTCTAAAATGTTTAGAGTTTTGAGTACGTAATTCTAAAATTTCTTTAGAACCTGTAAGAGAAGACCATGGAGCTCCGGGCCCATTCCCGGCGGCAAAGGCCGCATTTCCAATAATGGACATAAGCGTTAAGAGGAGTAATCCAACCCTTAACCTTAACATTCTAAATTGTAACTGTATATTCATAATAATCATTAATAAATTTTCTAATTGATCGAATTGTTAACCACCTAAATGATGGCAAAGTAAAGCAGTGCTTAAAAGTTCTATTCAGAACTCACATATTCCAAATAACCGAATGCCATGGGGCACGATTTTTTTTCAAAAGATATATGTACATTGTATTCTCCACTTCTATTCAATTCTAATTTCTAGTAAAATCAAAAATAGAAAAAAATATTACATATCTATAAATTTATTCACTTTTTATTAAGATTTTTTCGGTTATACGCCATTATAAGCCTATTTAATCCCGAATTTTGTTTGGGATAATGAAAATTGTTCAACACTTTTGACCCATGGAAAGACTCAATAAACCTGTAGATGTCATTAATTTAGTGCTGTTTAGAATCCTTTTTGGGAGTATCATGCTTTTTGAAATGATTAGCTATTGGAATATTCCTTTTATTGACGAGCTCATTATTAAACCCAAAATTCACTTTACTTTCGATTTTGCCTCTTGGGTTCAACCCGGACCCTTACCGTTGATGAAGGCCCTGCTGGTACTAAATATGGTAGCGGCTGTCTTTATTATCATAGGCAGATTTTTTAAGCCCGCAATCTTTACTTTTACGCTTATTTATATTTATTTTTTCTTACTAGACAAAACCTACTACAACAACCATATTTATTTCATTGGGAACATTTGTATAGTTTTCTGCCTTACTCAAGCCCATTTAAATCCATTTGGTAAAAAAGATGCGAAAGGCAAATCGTCGGTTCAAACCGTACCCTATTGGCAATTGTTCTTATTTCAATTTTTATTTTTTATTGTGTATTTCTATGGTGGTTTAGCAAAGCTGAACGCAGATTGGATTACAGGAAAAGTTACCGAAAAATGGTTAAATGGATTTCCAGATGTGAGCGTCCTTCAAACCAATGAAGCATCGCTATTCTTCGCCAACGCAGGATTGATTTTTGACTTGTTAATTGGCTTCTTACTCTTTTACCCTAAAACAAGAAAATTAGCCTTTATCCTCTGTTTTATATTTAATGTAAACAATGCCATCATGTTCAAAGACATCAGCATTTTTCCTTATCTTATGATAGGGTCTTTGGTGTTGTTTATTGAGCCCATTTATATCAGAACGAAATGGAACTACCTGGTGAATTTTGTTACCAAACTATGCTCAAAGCCTGCAGAGGTAAAACCTATGTTGTTCCCTAAATGGTTAATTGTATTTATTATTTTCCATTTGCTGTTTCCTTTCAGACAAGTATTGTTTGCTGGCCATACAGACTGGACAGGCAAGGCGCAATTCTTTAGCTGGAGAATGAAAAGTCAGCACAGAAAATCAAACAATATTACCTTTTACCTTACCCACGACAACCACCCAGAAAAAATTCGTGTACCAGTGGAGGAATACCTGGTGTATGAGCAGTTTTATGCCATGGCATACCATCCAGAAATGTTGGTTCAGTTTGCCCAATTTCTGAAAAAAGATTTGAACAAAAAAGGTGTGCCAAATCCAGTGATTACAGCTGTGACAGATGTTTCGCTCAATGGCAGACCCTTTCAA
>CAILJQ010000234.1 GCA_903834625.1 uncultured Bacteroidota bacterium
GAAGATTTCTTCAATGGAAATTTAAGTGCCGATACCAAATGGGGCAAATATTGGGCTTTCGAGCCACAGTATCTTACTTTAGCCGGAGGAATTGTCATCTTAAGAACCTTTTCCATCAGCAATATGTTTAGAAGCGGACCTTGTGGTTCATGTGATTTTATCAATGAAACTTATTATCAAATTGGTTCGAACCGAAATAACAGCAAAGTAATTTTTGAAGTAGAAACAAACCCTGTAATAGGCGGTGCTACTTATAGAAATCATACAGCAACGGGTACTATAGAACATGCCTTTTTCAAAGAAGATGTTTTATCGCAGCCCTTTTATGCCACCAATATTTGGATGAGCCAAAAGGGCTGGAAAATAATGTTTAATAGAACCATTGATGATATAAGCACAGAATTATCACCCTTTGATTTATCATTTAAAATACTGAACCAAAAAGTAACAGCCAAGTTAACCCGAATTGAACCACAATATTTAAAAAATACGCCATGAGAAATGCTTTAAAAGTATCTATTGTTCTCCTTTTCTCACTTCTTTTCCATCATGCCAATGGTCAGAACCCCACAACCACCATTATTATGAATGGCACCATACACATTGGCGATGGTCAATTGATTGAAGAGGGTGTAGTTGTGATTGAACAGGGTAAGATAAAAGAGGTTGGTACATCATTGAAGAATTTATACAAAAATGCGAGGATTATTGATGCCAAAGGAAAACATGTTTATCCAGGATTGGTGTGTATGAATAATATCATGGGCTTAAATGAAATTGATGCCATTAGGTCTACACATGATTACAATGAACAAGGCGAGATGAACCCGAATGTACGTTCATTAATAGCTTATAATACCGATTCTAAAATTCTTCCAACAGCTATGTTTAATGGTATTTTGTATACCCAGCCCGTGCCCCAAGGAGGCATGATAAGTGGTACGAGCAGTTTAATGAAAACTCAGGCTTGGAATTGGGAAGATGCCGTGGTAAAGCAAGATGATGGGGTGCATATGTATTGGCCTCAATTTTCAAGTAATCATGAAGAGGCAAATACCGAAGCAGAAAAGCAGCAAAAGAATATTGAAACATTTTTTATAGATGCCAAGGCATATGCGGCCCAAAAAGATTTACCATTTAATGCCCGTTTGGATGCGATGAAAGGTGTATTAACTGGTACCAAAAATCTTTATATTCATACAGGAGAGGCGAAAACAATGATTCGTGCTATAACTTTTTTGCAACAAAACTACCCAAATGTAAAGCCTGTTATTGTTGGTGGTCAGGATGCCTATCTAATCATTGATTTCCTAAAAACGAACAAAATACCTGTTGTATTAAGCAATATTCATAGGCTACCAAGTAGAAATGCTGAGGGTATTGATCAACCTTATGTTACTCCTTCGCAGCTTCAAAAAGCAGGCATTATGATGGCTTTGTCTTATGAAGGAAGTTGGGAATCGAGGAATTTGGCATATTTGGCGGGTACAGCTGCAGCCTATGGGATGGATAAGGAAGCAGCACTACAAGCTATTACGCTCATTCCTGCGCAAATTATGGGAGTTGGCGACAAAATAGGGAGCATTGAAGAAGGCAAAGAGGCCTCTATTTTGATTGCTAATGGCGACTTATTAGACATGAAAAGTAGTTCCCTTTTTCTTGTGTTTATTGATGGAAAGGAAGTGGATTTGAAGGTAGAGCAGGTTAAATTATATGAAAGATACCTGAAAAAGTACCAATTAGACTAAACATTATTCATGTTTTAATAGTGATATTTGCGGCGTTGTAAACAAAATTCATGAAAGGCTATTTAAGATTTTTAAGTTATACCATACCCTTTAAGGGCTTGGTAACATTAAACGTACTGTTTAATATTCTGTCTATCGTTTTTAGTTTGTTTTCAATTGCCCTAATTCTTCCCTTTTTAGGTTTATTGTTTGGTGATACCCCTCTGGTTACAGAAGCCCCTGTAATTACGTTTGACAAAGAAGGATTGAGTAATTATTTAAACTATGAGCTTTCTACCATCATCCAAAACAAGGGACATGAATCTGCCCTCATATTCATTTGTATTCTCATTATTTGCACCATTTTCCTGAAAAACGTATTTCGCTATTTGGCTTTGTTCTTTATGGTTTCATTGCGAAATAATATTGTGAGTGATTTAAGGGAATCTATGTTTAGGCATATTTTGGTTTTGCCACTCTCCTATTTTAGTGAAGAGAAAAAGGGCGATTTAATAAGCAGGATGAGCAATGATATTTTACAGGTTGAAATTGCCATTATGAGTTCGCTTGAGGCCTTGTTTAAAGAGCCTTTAACCATTCTTATCTTTTTGGTTTCACTTATCATGATCAGTCCACAATTGGTGGTAATCGTTTTTGTTACACTTCCTCTAATTGGCTTTCTTATTGGCAGGATAGGAAAAATATTGAAGAAATATTCTCAAAAAAGTCAGTCAAAATTGGGTGATTTGGTTTCTCTTTACGAGGAAACCCTCATGGGTATTCGCATTATAAAAGCCTTCAATTCTCAAGAGTTTTTTATGAAAAGATTCAAGAGAGAAAACGAAACCTATACCAAAATAAATATTGCCAGTAATAGAACCAGTGATAGTGCTTCGCCTATTTCTGAAACATTAAGCGTAGTAGTGCTATCGTTTATCCTGTGGTTTGGTGGAAGGATGGCTTTAAGTCCGGAAACTTCTGGATTAAATGCACAATCGTTCATTTTATTCATTGCCATTTTTTCACAGATATTATCACCTGCAAAATCTTTTTCTACCGCATTTAGCAATATGCAAAAAGGTTTGGCTTCTTTAGATAGGGTAAATGAAGTGCTAAAAAGCGAAGAAATCATTACTGAAATTGCCAATGCCAAGTCTGTTACTGGACTTCATCACAGCATAGAATTCAAAAATGTAAGTTTTAAATATGCCGATGAGTATGTGCTAAAAAACATCAACCTGAAAATAGAAAAAGGAAAAACTGTTGCCTTGGTTGGCCCATCGGGGTCTGGAAAATCAACCCTTACCGATTTAATCCCTAGATTTTATGATCCTGTTGAAGGTGAAGTATTATTGGATGGTGAAAATGTGAAGAATTTAAAAATCCTTCAACTAAGGGGAGCCATGGCCATTGTTGCGCAAGAGTCTATTTTGTTTAACGATACCATTTACAATAATATAGCCTTTGGCAAAACCAACTTAGCGCAAAACCAAATTGAACAAAGTGCCAAAATTGCCAATGCGCATGAGTTTATTGTGGATACTGAAAAAGGGTATCAAACCAATATTGGAGATAGAGGTAACAAGCTTAGCGGCGGACAAAGACAGCGTTTAAGCATAGCCAGGGCCATTAATACCAATCCAGATATTCTTATTTTAGATGAAGCCACCTCTGCCTTGGATACTGCTAGTGAACGTTTGGTTCAGGAAGCCTTAAACAATATCATGGAGAACAGAACCACTATTGTTATTGCACATAGGTTAAGCACTATTCATAAAGCAGATTTGATAGTGGTACTTGAAAAAGGACAAATTGTTCAAACAGGCACCCACCAAGAGTTGATACAACAAGAAGGCTTGTACAAACAATTGCATGATATGCAACAAATTTTAGAAGGATAGTTTATTGAAACCTCACCCCTAATCGAGCTCCAATCCACGATTTAATAGTGTAATCCCCATCTACACTCGAGTAAAAAGAAGACAACGGAAAGGTTCTAAAGTGTGTGCTGTAAGCTGGGTCTGACCTATTCAAGGCCGTTACGCTAATAGCTGGTCCGGCAAAAACTTCAACCTTACTATTAATTGGATAAATAAAGCTCACCAGCAATTTACCAAACCAATTTAAGGAATTTAGTTTTGACCCAAAAGGAATGAGTTGTGAAAAAGTGCAATCGAAACCTAATTTCATTTTTCCTTCAAAGGGTGATAGTGTGCCAAAACCCATACCAATTAAGCCTATTGAACGACCAGAGTGTTTGGTGAAACCCACCTGAAAAATATTGTAAAACAACTCTTTTCCTGTTCTGTAAGAATAGGATAAAATGGCTCTTTCATCTAAACCAATTTCTTTTTTATGGTAACCATCTTTTGCATAACTTAACAAACCAATGGGCATTCCATAAGCAGAATCGGATATGTTGATGAGACCAATTTGCAAGCCATTAAAAGCATGGCATTGGTTCAGACCGACACTTGCTTGAACTCCATTAAAAGAATGGGAATAGTTATACAAAGAAGCCGCCTGTAAGCCGTGTGTTCTATTGAGGTTGATATTTGCCAGACCACCAATTTGAGAACCGAATACATCTTTTTCTGCCAGGTTACCCAAAGCAGCAATTTGAAGTCCTTTTACTTCTCCTAGGGTTTGATTAAACAATATGCCCATTTCAAGTTTATTGGCACCCATGCTTTGACCAAGCAAGAAGTTTATGGCCACTTCGTTTCTGGTTAATAAATCAACCTGATGATTGGTTGAAATACCCGGTAAAAGTGAAAATACATAAACTGCATGAAAGGTATCTTTGATGTTATTGTAATGCTCATTTTTTGCATGCCAATTGTACATATTTTCCCTAAGTAAGTTATAGGTTTGGGTCGAACCTGAATCCATGGGGTTTGCCTGTAAAGTAGGATTATCAATCTTGCGCAGGAACAACCTATGTTCCACTTGGGTTTGATTGGCAATAAAAAAGCTGGTATCGGCATACCCTTGTTTAGATATAAAAATCTGGTGGTTTCTTTTACCCAAACCTAAGTACAACTCAAAGCTACCATCTACAAGCGTTAAAGTAGCCTTCCTATGCTCTTTCTCATATACGCTGGCACCTATAATAGGCTCGGCATTTTGTAGGCTGTAAACCATTCCCTGTAATGGTTGAGTAAACATACGAGAGGAATCTAAGCCTAACTTGGGCCAATTCAATTGCTTCTTAGCAATAGGAGTTTGAGCTAACAAAAAATGGGAGCTGAAAAAGCTAACTAAGAAACCTAACATATATAGCCGTTTTGAAAGGAGCAATTTCAATGCGCTACCCAAATTAATTAACATGTTGTTTCTTTTTTTCGCCATAATTTAGTTTGCGAAGTTAATCAATATATAAGTAACCTTTTTGTAATGAAAATATGTTCCTAACTTAGCCTCAGATTAAGTAAACTATTGTACCCATGCGTGTAAAAAACTATATAACTTTTGTGGTCTTTGCCCTTCTCCTCCATTTAAAAGGTTTTGGAATGGCTGAACCAAAAGCCTTGTTGGAAGGGTATTTACAGACAATGTATGGCAAATCTCCAGGCTTTCAAATTGAGGTAACTACAAAAATTCCTGCACATGTTTCATTGCTTGAAGATGGGTTTATGTACGAAACCCAAAAAAGAAAAATAAAAATTTACGCCCACAACTTAAAAGCACAAACATATGCCGTATATAGAATTTTGGAAGAGGTATTTGGGTATGATTATTTAAGCGCTACAGCCATTGAAGCACCTAGTATAAACCCAACTCCTACAACTGATGCAACATTAACCAAAATAAGAAACGACAAAAAAAATGTTTTAGAGAGATATGTAAAAGAAGGCTTACCCGCTTACTCAAAGGTTTGCAATCCGGCCTTTACTTATAGAGAAATTTTTTATGGCGAATGTAGAAAAGACCTTTACCCAAGCTTTCATGCTTTGAGCAATACAGGAGAAACAGCCTTTGAGAAGCATCCAGGATGGGGAATGTGGGTTCATACCTTACATAAATTGGTTCCACCAAGCACATATTTTTCAACGCACCCAGAATACTATGCCCTTAGAAATGGCCAAAGAATTAACGACCAATTATGCATGAGCTCTGAGGAAGTAGTAAACATTGTCATTCAAAACTTAAGGGCCGAGGTGGCCAAAAATCCAGAGGCCAAGTATTGGAGCGTTTCACAAATGGATAATTACAACTATTGCGCGTGCAACCTATGCCGCAAAATAGATGAAGAAGAAGGCTCTCATGCAGGTTCCATTATTCGATTTGTAAACAAAGTGGCTAAACAATTTCCAGACAAAATTATTTCAACGCTAGCTTATCAATACTCGCGGTCGGCACCAAAAATTACTCGGCCTGAACCAAATGTAAACATCATGCTTTGCACCATTGAGAGTGACCGATCTAAACCTATTACAGGCTCAGACTTTGAACGCGATTTAAGCAATTGGGCAGCCTTAACCAAAGAGATATTGATATGGGATTATGTGATTAATTTTTCTCATTTAATTAGTCCATTTCCCAATTGGCATGTATTAGCACCAAACTTAAGCCTGTTTCAAAAGTATGGTTGCCGCATGGTTTTTGAACAAGGCCTGAACCAAGTGGGCGGAGAAATGGAACCTATGAGGGCATGGTTGTTAGCTAAACTTGTTTGGGACCCCACGCTAGATGCAGATAGTTTAAGGGTGCATTTTGCCAAGAGCTACTATGGCGATGCATCGCCTGAAATATTAGAAATACTCAAGCTGCAAATGGAAGCGCTTTTATTATCTGGTAAACAACTTACACTATACGAGCCACCAGCAACACATTTAAACGGATATTTACACCCAGAGTTATTGGTTCAATACCACCATCTACTAAACAAGGCACTTGTAAAAACTGCAGGAAATACAATTGTTCAAGATAGGATTAAGCTGGTACAACAAGGAATATATTATGCCACCTTAGAATGCATGAAATTACCCTCTGCTGGTAGTACATGGATTTTAAACAACAACAAACTACCTAACCAAAATAGTTTAGCAGAAGGAATACCAAACTATGCCGAAATGCTAGATAGCTTAATAATTAGGGCTGAGCGTTATGGTCCAAGTTTGTTTCATGAAGTGAGGTTAAGTCCTAAAGAATATAGAGAACGCACTTGGCATCAATGGAACAATACCTTATGCCAGCACTTGGCTAAAAACAAACCAATTCTGTATGTGGTAGCTCCAGATAAAAGTTATAGAGCTGGATCTATTATTGAGTTAAATAAATGGTTAAGCCAACAATCAATAAATAATGGATTAAAGGGCGATTTAGATTACCAATTTAATTGGAATGGCTGGTGGGGAAGGGATGCTGAAATCATTATTGATTTGCAAGAGGAAAAACTGGTTCAAGAAATACGGATTCAGTTTTTAGAAAACAGCCTCGCATGGATTGTTGGGCCAAGCAAAATACGTTTTGAAAAATTGGTATGGAATGCAAAAGACAGTAGTTTTTCTTCGGTTCAGACCGATGAAATAATTAACCCAAATGTGGGAGAAAAAATGCCTGAAGGAATTTATCCATTACACCTGAAATTACTAAAGCCTACCACATGCAGGTACCTAAAAATAACGGTTGAAAACCCAGGAAAACTGCCCGCTTGGAGGGGCGTTAATGATAATGGATGGTTGTTTATAGATGAGATGGAGGTGTTTTAATAAGTATAAAAATTATATTCCCTAAATTTTAACATGGTGTTTTCATCCTTCAAAAGTTTCTTAACCTTAGGAGTAATTTTTATTTGCGTGCATTCAGCGCAATCGCAAAAGGTAAACCTACCCTCCTTTCAGAATACTTCACTGAGCATTGAAACAAGAGCCGATAGCCTATTGGCTCATCTAACTATTGAAGAAAAAATACATCTTTTAGGCTATCAAAATAATGGTGTACCCAGACTTGGTGTACCTGCCTATAATTGGTGGAATGAGGCCCTACATGGAGTTGCTAGGGCAGGAAGAGCAACAGTTTTTCCTCAAGCTATTGGCATGGCATCTTCCTTTAACCCCCTATTGTTAGAAGAAGTTGCC
>CAILJQ010000235.1 GCA_903834625.1 uncultured Bacteroidota bacterium
GTATTTACCACCATCATTGCTGATTCAGTAAACAACCATGTTTTAGCAACAAATGGTTGGTATAAACTTCAATTGACTTGTACAGGTTTTAACGGCTGTGTGGTAATAGAAAACGACTCAGTTTTTGTTGGGCCAGCACGATTAACTATTCAACAACAAAACAACCTACGTTGTGCGGGTGATTCTAATGGGATGGTTGAATTGTTATACCCTTCTATGGCTGTAGTTCAATACAAAATTGATTCAGGAAATTGGGGAGTTAATCCCGTATTTGCTCAATTAACAAATGGCAGTCACAAAGCTTTTGTAAGGGAAGGATTAACAATAAAAGATTCCATTAATATTTTTATTAGTTTCACCTATAGTCAACCCAATATATCCGGAATAGCAAGCAAACAAGCGCATTGTGCAAGTTCTCAAAATGGTGAAATTACCCTTCAAGGCAGCAACGGTATTTCACCCTACCAATACAAAATGCTAGGGTCGAATTTTCAGAACAATCCAAAATTTAGTGGCTTAAATTTAGCTTCTTATCATTTTATATGCAAAGACAGTGTAGGATGTTTGTCGCCAACAATTTCTATTGCGGTAAACAAAGTTGATTCAAATACCTATAGAAACCCCATATTAAATGCTGTTCAAACCCAAGAGGTCTTTTGTAATAAACCCAACAATGGCAAAATTGAATTAAGCGGTAGTTTTGGAATTTTACCTTATAGTTATCAAAAGAATCTAATGGCTTTTCAAAGCAATCCAAAGTTTGAGCAATTAGATTCTGGTTGGTATACCTTTACCATAAAAGATAGTATGGGATGTTTGTCTAACACCCAATCTCTTTTCCTTTCTATGTTGAATGTTGCAGACAGCCAACAATACAAACCTACATTGGGTCTATTAAGCAAACAGTCTCCTACTTGTTTTGGGCTATCAAATGGCAATATAAGTCTCATAGCTAATGGTGGATCTGCTCCTTATTTTGTTAAGATGAATAATGGAGCATGGTTGCAAACCTTGCAGTTTATTCAGTTAAATAAGGGCTGGAAAACATTTACCATTAAAGATGTGAATGGATGTTTAGGAGATACCATACAAGAATATTTACAGGGTGCAGATTCAGCATTGCGTATATCTCAAGTAAGCACCAATCCACCTAATTGTAATGGACAAACAGGTAGTATAGATTTGGGATTAACTGGTGGTTTAAAACCGTATTATGTATATGTTAACTTTAAGACAGATTCAGTTCCTGTGTTGACCAATACCTATAAGGTGCAAAATGCCTATGCAGGTTATTATCAATTGGCTTTAGGCGACTCTTTGGGGTGTTTAGCAAATACATTTATTGGTTCGAACCAAATACAGTTAACAGAACCAGAAAAGCTTACAGCAAGTTTGGCTATAAGTGCAGAAACTTGTCCGGGCAGTAAAGATGGAAATGCTTATTTTGCCCCAAGAGGGGGAATTTCACCTTATAAATTATACAATCAAAAAGACTCGCTACTTCCAAGTTTTGGAATGAGTAATTTGGGAGTGGGTTATGTATATTTCACATTAAGAGACAGCAACAATTGTGCTTATACAGATTCTATTTATGTAAACCTTGAACCAAAACCAAATCCCGACCAAATCTGCAAACTCACAATAGATTCAGCAAGTAATAAGGTGTTGGTTTATATTAGCAAAACTCCTAGTTCTTTGATTGAAGCCTACAGAATTTTTAACAGAGAAAACAACACTCAAACCTATAACATAATTGGAGAAATTGCTTATGATTCGCTCCAACCATTTGTGGTGCCCACAGCCATAGACCTTGCGTTAAACATGCAGTATATGGTTCAAACCAAAGACTATTGTAATAGAACATCAGAGGAAAGCAATATTCATAAATCTGTATTCATCCAACAGAGTTCTGGAGCAGGGGTATGGATTCAACGCAGAAATTATGACGGCTATTTGGGAGGAATTTACCAATGGTACAGAAGTAATAATGGAGCACCATATGAATTAATTGGTGTTCAAGCAAGTGAGCAAACATTGTTTCACGACCAAAATGCACCTACAGGTATCAACAGTTATTATGTGAGGTATTATGCGCTCTTTACTTGTATGAATGGAAACGACTATGTACGCTCAAATACTTTGGTCATTGGAGCAAACAGCCTGGAAGAAAATTTGAAAAATAATCTTATATCTGTTTATCCAAATCCAAGCAATGGAATATTCACTGTATCAAGCGAGATGAACATTGAAAAAATTGAAGTATATACTGTTGCTGGGCAAAAGATACTTGAAAGTAAAAACGCAAGTTTTCAATTAGATGAACAAGCTGCAGGAGTTTATACTTTGATGGTTCATGCTAACAACAAAATATTCATACAAAAAATAAGTAAATTACCTTAATGCAAACTATAAATTGTGAGGAAAAGCAAAAAGATAAAAACTACCAAAAACAAAATTAGGTTCAGCACAAAAATAAATAAACCTTTAAATACCGACCAATACCACTTCTCTTTATAAGTTGCTTTATGGGCAATAAAAAAATAAAGGAGCATCCATAAAGTTAAAATATTTAACGTAATTAATTTAACGAGGTAGGTTTCATTTTCATCATGTGCACCAATGATCCAGCCTGCAATATTTCCAATAAGGAGATACAAACAAATACCTAAAAGCAAAAAGGAAAAATAATGCAGTGTAAATATGGCATGGTCAAAATACACGTAATTCTTACGATGAAAAAAACCTATGACTAATGCAAAAAGAGGCAGGTAAAAAAACAAGGTTTTGGGAACATTATTACCAAAGGAGGAAACAAACATATCCCAAATTTCATTTGGCATTTTATTGCGCATTTCAATGGCTTTTACATGCGTAAATTTGGTAAGCAAATCAATCTCTTCTTGAGTGCCTTTTAGTGCGTTTACAGCTGAATCTAACTGTTCAATGCTCTTATATTGAGAAGATAATACCAAACCATATTCACTGCTATAATGAAAGTTATGGCTACTTGCAAATCTCATCGAATCTATTTTGGCGAGTTGCTCTGTTGAGTAGGTTTCCTTGGTATGGTATTTATAATGGGTAGGGAGTGTATGGGCCAAAAAGAAAGTAAGAAAACTTACAAAAATATATAATCGAACGGGCGGGAGAGAGGCATTTCTTTTACCCTCTAAAAAGGAAAGTGTTAATTGTCCAGGTTTAAAAAAAAGCTGCTTGAGTGTTTTCCAAAATTTTCCTTCATAATGGGTAAGGTCTTCGAAAAAATGGGCTACCAAAGACCAAAAGCTCATGCGTGATTCTATGTTCTCTTGACCGCAATGACTACAAAATCTGTAGGGCACCTCTTGCCCGCAATTGAGACAATTATTTTCAGTTCTAAGGGGTTGATGGCTCATAGCAAAACGAATATACCCATTTTGACATGAACACAAAAAGGTTTCCGCAAAATGACCTTAGTTAAGGATTGCGGTTTTGGCAACTTAAAAAATGATGGTTTGTATGGCGTGTGGAGGCATTTTTATAGGAACAGATAAACTTCCTAATTGGATTTGATAATCTAATGCTGTTTCACCTTGGTTCATAACTACTACTACAATGCTTCCATCGAGGTTTTTAAAGGCAGTGGCCATGATGGCGCTTCTACTGGTAGAACAGGTAATTCTGCGCGCGCCTTGCTTAATATACCTTGAAAAATGGCCTATATAGGAGTAGGCATTGGTATAATAAATTTCATTTGTTTTGGTATCTACGTGCACAGGTGCAAAGCAAAAATTTCCTACATGGTTTGGCCCACCTGTTTCATCCAAAAACACATTCCAGTCTGTAAAACCACAGACACCATTATTGAAGTCTTTTATCATAGCCTTGGCATAAAATTCTCCAAACGACCAATCATTATATTTATTGGGTTTAAATGACTCCTTACAACCCTCTGTGAAGAACAATTTTTTATTGGGATACAACTGGTTCACCAATCCCAAATTATCATACATTTGCTCGCCTCCACTCCAGTTTTCGTACCAATGGTATCCAACTCCCCACACATAAGAGGCTGCCTCTGGATCAGCTAAAATAGTACCTGCCCTTTGCACTATCATGTCTCTGTTATGATCCCAAACAATTACCTTTTTACTTTGCATACCAGCTGCATATAATGTTGGTCCAAGATATGTTTTCAAAAAGTCTCTTTCTTCAGCGGCGGTATAAATACAACTCTCCCATTTTTGTATAGCCATTGGTTCATTCTGAACCGAAAGGCCCCAAACAGGTATACCCTCTTTTTCGAGTGCTTGAATATATTTTATATAATAATTTGCCCAAGGTTGGTAGTAACTGGGCAATAACTTGCCTCCCTGCAACATGTTTTTATTATCTTTCATAAAGGCAGGAGGACTCCATGGAGAGATATACAATTTCATACTCTCTCCAATGTTCTTTTGGGCTGCTTGAATAAGAGGCAATTTAAATTGTTTGTCGTGTTCAATAGAAAAACTCTTTAGGTCTTTGTCGCCCTCATCAATGTATGTATAACTACCACTAGAAAAATCACAACTATTCATATTGGTCCTTATAATAGTATAGCCTAAACCATTGGTAGGATGATAAAATGCATCTATTAATTTTACCTGGGTTTGTTTAGATACTTTGGCATAAGTCTCAGCACTCGCGTCTGTAATAGCTGCGCCAATACCAATAAACTCTTGAAACAATTTTGTGGTGTCTAGGAATACAGATATTTCTGTTTCTAGCGCTTGAATTTTAGGTACAATAGTTATGTTGTTCCCCTCAACCCAAGTCTGATTAGCTTCCTTGGAAGTGGTAATAATTCTGGCGTGTTTGGGTATTTGCCCTTGTAATAATTGAGGTACAAAGATGACAAATATGCAAAAGAAAAAAATTTGAATGCTAATGATTGTTGGCCTAGGGATGGACATAAACTTATTGTTGATTGATAGGAATTAATCCCAAATAAAAGTAACCAAAGAACCTGGTTCAATGGAATAGGAAAAAACCCTATCACTTTGGATTACTTGAATTTTTTGGGGTGTTTCATTATGGTTAAAGGCAAGTAACACTTTACTTCCATCTGGATTAAGGTAGGCTACATGTGAAATGCCATTGTTGCGAGTACTTGGCGTTTCTATTCTTTGTGCCTGGTACTGTACAAATTTGGAGGCATGACCTAACAAATAATATTCTACATTTTTCTTCACCAATTGTCCGCCAGAGGGAACGGTAATAACCCCTCTACAATCCTGACAACCGCCATTTTTGGGGCCGCTAGTTTCATCTAAGGCAAGATTCCAAAACAATACAGTTTTGGCAGAACTTCTTGGTGCTCCAATCATTAAATTCTCAGAATTCCAAGCTAGATTATTCCCAAAATCTTTGGAAAAATCTCCCCCAGAGCATTCGGTAAAATAAATACCATGATTGGGATATAAAACCGCAACTTGCTGCATAGCCGTTACACTTCCAGCATAACAATGAAAAGCAGTTCCAGCAATGCTATTGCGAGTTTGAACATTGCTTAATACACTTAAAGGATAATTGATATTGTCCCAATTGTGATCATAAATAATGATTTTTGTTTGAATACCATTGGCTTTAAAAGCAGGCACAAGAGCAGTATTAATGAATGTAATTTGTTCTTGTGCCGACATTTCAGTGCTCATATATGGTGCAGCATACAAAGGCTCGTTTTGGATGGTAATGGCATCAATTTGAATATCGTGTTGCTGGAAAGCTTGAATATACTTCACAAAGTAATTGGCGTAAGCCTTGTAAAATTGTGCGTCTACCCTTCCACCATTTTTCAAACTTTTATTTATCTTCATCCAAGCAGGCGCGCTCCATGGCGACGACATTATATGAATTTGAGGATTAATTGCCAATATTTCCATTAATGCTGGAATTAAGTATTCATTCTCAACGGCAATGCTAAAATTATTTAAATTGGTATCAGGTACATTTCCTGTTGTTTCATTATACGTAAAATCTGATAAAGAGAAATCAGATGCGCCTATGGTTAAACGCAGGTAATTGATGCCAATTCCTTCTTGCGTACTAAATAAATCTTTAAGTACCATCGTTCTTTGTGATGCACTTAAATTGTTCATCAAGACATAAGCCGAGGAGCCGGTAAGGGCTGCTCCAAAGCCTTCCATTTTCTGGCGAGTTAAGGAAATATCTACATTGATATCTACCGCATCATTAACCTTGATGGTATAAGGGATTTTTGCGGGAATTTTATTTAACAATATAGTTCCCTCCTTATTTGTTTTATAAATGGTTGCCCCATTAATAACAGGTTGAGAAGGACTTGGAACCAGTATTTCCTTGCCTTTGCAGCTAAGCTGAAAAATTGCTACAATGAGTATAAATTGGAACTTACTGCAAACCATCAATGGTGTAAATATATTGTAATTCAAAATGATCTATGCATCAAACAAAAAATAAAATCAATAGAAACCCGCCCTGGAAAACACTAACTTACTTGAACACCTCAAAAAAAATGAAAATTATCCCAAGGTCAGGTTCCTATTGATTTTTTTAAAAAAGATGGGTTGGCACCCAAATGGTACCAACCATCATCAACTACTTATCAAATTAATCCAAAAACTATTCTACAATAAATCTTTTAACAGATTTGCTTCCTTCATTACTTACTTCTAACAAGTAAACACCTTTGGCCAAACCAGCAACTGTAATGAATTTACCAAAGCTATTCTCTATGCGATTTACATTTTCACTGCTTACCAAAGTACCATTGATGCTGTAAACATTAAATTGAACGTTAGTTGAATTCAAAGATTCGAACTTCACTTCTATATAGTCATGAGCTATGGTTGGGTTAATTTCAAAAGTAAATGGAACTTCTGTTTTGTTTATTCCAGTAGTAGAAGTTAAAGTACAGGTATTGAACTTATAATTAGGAACCGATCCAGCAGTTGTAATGGTATCTATTCTATACAACCTATTGTGACTTGTAGCATCTGCACATGGTGAAGTTGGTGCTTCATCTTTACCCCATGAGCTACCATTGATATATTTGTATTGTAATTTTAAAATAGAACTTAGTACAGTTGCTGAACCTTTATATACTGTTCCATTAAATCTGGTTAAAGCAGTATAGTTAGGATTCCAAGCATTGAAATTACCAGCTACATGTACACCTGCAGAATCAACAGTTAAGCCAGCCATATCTACATAAAAATCCATAGTTTTAGTAGGAACTGAGCTTGGACATTGGTTAAATACTACAGTTGGGATGGTAACATCTACCAATGGTGCAGTAAAAATGCGGTTATGAGAATTTCCAGCGGTACAAGCTCCTGGCGCCGATTCTTCCTTTCCCCAGCTTTTGCCATTCATAAATTTGTACTCTACATCGTCGCCTGGTTTTACTGCTAAGACACAAGAGTGAATGTTGTTACCCTCGTCTACTAAAACCGTAGCGGCAGGATTCCAACCATTGAAACTACCAACCACATGTACGCTATCAGGAGAAACAGTTAAACCTGTCATATCTACCTTTAACGTTACATTGATGGTTTGTGCTTGCAATACTACTACTGCAAGCATCATTGAAAAGAGTAAAGAAATTTTCTTCATGTTGTTTTTTTTTAATTGGTGATTAATTATTGAATTGTGTTTTTATTAATATCCAGGGTTTTGGGTAAGTTTAGGGTTTCTATCTAGTTCAGTTTGAGGAATAGGTAGCAATAGTTTTGCAGCGGTTACTTGATAATTAAGTCCTAAAGCATTCATGGTACCTTCTGCTTTTCCAGTACGTTTTAAATCAAACCAGCGGTGTCCTTCAAATGCCAATTCTATTCTACGCTCAAGGGCAATGGAATCTCTTAATTCTGCTTGGGAGTTAGCCAAGGTATTTGGTAAACCAACACGTGTTCTAATAAGATTAATATCTGCCTTAGCACCAACCAAATCGCCTAATTCGTTTTTGGCCTCTGCTTGCAATAAAATCACATCGGCTAGACGTAATAAGATATAATTGTTACCACTTGCCCAACCATTGGCAGAACGTTGTTTATATGGAAATGGAATTTTACCAGATGGGTATTTAGGATCGGTCCAAGGACAATTCGACTCATATAAAACAGATGCCTTTAAACGTATGGTATCATTATTGGCCTCAAAAGCATTGATTAAATCATTTGCAGGTGTATTAAATTTTCTCCAAGCATCACCAGTTAATGAAGGGGGCAGCCATAATTGTGGACCCCAATTGCCCTGCGCTCCTCCGGCTATAAATTGGATCTCCAAAATTGACTCACTAGAATTTTCGTGCGCGCCATCAAAAAGCTGATTATAGTCGGCAAGTAACTTATAATTACTAGCGCTGGTAACTGCCTCTGAGTACTGTTTTACTTTTGTCCAATCTGGGTTTGGCATATGTGCATATACTTTTGCCAGCATGGCATTACATGTACCTTTTGTGATGCGTTGTTTTTTATCACCATAAGAAACTGGAAGTCTATCTAAGGCAAATAGTAAGTCGGTAATAATGGTTTGATAAACCTCTGTAACAGGAGCTCTTTCTTGATAAATAGCTTCTGGAGTAACTGAATTTATTTTATGTAAAACCAAAGGAACAGCACCATACAAATTTACCAATTGGAAATAATGAAAGGCTCTTAGGAAGGAAGCCTCTCCCAATATTTGTTCTTTTCTTAAGGTGCTTAAATCATTAGAATTGATACGTGGTACATTGTCTAATAAGGCATTGGCTCTATTTACTCCATCATAGAGGTAGTTCCAATCGCGCGAAACATTGGCATTTAAAGCTGTGGTTGTAAATCCGTCTAATTGAAAATTATTGGGATTGTCGCCACCTGAATAACAATTGTCTGAGATAACCTCATTATTGATATACAAATCAAAAATATAGTACTCTAGATGCAGGCTGTTATAGGCTGCAATTAGTCCAGCTTCAGCGTCGGCGCCAGTTTGAAAGAAGTTACCTTCAGCCAAATCAGAAATAGGTTTTCTATCTAAGAAATCTCTCTTACAGGCAAACAGGGAAATGATCCCAAAAGTAATGGCAATAATCTTTTTCATTTGTTTGGAATTAAAATTCTATTCTGAATCCTCCGGTAATAGTTTTAAATTGTGGATAGGTACCATAGTCAATTCCTTGCGAAATACTACTTGAACCATCTCTGTTTACTTCTGGATCGTAACCACTATACTTGGTCAATACCCATAGGTTTTGGCCACTTACATATACATCAAATTTTTGTACATGTATTTTTTGAACCCATTTAACTGGTAAGTGATAGGTAAGTGTGATGTTTCTTAAACGTAGGTAAGAACCATCTTCAATAAAACGCGTGCTTATGCGGCTGTTCTTATTAGGATCTGCAAACATGGCCACAGGAACATCAGTGATATCACCTGCTTGTTTCCATCTTCGTAAAGTAGCAGTACTTCCGTTTTTAACATCGTTCATTCCTTCAGTTTCTATTCTGGTGGCATTTAAAACATCGTTGCCATAAGAGGCTTGAAAAAGGAAATCTATATCAAAACCTTTATAAGAAATTGTATTGCTTAAACCAGCAATAAACTTTGGAATTGCTGTGCCAATAATGGTGCGATCTTTATCATCTATAACACCATCACCATTTACATCTTTAAATACAATGTTTCCAGTTGCAGGGTCAACACCCTCGCTAATAAATCCATAAAACGAACCAATAGCGCCCCCTTCTTTAACTATGGTTGAATAACCTCTCTCAGGAATATCACCACCATAAATCACCTTTTCTTCACCACCAATATTGATAACCTTATTTTGGTTTGAGGAGATATTAAAATTGCTTATCCAAACTATCCCTTTCTTGTCAATATTTTTGGTTCGAACCGAAAACTCTATACCCTTATTTTCTATTTCACCTAAGTTTTGGATACCACTTCCAAAGCCCGTACTTCTAGGTAAATCAACATTCACCAATAAGTCTTTGGTACGTTTTACATAATAATCTACTGTGAGCGTAATACGGTAATTCAATAAACTATAATCAAATCCTAAGTCTATTTGTGCTGTTGATTCCCAACGTAAATCGTTGTTGCCAATGGTTGATGGCTTGGTACCAGGAAATATAGCATTGTTAAAATTATAGTTTGCGCCCATTGCATACAAACCATAGGAGGCGTAATCGCCAATATTCTGATTACCGGTAGTTCCTGCACTCACGCGTAATTTCAAATCATCTATCCATTTGTTTTGTGGCATAAACGATTCTTCTGAAATACGCCATCCGGCAGATGCAGATGGAAAATATCCATAGCGGTTATTCTTACCAAACCTTGATGAGCCATCGGCACGCAAATTCACCTCTGCCAAATACCTGTTTTTGTATTTATACGATACCCTTCCAATATATGATAACAAGGCCCACTCAGATGACCATGAACTTGCATCTACTTTGGTTGCCCCCGCATTTAACGTTGGTACAGCAGCATTCGGAAATCCTTGTGCTTTTGCATAAGTACCTTGATAGTTTGATTCTTGTGCGGTAATACCCCCAAGGAAAACAAAATCATGTTTACCAATTTGCTTTTTATAGGTTAAAGTATTTTCAGACAACCAAATAAACTGTTGGTTGGTTGATACAGTTCCTAATCCCTTTAAACTTCTTCCGTATTGGGTTTTAAATGGGTCTAAGAAATAATCGTTTTTACTAAAATAGGTTTCAACATTTAAAGAGGTTTTAAAAGTCAAATTTTTGATGATATCATATTCAGCAAATATGTTTCCTACCAATCTACTTGTGCCTGTAAAATCATTGGGAGCTTCTATGTTGGCAACCGGATTTTCCCATGCCTGCAGAGGATTTACGGTATAGGTACCATCTGCGTTGTAAATACGAATAAGTGGCGGAGAGGAAAGGGCTCCTAATATTACCCCACCTTGATTTACCCTACTATTATCGGGCACATTGTTGTAACCCAATCGTGAAAAGGCCATATTGGTTCCAAAGCGCATTTTCTCTGTAAGCTCATTTGCCGTGTTTATTCTTACGGTAGTTCTAGAAAAATCTGAATTCTTAACAATACCATCCTGACGTTGATGATTGGCAGAAACATAATACCTGTTTTTGTTGCTTCCACCTGAAAGTGAAAGTTGGTAATTGCTTTGCATGGCACGTCTAAAAATTTCATCTTGCCAATTGGTATTAATACTATCTGCTTTGGCATCTAACCTAGCCGATCCACCTGCATTGATGTATGATTCATTTACCAATTGGATATAATCTGCGGAGCCTAATACAGGCAAAGTTTTGGTAACAGAACTAACACCTACCCATGAATTAAAACTCACCACCGTTTTATTGGGAGTACCCATTTTGGTGGTAATTAGTACCACACCGTTTGCTGCACGTGCGCCGTAAATAGCAGAAGCAGAAGCATCTTTTAATACCTCAACAGAAGCTATATCTGCCGGATTTATTCCTTCGGCACTAATTACTGGAATACCATCTATCACGTATAAAGGTTCATTCCCAGCAGAAAGGGATGTGGTTCCACGAACCCGAACACTCATTTCATTGCCAGGTTTACCACTGTACTGCATTACCTGAACACCTGCGGCCTGACCTTGCAATACATTCTCTAATCTGGGTAATGGTTTTTTATCTAGTTCTCTACCAGAAATAGAAACTATAGATCCTGTGATATCGCGCCTGCTTTTGGTGCCATATCCTACCACAATCGTTTCTTTTAGTAATTCTGGAGTTGAACTTAGTTTAATATCATAAGAGGCATTAGCGCCAACTTTAAGTTCTTTACTTTTGTAACCGGTATAACTTAATACCAAAACATCTCCGTCTTTGGCAGGCACTGTAAATTTACCCAAAGCATCTGTTATACCGCCTTTTCCTCCGGGTTTCACTAAAATGGTTGCCCCAATTAAAGGCTCCCCTGTTTTATCATCTGTAATGGTTCCACTTACGGTTTGAGCCGAAAGAGAAAAAGAAAAAATAAGAGCCAAAAACGTAAAGAGTATTCTCATATGCATGCGATTAGTCACCATTTTGAACCTGACAAGAGCGCTAAAATCTGAGTCAAAAGCCTAGAAACATGGTTTAATTAGCTCATTTGACTTTACCCTTGTGGAATTATTATCAAATTGATTGCTAAATACTTACAAATTCAAACTCTACAAATCATCCCTTTCTTAGCATCAAATGACATTCAAACTTAGCCGTTAAATGAGTTTTTGGTTCAAAACACCACCTGACAAATACTCTTCATTTTAAAAATAGATCCTTTGTATAGAACCATTCTAAGTAGTAAGGAAAAAACTGAGAAAAAAGAAAGAATGAATAGGTTCAGACCGAACCTACATTAAATACCGCGGATATATTCATTGAGGGTTACTTTCTCGGCAATATCCATTTTCTTTTTGAGCCGATATTTGGTTTGTTCTACCCCATTTACAGTAATGTGAAGAATAGAGGCAATTTCTCTATTGTTCAAATCTAGGCGCACAAGGCAACATAAACGTTGGTCGTTTGAGCTTATTTGTGGGTGAAGGGTTTTTAGTTTGGTAACAAAGTTCTTGTGCATTTCATCAAAATGAAATTGGAACTGCTCCCAATAATCTTCTTGCTTTATTTCCTGGTTAATTTCACGCATTACTTTGCGTAACTCTGTTTTGCTGTTGGCCGCAGTGGGATCTATCTTTTGAAGCAGAGAGAGTAAATCATTTAAGAATTGATTTTTGTGCGCGCTTTGCAGTAAGGAGGCACTTAAACGGGTTTGCTTGGCCTCTACCTCTCGAGCCAAATGTTCATTTTTTACATTAAGAAGTTCTTGTTCTGCTTGCTTGGCTGCAATTTCTCTTTCCAAGTTTTCATTTCGGAGGCGCAATATTTCCTTTTCTGTTCTCTTTGCAAGTACTTCTCTCTCTAAGTTATCATGACTAAGTTTAAGAATTTCTTGCCCACGTTTCTCCACCAATATTTCGCGCTCAAGGCTTTCATTATTCAATCGCAAAATTTCTTGTTCTGCCTGTTTTGCTTGAATTTCATTCTCTAAGTTTTCATTTTTCAATCGCAAAATTTCTTGCTGTGCAAGCTGAGCCTGGTTTCTATAACGAGCTTGTTGACGTTTTAAAGAATAATAAAATGCAAAGAAAATAAGGAGCAATGCCAATACTATAGATAGCCCAATAAACCACCAAGTTTTCCAAAAGGGAGGTTTAACAACAATCATTAATACACGCTCGTCACTCCACTCGTTGTTAAAATTAAGCACCTTTACTTTTAGCTTGTACTTGCCATGAGGAAGCGCTGAAAAAACGGCTCTATGTTCGCCAGTATTTAGCATGTTCCAATTTTTATCAAAACCTTCCAACATAAAAGCAAATCGTTTTTTGGCTAAGTTGCCAATTTCATTGCTGCTAAATTCAAATACAATAGCCTTATCAGCGTAGTTTAATTGCACTACGCAACCCTCTTCATTGAGTCCAATAGGTATCACCTCTCGGTCATTGATAAGCCCAATTCCAACAATTTGGTTAAACAATTTGATGTCTGAGAAAATTACTTGTTCTTGCCTTGATACCAACTTCTCTAATCTTGGCGATAAAGTGGTAAATCCACCTGTACCACCAAACAAAAACCTTCCTGATTTCAATAATAATGATGCCTTAGGATTGTATTGATTGTTACGTAAATTGTCGTCTGTACCAAAGTCAATTACACTCCAGTTGTTTGGGTCTATTCTTTGTATTCCCTTCTGTGTACTAATCCAAATAAAACTTTGCGCATCTTCTGATATACTATGAATTACATTGGATGAAAGCCCATTCTCAGTATTCAAATGTTTGCTTACTTTCCCTGAACCATCAACAATATCTAAACCGCTAAATTCGGTTCCTATCCACACCCTACCCTTTTTATCTAAGAAAAGGCACCGTAATTTATCACTGCTTAGTTGGCGATTTTTGTCTTTGCTGTCTTCACGGTAATTTATAAATCGGCCAGTAGCAGTTATTAAACAACTCAATCCTTTGTCTTCTGAAGCACTCCAAACAACCTTCCGTTTGGCATCATATAATACATCAATAATTTGAAAGCTATGGATAAGTCCGTTTCCTATATCTTTTTGTTCAGGATCATAGTTGGTAAACTGCTGGGTAGAAACATCAAAATAGCTCATTCCACCACCTAGTGTGGCAATCCATAAATTTCCTTCCGGAGTAAGGTCTATATCCCAAACATTGTTATGGGGCAATGTATTTGTTTTACCTGGTTCAAAATTATACACTTTTAGCGATTGATTGGAAGCTTGGTAATAACACAAGCCATTTGCAAAGGTTCCAATCCATAAGCCTTTCCCTTTAGTAGATTTTAAACATGTTATTACCTTATTTGCCCCAAGCATGGCGGTTTGAACGCCCAATTCTGGCCTTAAAGGATGGTAGTAGCTTAGTCCTTCCCCATCTGTTCCCAACCATATAGTACCTGTAGTGTCTTCTTCTAATGCCAAAACAGATTTGACGGCACCCGGTAACATAAAAGAACTAGACACAAATGGAGACACATTTCTAGTATGAACATTTACGCCACCATTAAAGGTTCCCACCCACAAACTACCCGACCTATCAAAGCATAAATTATATATGGCATTTGTATTTAAGGAGCGAAGCTGCCTACCGGAGGCTAATAAGGGAATGAACTGTTTTTTTTGATTGTCGTAATATTGAATTCCGCCACCATCTGTTGCTACCCATAACCTATCTAATGAATCTGTTTTTACAGAGGTTACTCGGTTATTGGTTAAGGTATGGTTAAGATCTGAACCCACACAATAATTGGTTATTTCACCAGTTGACAGTTGGTATTGGTACAAACCACTTCCAGAGGTGCCAATCCATAAATTTCCTTTTTTATCTAGGCACAAACTTTTTTCAAAACTAAGCATGGCCTTATCGTCTGAACTGCTAATGGCACTAACACTTTTGGTTCGTTTGTTATAGGAATAAATACTGGCGCCAGAGCCAGCTATCCATAAATGTCCAGTTTTGTCTTCTATTACATCAAAAACAAAATCGGTCCCTAATCTTTTAGTTGGCTCTTGTTGTTTGGTAAATAAATGTGTAACCATTTCACCAGAAGCATTCACACAAATAAGTCCCTTGCCAATAGTCCCTATCCAAATAAGCCCTTCACTATCTTGGTAAATTTTTCTAACACTTAAATTTTGCCAACTAAACCCCGGTATAGAAAATCGTTTAATCTGCCCTGTTCTATGCTCTAGAATTGAAATTCCTGCATCTTTATGACCCATCCAAATATTCCCTTCATGGTCTTCCATTAGGCATAAAACAGTTGGGCCAGCCAATTTACCTGGTTCTTTTCCTGAAAGGAACACTTTAAAATCATAGCCATCGTATCTATTTAGGCCATAACGCGTGGCTATCCAAATAAAACCTTCATGGTCTTGGATGATATCATACACTGTATTGTGTGATAAACCGTTTTCAATAGTAAGATGGCGGAATTCAGGCTCTGAAACCTGTTGTGCGAAAAGGAGGCTAGGCAAGAAAAATAAAAGCACCCATGGGTAAAAAATTGCTTTCATCTTCATTGCCTCATCCCTATTTAGATGCCTAAGAGCTAGTTAATTTGTTATTGCTGCAGTAACATTTTTTGAGTGTGGCTCATCAATGCCGATTGCATTTTTACAAAATATAAACCATTGGGCAATGCACTTACATCTAACTGGTTTTGGGTCTCACCTGGCAGCAATGCAGAGGTAAGCATCAATCTTCCTTGGGTATCATATAAGCTTATTTCAGTTCGAACCGAAAGAATATGTGGCAATTGAATGGTGATATGTTGCTTTGCTGGGTAAGGGAAAATAGTAGCTTGAGACAAAACATTGTTTTCATTCACAGAAACAAAACCTTCCCTCCAAACTTTGAGTGTTGAAAGACGAGTTACGTCTTGACCTTTATGCCCATCAATATTTGAGTTAAAGGCGCCATAAAATACTACTTCTTTTGTACCATCTGTTGGAGCAACCCATTGAAATTCCCATACATTAGAATCTAAGGCCTGAACACCTGCAGCTCTGTAGGTAATGTATTTATTGTTGCCAACCAATTTGGTTCTAACGGTGTCTGTCACAAGCATGGTTCCTAAAAGCTTACCATCAAGGGCTTGAGGAGAGATTGAGAAGCCAAAACGGTTGTGACCAATCAATGTATTTACCGCGCGAATGGTATATGTTGATCCAGCTACAAACCCTGTGCTAGGGATATTGGAGCTAATCCAATTTTGAACATTTACTGCTGTTCCACCATGACAAATAGTACAATTTTTCAAGGTATCACCAGGAGAACCAGTATAACCAGGTTCTGTTCCATCAACTTTTCCAAGACCTTTGTTGCCAAAAGACTCTAATAAAATTAAGGTGCACACACCAGCGAAAAGATATAATATTGTTTTTTTCATTGTCTTATTTTAGGGTTACAATATACAAAAATAAGCAATTGAGAAATTCAATTTGGCAGGTTTTACCTGAAAACCCTATTTAACTACCGCAATTGGCTCGTTTGAGTAGGTGTATATCGTCTGTCACAATTTTCATTCCCAACAAACCTTCTTTAATTACAATCTTTAATGAATCTAAGCGAATGCAGTCGTCTGCAGGTATTTTATAATGTACTCTGCCACTTTTTTCATACACATAAGCACCAACTACCAATTCGTTTTCAACGCGTTCTTTGCTTTCAATTGGAAAAGAACGCTGGTAACTACCCGGACTGCCAACCTCATTTACAAAGTATAAGGCATAAATAAAAACAGGAATAAACAAACATACCAAACCGAAACTAATAGGCTTAATCAATTGAAAAGGTTTTGTGTTAAGTAAAGGCCAAAGGGTCATCAACAACAAAATACCAATGATTTCTTGAAAGTGATCAGGAGCAACTGTGTGGGCTGTAATTGGCCTTACCATTTTAATGTAAATGAAATAAGCAGCAGCCAAAAACAATAGGTTAGCAAGTAACTTACCAATAAAGATGAGTATTGATTTTAGGGTATCCATACAGAAAATTGTGTTTCAAATAGTTCGACAAGATAAATAAATCTGAAAACCATCACAAGGCTTTTCAAAATAAACAAAAAAAAGGCGGCTCTGTAACCAGAACCGCCTTATGCATATGAAGATTGAAAAGAACTATTTAATAATGACCAATCTGCTGCTTAATGAAGACTCACGGCTGTTTATACGAACAAAGTAAATACCTTGATTCAAGTCGGCAGTTTCCAACACAATTTGGTTCAAACCGGCACCATAAAGCTGTTCTTGAGTTTGTTTAACCAATTTACCTGTGATATCTAATACATCCACAGAAACGGTGTTTGAACGCAACAAATCAAAATCAATATTAACTTGTGTGTTAGCAGGATTAGGATACAAAGAGTAATGGGCAATAGAAGCTGTTACCTCTGAAACATTGGTAGGAATTACCTTGATGGTTTTAGCTACTGAATCTTTACCGTATATGTGTGTAGCAACCAATGATACAGTATAATCACCTTTGGTGGCATAAGTATGTGAACCGTTTTTGGTAGTATCTGTTGCACCATCTCCATAGTACCACTTATAACTCATAGTTAATCCTTTTTCTACCGTTGTATTGGTAAAGGTAAAAGCAGTTGAGCCATTGGTACCATTTTGTGCGTAGGTAAAATCTACTACTGGCAATATACTTACATCATTAATTACAATTTCTTTTGTTTGAATGCTATTACCACATTTGCTACGCGCAATTAAGGTTACAGTATAAGTACCATTTGCAGGATATGTAAAGCTAGGATTAGCAGATGAACTTGTATCTCCGTTACCAGCTACACCAAAATCCCAGAAATAAGCAACAGAATTAGAAGAGGTATTGCTAAAATCAACTTTTAAACTTCCAGAAGTTGCGGGAGCGCTAAAGTTAGCTGTAGCACCTGGATTATTTATTGGAGAAGAATTGTAATTAGCATTTTGCGGATCAAAATTACACCAGCAGTTTGTCCAGTTGCTATCAGGATTTGCACCCATTGCACCGCGGAAAGGAGTTTGAACAAAATAGCTGTCAGAAATTTTAGCACCAGTAAATGAAGCACCTGTTGCAGCAGGAGAACCTGGAGCTGGGGCAAAAACTGGATTCACATAATTAAATGGATCAACCAAAACACCAGCCGACGAGAAAATTGAATCGTTACCACTTGCAAACAATTTAGAACGGGTACTTGTAGGATTTGAACCACCTGTTGTTGAACCATTCACTGCACGTAGGTTACCCGCCAAAATATTGTTTTTGAATAGTAAGGTATCATTTTGCATTTTGTTTACAGAGCGTGCTCCATCAATAAATACTGCATCTGGGAAGCCCATGATAATTGAGTTAAACAAGCTGGTTGAAGAATTTCTTCTGATACGCGCACCATTTTGGAAGGAATTACTATAACTTAATGGAGTACCATTAGCCAATGGACCTAAAACAGTTACATTCGAGAAAACTGGATCGGTATAAGGCTGTGCTTCTGTTCCGGTTGCATCATTATCACTTTCAAAACCATTGGTGGTAGGACCTGAACCAATATCATATAATGCAGAATCTCTTTGAACAATTGCAAACTGTACTTTACCACTGAATCCGAAATCAACATCTAAATCATCATCTACATTATGGTAAGATACCAAATACTTTGCGTTTACATTTCCACCAAACCACTCAAAAGCATCGTCATCTGCAAATGAAACTTGAATATGTTCTAATGTAGTTCCTTTACCAACACCACCCATGGTTAATCCATTGATTTCATTACCAGGAGTAATTACTGTACCAGCATATTCAATACGTACATATTTTAAACTACCGCTACTGTGGTTGTTATCTGTACCTCCATATAATGCATCACCTGATGCGTTATCTAAGTCACCCTCTACAGCATTTTGAATACCAGCTTCAGTCGCTGCTACAGCGGCACCCGGACAAGTACTACAATCTGTTGGACGATTGATAATGGCTTTACCTAAAATAATCAAACCACCCCAATCTCCTTTATTACGTAAACCTGCTCCTTTAGCTGAAGTAAATACAATTGGTTGGTTTTTTGTACCGTTTGCTTGAATACTACCATTACGTGTGATAACCAATGAAGCTTTGTTTGCACTACCTTTAATGATGGTTCCGGGTTGAATGGTTAAGGTTGCATTGTTCTTTACATAAGAATATCCGTTTAGGATGTAAATAGTATCGTTATAAAAAGTGGTATTAACAGAGATATCACCTGTAATTGCCTTAATAGGAGAAGCAATACCTGTTACAATAACCTGACGTGAAGTTGAATTGTTACAAGCACCATTAACAGCTAATAATGTTACATTATAAACTCCGTTTGCTGCATAGGTATGGGTTGGGTTTGCAGAGGTTGAAGTGTTACCATCTCCAAAGTTCCATGAGTAAGAACTTGCACTAGTTGAAGTATTCGTAAAAGTTACACTACCAGCAGCACCACTTACGCTGGTAAATCCAGAAACTGGTGTAGGTGTCACTGAAACAAGTATACTATCTGTTAACAAACATCCAGTTACAGTATCAGTAATGCTTACAAAATACTTAGTAGTAATGGAAGGATTTGCTGTAGGGCGCATAGCAGAAACAGAACTTAAGCCTGCTGCTGGCGACCAAGAAGCACGGTATGGACCAGTAACATTCTGACCAATAACCAATGATTTTCCAGAACAAATAGTTGAATCTTTTCCAGCATCATAGGTTAAAGGTAAGTAGTTGATATTACCTGTTGAATAATCTGCATTTTGTGGATCAAAATTACACCAGCAATCTGTCCAATCTGAACTACCCATTGCACCTCTAAAAGTGGTTGGAGTAAAGAATGGATCACTAATTTTTGTGCCAGCAAAAGCAGACCCTGTTATAGCAGGAGAGGCAGTTGCAGCCATAAAGTTTGGATTGGTATACGAGAATGGATTTACCAAAATACCTGAAGATGATAAAATAGAATCATTTGCTGATGCAAACACTTTACTTCTTGTATTAGTTGGGTTTGAACCACCAGAAGTTGAACCATTAATGGCTCTTAAATTTCCTGCTAAAATATTGTTCTTAAATAACAAGGTATCGTTTTGGTGTTTGTTTACACTTCTTGCACCATCAATAAATACACCATCAGGGAAACCCATGATGATTGAGTTAAAAATACCTATTTGTGAGTTTCTTCTGATGCGTGCACCATTTTGGAAAGAGTTAGAATATCCTAAAGCCGTAACATTAGCCAATGGACCTAATACAGTTACGTTAGAGAAAGTAGCATCAGTATATGGCTGAGCTTCTGTACCTGTGGCATCGTTATCACTTTCAAATCCATTTGTTGTTGGACCTGAACCAATATCATATAAAGCTGAATCGCGTTGGATAATGGCAAATTGTACTTTACCACTGAATCCAAAATCTGTATCTAAATCGTCGTCAACATTTCTGTGTGATACCAAATATTTAGCATTTACATTTCCACCAAACCACTCAAAACCGTCGTCGTCTGCGAATGAAACTTGAATGTATTCCATCTTGGTACCATTACCCACACCACCCATGGTTAAACCATTGATTTCATTTCCTGGGGTAATTACTACACCTGCATATTCAATACGTACATATTTTAATGAACCTGAACTATGCGAGTTATCGGTTCCACCATATAAGGCATCACCTGCAGCATTATCCAAATCACCCTCTACAGCATTTTGAATACCTGCCTCTGCAGCAGCAACGGCGCTACCTGGGCAAGTAGAACAATCTGTTGGTCGGTTAATTACCGCCTTACCTAAAATAACCAATCCACCCCAATCACCTTTATTTCTTTGGCCAATGGCTTTTTCTGAAGTAAAAATAATGGGCTTATTAGCAGTGCCATTAGCTTGAATACTACCATTACGGGTAATCACTAAGGTTGACTTATTGCCGAATTTTCCTTTTACAATGGTACCAGGTTGAATAGTTAGTACTGCATTGTTTTTTACATACACATATCCATCAAGTGTGTAAATGGTGTCTGCAAAAAATGTTGTGTTGGCTGTAATAGAACCACTAATGGTTCTTGCTTTTTGCGCCAACAGAGAAACTGATAGTAAACAACCTAAAATAATGAGGTTTAGTTTTTTCATATTATCCTTTAATTGATACTTCGAAACTACCCTACAGGCATTGCATGAATGTTAAGGTTAGATTACGAAAATGTTAATTGCAAAGGCTCATATAAAAAAAGAAAGTCCCGCTTTTGGCGGGACCTTTCATTGCATATGAAATCTACGCAGTACGGGCATACCACGTAGGTTTCATTAAAACTTGTAACTCAATCCAAATGAAATATTATAACCCATTTTATAACGGAACATAACATTATCCATATCTAATCTTTCTGTGCTTGTAGAACCAGCAGTATTGATTAATGCTTCTTTGTTGAAACTATCCAATTTTTTGTTGCCGTTGTTGTCTTGATAAAAAACCAAGTCTTGAGCTAAAATATCATTCAATGAAATTTTCACATCCAAGCCTTTAACAATTCTTCTTGAAACAGATAAATCAATTACAGTTCTTGGATTCTCCCATAAATCAGGAACTTCACCATTCTTAGCGCGCACAAATGCAATACGTCTACCAATTCTATTTACAAAAATCGCAGCAGTTAATGACGACTTAGGTTCATAATATTGTAAACTGCTATTAAAAATATATGGAGATTGACCTTGCAATGGGCGACTACCATATTTGCTTAATGAAACTTGTTGATCTAAAGTAACCTCAGAAATTATGAAGGCATAGTTACAGGTAAATGATAAATTCCTAAATCCTGTCTTATCCATCCACTCATCTATAAACCCAAAGTTTTTTCTCAATTCTAATTCTACACCATAATTTTTAGCTGTTGCATCACTTGAATATCCTTGTGTAGCATCGCTACCAATGAATTCATACACATTTTCAATTGGATTGATAAACCTTTTGTAGAATAAAGAAACTGACATTAATTGACCTTCACCTTGGAAATATTCTAAACGTAAATCGTAATTATGAATACGCGTACGGGTAAGTGTTGGTTTACCAGTTACTACTGTGTTTAGGTTAAAATCAAAAAAGGCAAATGGTGCAATCTCTCTAAATTCTGGTCGTGCTACCGATTTAAAAGCGGAGGCTCTAATATTAATTTTTTCTGTTAATTCATAGGTTAAATTCATTGAAGGCAACCAATCATTAAACACGGTATCTACCATTAATGGAACAGGAGGATTACTGTTTAATTCAAATGAATTAAGCTTTTGTTGGTATGTTTCAAAACGTGCGCCATAAACCAATCTCAACCTACTAAAAACACGTTGATCGAACATTAAGTATGCAGCCTTTAAATTTGAACTAGCAGTATAAACATCTTGTGCGCGGAAATCTTCATCAAAATAAAAGTCGCTTGAATAATTGCTACTTTGGAACATTGTATCCAATGAACCTTCTAAGAATCTATTACGTGCTAAACCAGATAATTTTAAAATAGGTGCAAATGCCCTAGCTTCAAATTCACGTGAACGTGATTGGATAAATACTCCTGCTTTGGCTTCGGTTTTTACCTTTTTACCACTAGCAAAAGCTAAAGGATGCTGCACATCAAAACCTGCACTTCTAATTACCTCGTTCATAGATGAAAAGAACCTTCCCATTTGGGTAATATCTGGATTGCTATTGGTAATTTTTGCTTGATATGGGGTGTACTCACCAGTTGAAGCATCCATTAAAGTAGAAAAGGTAGAGAACCTTCTATAATCTGGTACTTGTCTATTGATAATATTATTATTTAATACCCACTTAATTTTAATTTTTTGGGCAGGTAAAAAGTGCTCTCCCAATAATTGCGAGGTAAACAATTTGCTCTGTGAAAAGTTATAGTATACATTGTTCACTTTAGGCATTTGCTCGCTGGTAAAATCATCATAACCACTTCTTAAGGTTGTTACATCTTCACCATTAATTGTATAAGCGTTTTTGAAACTAATCTTATGTTTGGTGCCTATTTTGTAACCAAAATTGGCCATTAAACCAACCAAGGTTTCATTTTTGGTAATTGAGTCGGTGTAACTTCTTACTATTTGGTTATCTATGGCATCCATAGGCCTGTTGAACTGATTGCGTTCAGCATATGAATTTTTGGTAGAGTTGCTGTAGCTTGCGGAAACGATGTAACCAAATTCGTTTTTAGCTTTAAACTTATAACTATTTCCTGTAGAGAATTGTAAAGAGTAATTTAAAGGTAATGATTTCAGTTGTTGGGTTTTCCAATCGCTATTGAATGCACTACTTGCATTTACTTTTTCTTCCACAGATTGTGTATTATACAACCCTCTGCCGGCTATACCTGCAGGCAAACCTCTGCTACCATCATCTACTCCTAACCAATCTGTTTTCCCGCCTGTATAAGTGGCACCTTGCTTAAAAGTAGAAATGCTATGGTAACTCATACCCATAGAAACAGATGAAAATTTCTTTTCAGGAATATCTTTGGTATTAATCGTTATTAAACCGCCGGCAAAATCTCCAGGCAAATCTGGAGTAGCAGCTTTTGTAATAACCATATTATCCAACATGTTGGAAGGAATTATATCAAAGGAAAATGCTTTTCTATCACTTTCAGAACTAGGAAGTGGGGCTCCATTAATATAGGCAGTATTGTAACGGTCATTTAAACCGCGAATTACAGCAAATTTATTATCTTGGATAGAGGTACCACTAACCCTTTTCATTACATCACCAGTGGTTGCGTCTGGTGTCTTTTTAATCATATCGGCAGAAATACCATCAGAAATAGAAGTGCTCTTTTTTTGTTGAATTAACAAAGCAGAAGCAGTTTCTCTTTTTAATTCGGCTTGAACCACCACCTCATTTAACTCTTTTTTGGATTCCTCTAGGGCAATTGAAACGCTAGCTACTTCATTGGCCTTCACTTCAATGCCTTTGATGTTCTTTTTAGCATAAGAAACATAACTTACCGAGATTGAGTAAATCCCTGGTTGAATGTTTCCAATAATAAAATTTCCCTCGAAATCGGTAGCTGCACCAAAACTTGTGCCGTCTATGACAACTGTAACACCAATGAGTTCTTCACCTGTTTTCTTATCAATTACCTTGCCCGTAATTTTACCGGTACCGGCGGCCGCTTGTGCTTGCACTATACCTAGGGCAAGCAAAATCAAAATAGTTATTGTTCTCAATTTCATATGCGTTGAAACTGCGACAAAACTACCTGGCTTAAGTTATCCCAAAGTTACAGGGAGGTTAGGAGAATATTATCTCTGTGTTAGGAAATTGTTATGGAGGCTTTCGGTTCGAACCGAATTAAATCACACCCAATTCTTTACCAACTTTAATAAAAGCAGCAATGGCTTTGTCTAAATGCTCCTTTTCATGCCCTGCACTAATTTGAACTCGAATACGTGCTTGACCTTTTGGAACAACAGGGTAATAAAAACCAACTACGTAAACTCCTTCTTCTAATAAACGTGCTGCAAAATCTTGAGATAATTTTGCATCATATAACATCACTGGCACAATTGGATGCTCACCAGGCTTAATATCAAAACCAGCTTCGGTCATTGCTTTGCGGAAATATTGTGTGCTGTCCCATAACTTATCACGCAAGGCTGTGGTTTCTGTTAACATATCTAACACTTCAATGCTTGCCCCAACAATAGCAGGTGCAAGGGTATTAGAGAAAAGGTAAGGCCGACTACGTTGTCTTAATAAATCAATGATTTCTTTTCTTCCGCTCGTAAATCCACCCATAGCACCTCCCAATGCTTTTCCTAATGTTCCGGTTATGATATCTATTTTACCCATTACGTTTCTGAATTCATGGGTACCTCTTCCGGTGGCTCCCATAAAACCACTTGCATGACATTCATCTACCATAATCAAGGAGTTGTACTTCTCTGCTAATGCAACAATATGATCCAATTGCGCAATGGTTCCATCCATACTAAAAACGCCATCGGTAACAATTATGCGGTTCCTACAATGCTGAGTAGCCTTTAATTTGTCCTCTAAATCGGCCATATTGTTATGCTCATATCTATGACGTTCTGCTTTACATAAACGAACACCATCTATAATACTAGCATGGTTTAAAGAATCACTAATAATGGCATCTTCTTCATTAAACAAAGGTTCAAATACACCTCCGTTAGCATCAAAAGCTGCTGCATATAAAATGGTATCTTCTGTACCTAAAAAGCTGGCAATCTTTTCTTCTAATGTCTTATGTATATCTTGGGTTCCGCAAATAAACCTTACCGAGCTCATGCCATAACCATGTGAATCAATGGTGCGTTTGGCAGCTTCCAAAACGCGTGGATGAGACGACAATCCCAAATAATTATTGGCGCAAAAAATTAAAACCTCCTTGCCGTTTTGCATGGTAACTGCAGCTCCTTGAGGAGAAGCAATTATGCGTTCACGTTTGTATAATCCTGCTGTTTCAATTTCTTGAAGTTCAGCTTGCAATTGTTGTTGTAATTTACCGTACATATGCTTTCAAATTTTGCACGAAATTATACAAAATATAAAGGCATTGGGCACAATTCTGAATTTATGTCAACTTACTCTTGCAAAAATTTGGCTATAAACACATTACCAAATGAATCGGTGGCTCGTAAAAAGTAAACACCACTGGGTAAACCACTGGTTTGAATCAATGATTCATAGGCTTCTAACTCCCCACCTTGAACCTTTTTACCCAAAATATCTAAAATCTCGAATGGCTGTTTGTACATGTTTTTGGGTGTTTCAACATGCAACATACCCTTGCTAGGATTTGGGTATACTTGCCAATCATTCTTGTTAAAAGTTTGTTCCTGAACCGAGCTAATCACTCCACTCACAAAGGCAGTATACATGCGCAAACCGCCACGGTTATTACCAATGAGCACTTCTGGTTTGCCATCTCCGTTTAGGTCGGCACTAGCAGCAGAGGTAATTGGACCAAAGAACATGTCTGTATTGGAAGCAGTATTGGCATCTGTAAATACGTTGTGAATTTCATCACAAGTTCTGTTGGCACTTGCCTCAAAGTTTCTGAACAAAAACACCCTTCCCATGTCTGAACCAACCAATACTTCGAAATTTCCGTCCTTATCTAAATCACATACATGTGGAACAGCATAACCAGGAAAATAAAAAGGAACTCCCCCACTCATCACCATTTCTGATACGGTGAATTTCCCAATAGAATCAATGTTAGCAATGGCATCAAAATTAGGGGCAGTAGTACTTCCTTTATTTTCAAAATAAGCCAAGGTTCCATCTCTTCTTCCAACTACTACATCTAGTTTTCCATCTTTGTTTAAATCAACCAATTGAGGGGCTGCAGAAGAGCCAGCATACATGGTAAAATAATCGGATGATTTTTTGGTAAAACTTATGGTATTACCTGAACTGGTGTTTTCATAAAAATGCATTTTTCCATTTAAATCACCAATCAATAAATCTTGTTTCCCATCTCCGTTTAAATCGCCAAATGTGGGTACCATTCTATGAATACGTTGTGTACCAGTATTGATATTTAAAAAATTGGTATCGGCCAACACAAAACTTGCCTTTGTGCTTGAACCCGTATTTCTAAAAAACACAATTCTATCATTGGCATTGGCTGTTGCGGTGTATTCACCTTGTGTAGCTACAAATAGATCTTGGTCGTTATCGTTATCAATATCACAAAAAACAGGAATGCTTCCGCCACCTAAATCAAAAGTTTCACTACCTAAAAAACTATTGTTCTGATAAGTGAAAACAGGAACTGTTGCGCTACCTGTATTTTTGTAATACATGATTTGATCTTTGTTTTTAAAGGCCTTATCCGCATTGGGCGCTACCAACATATCCTTCTTCCCATCACCATCTACATCTAAAATAAAGGAGGCAGGAAATATTTCCATGGAGGCAGGCATAGAATTACGTGGAAAGGCTGTGTCTTGAGAGATAACAGAATCTCTATTATTTGAATTAATGGTTTTGCCATTTTCTAAATATACCAAGCCTGGAAAGCCTACATCGCCATAAATTAAATCTTTGTCGCCATCATTATCGGCATCAAATAAGGTTAGGGTAGTACCATTGTGTTTAGCTGTTTTATAATTTCTAAAACATGCGCTGTTATCATTCAAATAGAAGGCGTTACTGTTAACCAAATAGCTCATATAACCCCAACATTCGTCTCTAAAAATAAACTTCAATGAATCGCAGTTATAGCCCATTTCCTTGCTCAGGTTTTGGTAATAAGTAAGCACATTCTTACCAAAAGGCATTTGTAGGATATCTAAATCGCCGTCATTGTCAATATCCTCAATGGCTGAGAAATCGGCATTAGCCAGCGCAATATTAGAAGGAGGCAATTGACCAAGACCTGTATCCATGAGTTGGTTCAAGTCTTGTTGCCATGCAAACTTCCCCGCTACGGTACTTACATTTTTTAGAACCCTTATCCCATTTGAAGAAATGTATTTGTCTTTTTGAGGTTGTACGTTATAATCCACTTCCGTAAAAATATCGTCCTTCCCATCGCAGTTATAATCTTTTATGATTACCCATTTGTATAAAGGTGGAAACTGACTTTCATAAGAAGGTGCATAAACATACTTACCAGATTTATAAAGGTAGGTAAGAGTTTTATTTCCCGATCTATCAAATACCAATAAATCTTTCATTCCATCTCCATCCAAATCAATGGCATTAAATTGAGGTGCGTTTAAACCTCCCGTATAAGGATACAATAAAGTATCACTTCCACCTTTATAAGAGATAGTGGCAGTATTGCTTAATTTAAATTGAACGGGTTGAGCTTCCAATAAAAGCCCTGATAAAAATATTAATGTAACTAAGATCAACTGTTTCATAACAAAATGATTTGTCTGCAAGTTAAATAAATTAGCGCGTTTTAAGGCTTTATTAATTCTTAAATATCACAAAGTGTGACATTTTAACAAATTCAAAACCTCATCAAAAAAAAGGCAATACGTTTTCCCTATTTTTGGCCATAGCTAAATTTAGAAATTAATGAACCTAGCAGCAATCTATCAAATCTATCTTAAGCACCCTGTTGTGTGCACAGATACCCGAAAATTAACCCCTTCATGTCTATTTTTTGCCTTAAAAGGAGACAACTTTAATGGCAATCTTTTTGCCTCAAAAGCAATAGAAGGTGGAGCTGCTTATGTTATTGTTGATGAGTCTGAATATGCCGTAGGTGAAAATTATATTTTGGTTCAGAACGTATTAGAAACTTTGCAAGAATTGGCGCGGCACCATCGCCAACAGTTGAATATTCCGGTAATTGCCATTGTTGGTTCAAATGGTAAAACCACAACAAAAGAATTGCTTAGTGCAGTTTTACAAACCAAATTCAAGGTATTGAGTACTCCAGGAAATTTCAATAACCATATTGGCCTTCCTCTTACCCTCCTTCAATTAGAAAAAACAGATGAAATTGCGGTGATAGAAATGGGCGCAAACCATGAAAAAGAAAACGCGCTTTTGTGTGAAATTGCTTGCCCATCGCATGGCATTGTTACCAATAATGGAAAAGATCATCTTGAAGGATTTGGCAGTTTGGAGGGCGTCATTCGGTCGAATGCAGAGTTATACGACTACCTGAAGGAACATAAAGGAACTGCATTTGTGAATGGAAATGATGAAACACTCATGATTCATAGTTCAGCAATAGAATACCGAATTATATACAAGCAGGCAGATAGCACAAAGTTGGAGTACAACTTGGCTCAACTAAAACCTGAAAAATTACAACCAAAAATTGTGTTTACTTATGAAGGAATGGAGGTTTGTTCACCGTTAAGTGGTGATTATAACTTTGACAATATATTGGCTGCAGTAAGCATAGGCAGGCATTTCGGTCTGAACCAACAAGAAATAAAACAAGGTATTGAAAGTTATGAACCAAAAAATTTGCGTTCACAATTAATCGCCAAAGGAACCAATACCATTTTCTTAGATGCCTATAATGCAAACCCAAGCAGTATGGAAGTAAGTATACGCAACTTTGCTGCTATGCCAGGTGAAAATAAAATTGTTGTATTGGGCGATATGTTTGAACTTGGACCTTATGAAGCAGAAGAGCACCAGAACCTCATACAGTATTGTGAGGGATTTCATTTTCATCAAATTATTCTGGTAGGAAAGGCCTTCTTTCTAGCCAATAAGAACCACACCGCATTCGAGACTACAGCGCAGGCCGCAGCCTATTTGCAATCTCAATCTATTGAACATTCCTATATTTTCTTGAAAGGATCGAGGGGGATGAAAATAGAGAGTTTAATAGATTCAATCCATTGATTTGTCTCCTACTTGTTTTCCTTTTTTTTAGCTAGATTGCCTCTCCAAATTTTCAAATTCACTACATGAAATACGATCAAATTCCGAATACCCTGTTTATTGAAAACAGAAAAAAATTCAGTGCACAATTAAAACCAAATAGTATTGCTATTTTTCATAGCAATGATGAGCATCCTTGGAATGGAGACGCTACACACCACTTTAAACAAAACTCAGATTTGTTTTGGTTAAGTGGAGCAGATCAGGAAGAAGTGATGTTGGTTATTTTCCCAGATTCACCTGTAGCAGAATACCGCGAGGCTTTGTTTATCAAAAGAACGAGCGAGGCTATGATTATTTGGAACGGACATAAACTCACACCTGAAAAAGCCACAGAGGTAAGTGGCATCAAAAACATTTTTTGGTATGATGAATTTCACGTAAAAATGCACGCTGCAATTAATTATGCAAGTCATATATACCTTAACCTAAACGAAAACGACAGAGCTTCTATTCAAACGCCATACAAGGATTTGAGACTAGCTCATGAACTCAAACAAAAATATCCTTTGCATTATTTTGAACGTGCTGCACCCATCCTGCAACGCTTACGTTCTATAAAATCAGAATTAGAATTAGCTGTTATGAAAGTGGCAGTTGAAATTAGCAATAAGATGTTACATAGGGTGAGTAAGTTTGTGAAGCCAGGTGTTTGGGAATATGAAATTGAAGCTGAGGTTATTCATGAATACATAAGGAATAGAGCCAACGGACACAGCTTTCATCCCATAGTAGCAAGTGGAAGGAACTCTTGCATTTTGCATTATGTAGACAATAACCAACAATGTAAAGATGGCGATTTGTTGTTATTAGATAGTGGAGCAGATTATGCCAATTATGCCAGTGATATGACGCGCACTTTGCCTGTAAATGGCAAATTTACCCAACGCCAGAAACAGGTTTACAATGCAGTTTTAAGGGTGATGAATGAGGCGAAAAAAATGTTAAAGCCAGGCACCATGCTCATGGAATACCATGCACAAGTGGGATTAATTATGGAAAAGGAATTGGTAGATTTAGGCTTAATTAGCATGAACGATATCAAAAACCAAAATCCATCATGGCCTGCATATAAGAAATACTTTATGCATGGAACAAGTCACTTTTTAGGCATAGATGTGCACGACGTAGGTATGCGTTATGAAGCCATGAAAGCTGGAATGACCTTTAGTTGTGAGCCAGGCATTTATATTGCGGAAGAAGCAATTGGTATCCGTTTAGAAAATGAAATTTTAATTACAGAGAATGGTTGTATTGATTTAATGGCACACATACCCATTGAAGCAGATGACATTGAACAATTAATGCAATAAGTAGGGTGATAGGAACATTTTTGTTTGATATGGATGGTTTATTGGTTGATTCTGAACCATTCTGGAAGAAGGCTGAAAAAGAAGTATTTGGCGCACTAGGTTTAGACCTAAGCGACGAGTTATTACGACAAGTAATGGGATTTCGATTAACCGAAGTGGTGGAACATTGGTACCAATATCAACCATGGCCAAACGCCAACCTTCAAAAAACTGAAAGAGATATTTTAGATTGCATGGAATCCTTTATGCAGCAAGAAGCAAGTGCTTTACCGGGAGTAATGGACTCTTTGGAATTTATTAAATCCCAAAATTATTCCTGTGCTTTGGCATCTTCTAGCTCTTCTCGTTTAATAAACACCATTGTAGATAAACTTGGAATAAGAGACTATTTTGATTTGCTACAATCTGCCGAATACGAACCCTATGGCAAGCCGCATCCCAGTATTTTTCTCACTGCAGCGCAGAAACTAGGAACACAAGCAAAATATTGCATGGTATTAGAAGATTCTGTGAATGGTGTAATTGCCGCAAAGGCAGCTAAAATGGCCTGTGTAGCCGTACCTGAGCATGAAAAATGGGACGACCCTCGTTTTTCTATTGCAGATTATAAGCTCAAAAGTCTATTGGAATTCCCCGATTTGGTTCGGAATTTGTAATTAAGGATGAAAAAAAATTACCATGAATGAAGATAAATTTCACCAAGCATTGGTTAACAGTTTGCCTGATATGGTTTGGGCATTCGACAAAGATTTTGTGATACGCGTAGCCAATGCGGCCTTTTTTGATATGCGCCGAGAATTATATAAAAGTAAGCTCAAGGTTGGAGATAGTCTTTTTCAGGATGTAAGTGAAGCTGCCAAAAACAGATGGCTACCCATTTATGAGCGTGTACTAAAAGGTGAGCGCATTCTTATGGATGATATAAGAAACATTCAAGGTAAAGAAACCATGGTAAAATTAAGTTTGAACCCAGTTTATGGTGATTCAAATGAAGTTATTGGATGTATGGGAATTACCTATGATATCTCTGCTGAGAGTCAATTGGAAATTCAGGTAAATCAATTTCAGAAAAAAATAGACGATTTAGAAGGTTTGTACCAACACCAATTGCAACCTAAATTGGCTAAGTTCTTTGCCATCTCGCAACAGCTATCACAAATTTCTAATTATTCTGCCGATGACCAAGCTGCCATGATTTACATGATTAATGAGGAGTTAGGACAGCTGAACAAAAATCTCAATGAATTTATCAAACTCATGAATGGAGAGAGTGATACTTTATTTTGATAAGTTCTCTAACATTACTTTCGTCATTCCATCTAAATCATACGCAGGATTCCAACCCCAGTCCTTTCTTGCCTCAGAATCATCTATGCTTTGAGGCCAACTATCAGCAATGGCTTGTCTAAAATCTGGATTATATGAGATGGTAAATTCAGGAATATATTTTCTAATACTTGCTGCAATCTCCTCAGGGTTAAAACTAATGCCTCCCAAATTATAACTACTTCTAATTTTTACATTTTCTGCTGGTGCTTCCATTAGCTCAATGGTTGCTCTAATTGCATCTGGCATGTACATCATTGGCAATGCCGTATTGGCACTTAAAAAACATTCATAGCTTTTGCTTTTCAGGGCCTCATGGTAAATGTGCACTGCATAATCTGTGGTTCCACCACCTGGTGCACTTTTCCAACCAATTAACCCAGGGTAACGAATACTCCTCACATCAACCCCATATTTTTGGTGGTAATATTCACAATACCTTTCACCAGCTTGTTTACTGATGCCATAAATAGTATTGGGTTCCATAACAGTGTATTGAGGAGTATTTAGTCTTGGTGTGGTTGGACCAAATACGGCAATAGAACTTGGCCAATATATTTTTTTGATTATTCCCTCCTTAGCCATATCCAGCACATGAAACAACCCATTCATATTCAAATCCCATGCAAATTTTGGGTTCTTTTCTGCTGTTGCGCTCAATAAGGCTGCTAAAAGATACACTTGGGTTATCTCATACTTTTTCACTATCCCTGATAGTGCATCTTTATCCAAAACATCAACTATTTCAAATGGTTCAATTTGGTTTTCCATTTTACGTACATCGCTGCACACTACATTTTCAGAACCATATTTAAGTCTTAAATTTTCGGCTAATTCAAGCCCAATTTGACCATTTGAACCAATGATGAGTATTCTTTCTGTTGACATAACTTTTGATAGATTGGGCTCGAAATTAGAAAAATCTTTTAATTAATAACCATTCTTCTTCGGTATTGTGCTGAATGCTCTCCTATAAAATGGATACCAACACTATCTGGACCAAAATCAATGGAGCGACTAGTATCTATTCCCCAATTAATTGCACGCCTTTTAAAGACTGTTCCTGCTCCAGCATCCAAATCAAACAAGGTAGGATGCGAAGCTATTTCTTGATATTGCTTTTTCATCCTTTCCGAAGACTCATATGAATGAACAAAATAGGTATGCAAAAGTAGCACAGAATTTAACAACAAACCTACGCCTAAAACAAAGGCTGGGCCAGTCCATTGTGGTTCTTTAAAAAGTAAGATCAATAGAAATAAAATTAAAAGCCAAATCTGTGGTCTTAGTCGTAAAACCCAAGCATCAGGCACCACAAACAAGCTTATCATCCATATCAATAATACTATGCTTCCCCACTTTTTGTATGTATTCCCTTTTTTAAAAAGCACAAAAAGTCCTAACGGAAATAAGAGGCATAAAACCTCGGGCACAAATGGACCTAGGCCAGCAAGATCTGTGTTTCCTTTACTGTAGGCATGCATGTTTACCTTAGCAAAAAGCTCTTTCCATTCTATCTGTTTGCCATCGCCCACAGATTGTGGATTGGCGTAAATACTTAAAAGAAACCTCTCAAACCTATTGAATTCTAGAAAAGAGATTGGAATATTTTGAGGATTGTCAGGATACAACAAATTAGTTCTTGGTTCAGGCCAACCATTTGAAGCGACCTTATCAATATGACTAATTGCGAACGGACTCCATCCTAAAATCAAAAAAGAAAACAGAAACCAACCAAACCAAATGAGCGCTATTTTTTGCCATTTATAAGCCCCACTTAATAGCAAAAACCCTAAGAAACCACTCAGGGCAATTAAGCCTGGAATAACTGCCGTCATCTTGGTATTTACCAATAAAGCAAAGGCTAATAAGGCGAAAAAACCTTTGAGCCATCCTCCTTCATTGATCTGATAAAGAGAAAATGCAATCCCCAGAAACAACAAGTTACTGGCCAATCCATCTGTTGAAAAAGAGAATAAATCCAAAATTTGAATCGGATTGAGTGCTACCAAAATGGCTAAAAGCCAAGAAACAAAAGCAGAAAACTTAAATACAGCCCTTCCCAAATGTTGTCCTATGAGCAAACTACACAACAACAAATGAAAGCCGCCTGCTTTACCCATTTCAACGGAACCAGCAAAGGCCGATAATACCGATGCATACAGCCAAGATGCTATTGGATAACTTGGTAAAGTATGCTTGTCATAAATTGGATTCCAACCATCTACCAATGCATAAATAGCCTCTAAATGAAAACCGTTACTTGCTTCGTGTGTCGCATAAATGGCTGCCGAACCTAATAAACAAAATGCAAATAGTAATAAGGCTATTCCAATATTGAGCATAAAATCTCTTCGCTTACTGATGCCAAAATAGTTGCGGTGGAACATCCAAGAAGAGCCAACAAATAAGGGAAAGCAAACCCAAAATTGCCATAATGATATGCCTACCCCTACTAGCAAAAATAATTGTGGTATGATGACCAAACAGGCATACCACAGAAATAACATACAGCCTATGGCATAAAGTCTTTGGGTAATGGTCATGGGTTTCTTTGTAACTGCAAGTAATAAAAATCCATAGGGAATTCATAACTATTCAGTAAAATTGCAATTCCAATTTATACAAATGAGTAAACAGATATTTATAACAGGGGGAGCTGGATTTGTTGGTTCAACACTTTCTATTGGCATCAAAGAACGATACCCTGCCTATAGGGTCATTGCTTTAGACAACCTCCGCAGAAGAGGCTCTGAACTCAATATACCGAGATTACAAGCAGCTGGCGTTGAATTTGTACATGGGGATATTCGTAACCCAGAAGATTTGGAAGGCTTCTCAAATTTAGATGTTGTCATTGATGCTAGTGCCGATCCAAGTGTTCTTTCTGGAATTACTAGCCCTGTTATGCCATTAATAAATGCCAATTTAAATGGAACTGTTAATTGCCTTGAATTGGCCCAAAAAACAGGTGCTGCCTTTATATTCCTTTCAACAAGTAGAATTTATCCAATTAAAAATTTAGAAGCGGCTCAGTTCGAAGAATTAGAAACACGTTTCCAATGGACCAATAACCAATCTCTTAGAGGTATTTCTGCCAAAGGCGTTGCAGAAGATTTTCCCCTAGAAGGTTCAAGAAGCTTTTATGGAACTACCAAATTGGCCTCCGAATTATTGATTACAGAATACAATGAACTCAAAGGTTTAAAAACCATCATTAACCGTTGCGGGGTAATTAGCGGTCCTTGGCAAATGGGAAAAGTAGACCAAGGTGTTTTGGTTTTATGGCTAGCAAGACACTTTTTTAAAGGCGAATTGGCTTATATTGGTTATGGAGGAACAGGAAAACAAATGCGTGATGTGTTACATGCCCATGATTTGTTAAACCTTATCGACCAGCAAATTCACCATATTGAATTGTATAATAACCAAACTTTAAATGTTGGAGGCGGACTTGAATCAAGTTTTAGTTTGCAAGAATTAACCACCTTATGTCAAGAAGTTACTGGAAATACCATTCCTATTAAACAAATTAATGAAACACGTACCGCAGATGTAAGAATATACGTTAGCGATAATACCCAATTAAACCTACTCAACAACCATGCATGGAAACCTCAAAAATCTGTGAAGGACCTAGTTACAGATACCTTTCAATGGATGAAGGCAAATGAGAATACCTTGCGTAATATTTTAAAATAATACATGAACATTGCACTTATCACTGGTAGTAGCGGACTTATTGGAGGAGAATCAGTTGAGTTTTTTACCCAAAAATTTGACTTAGTTATTGGTATCGACAACAACATGAGGTCATACTTTTTTGGTTCAGATGGCTCTACCGTTTGGAATAAAACTCGCCTTGAAGAGAAGTATGGCAACTTCAAATCTTATGATGCCGATATCAGAGATTATGCTGCTCTTGAAAAAATATTCAATGAATATTCAAACGATATCAAACTCATTGTTCATACAGCTGCCCAGCCAAGTCATGATTGGGCCGCAAAAGAACCTTTAACAGATTTTGGGGTAAACGCAACTGGTACTTTAAACATGTTGGAACTCACTCGCCAACACTGCCCTAAAGCAACATTTATTTTTACCTCTACAAACAAAGTTTATGGTGATACCCCCAACTTTTTACCCTTAGTTGAATTGGATAAACGTTGGGAAATTGACGAAAGCCATGCTTATTTTAAACATGGCATAGATGAGCAAATGAGCATAGACCAAACCAAACACAGTGTATTTGGTGCCAGTAAGGTGGCAGCAGATGTGATGGTTCAAGAATATGGTAAATATTTTGGGATGAATACCGCCATTTTTAGAGGTGGGTGTTTAACAGGACCAAACCATAGTGGAGCGCAGTTACATGGATTTTTGGCTTACCTCATGAAATGTGCTATAACAGGAAATCATTATACAATTTTTGGATACCAAGGAAAACAAGTAAGAGATAATATTCACAGTTATGATTTGGTGAATATGTTTTGGCACTTTTATCAAAATCCTCGCATGGGTGAAGTATATAACGCAGGAGGAGGCCGCCATGCCAATTGCAGTATGTTAGAAGCTATAGATTGGTGCGAAAAAATTAGCGGTAACAAGATGAGTTATTCTTATTCAGAAACCAACAGAATTGGTGATCATATTTGGTACGTTAGTGATGTGAACAAATTCAAATCACATTACCCTACTTGGGATTGGAAATTTAATTTAGAAGATACCTTGGTGGAGATGCATGATAAAATGTTGGCCAGATTAATCAAAGAAAATAGCTCTAATGCAAGTTGATCTGCCCTAAACACTTAAACTCTCAACTCAAAAAGATTATTTTAATTGAAATCACCTCTTATAAAAGTTCTTTTCAAGAGGTGATTTCCATAAAAAATGGTAATCAATTATTCTTTTTGATCCTAAAACCTTCAGCTACCTCAATTCCCCTCATTTCTGTGCCAGGAATAATGTAATAGGTACAAGGCCACTTATCCCAACAGGTACTTCCCTCGTGGGTTTCGAAAGCTTTGAACCAATCAATTTCTATTGGAGAAACATTCATGGATGGATATGACTTTGGATGAAACCAACCTTGTTTCAAGGATCCATCTAAACTGGTTTTTACCAATAAAAATAAAAGCATCACCCCAAGTAACCCTTTCCAAAAAATGACAGGAATTTCAATAGAAATTTTGTCTGAAAAAAGGTATAAAAAAATACCTAAAGTCCCTACCATATAACCAAATAAAAACCTAGGATGGGGTCCGTTTATAAAAAACAAAGCAAAGCCAGATATAACAAATAAAGCGGGCCAAAAAAGTTCTTTTTTACTCCAAACCCTTAGCCAAATAAGAGGAGTGCAAAACACAAATCCTATTACTAATAATTTGTTTAATACATCTAATTTACTATACCAAATAGGCAACCATTCAGTGGCACTCATTTGGGCTGTTAGGTAAACATCCTGACCAGAAATTTTGCCCCAATTTTTGATGCTAAATGTTTCCCATTGCAACATTTCTTTGGGCAATTTCCAATCAACTGAAAAGAAGTCGAGCTGGTGAAAAGGATATAATATATACCCGCTTACACATACATTTCCGATGAGCCAAGGAACCATAAAAATTAATACAGGAATTGCAGATAAGGAAAGCTGCTTCCATTGTTTTTGTTTTACCCATTCAATTACAAAAGGTAATAACAACAAACTAAAAGAAAGTGCAGTAGCTTTAACAGTTAATACCCAACTCACCAATAGCAACATTACCCAAACACCTTGTAATTTAATTTGTGGTTTAACAGATAAAAGAATAGAAAAATCTATGAGCAAAAAGAGGGCTCCTGTAACCACAATATCTGGCGTAACAGCTCCAATGAAGGCTGTCTTTAATGAAAGTATCCAAAAAAGTAAAAACATGGAACGTAGCCACTGGTGTGCCCTTGAACTTGGTTCAGACCGAAAAAACCAAAAAAATACTGTGGTAAAAAAAATACTATTCCCTACATAAACGCTTTGCACTCCTGCCCAAGAAAAACCTAAAAATGCTTGTACATTGAACCACCAATTGTTATTAGCCAGTGGTCTGTTAAAATTTCCCAAGCCTGGTATATTTGCAAACCATTCAGCCCACTTAATGCCTTGCAGGTGGTAATCTGCAATATCTCCTGTACCTGGCCTACCTACCAGAGCCAAAATAGCCGCAAAACTTACCATAAAAAAGAGCGAAACTGAATTTGTTTTTAGCAGCTTTTTGAGCACTTCAAGATTTTGCTTATACGAGACCAATAACCATGAAAGGAAGAACAAATGAGGAATGTAATCTATCTTAAAAAACAAATGGTAAATACCCAAAAAGAGACTAATGGCTGCTAAACCTATTATGGGGTATAAACTTGGATGCCATAAAATGATGGGGTCATTTTTGAGCTTTTTTTGCAATAATAACCATACATGGAAACCAATGAGGTAACTCAAGAGAAGCCCATAAATAATCAGGAGAAATCCAATGACCATGATGCAAATTAAGAAATAATCACAAAAGAAAAGCCACAACAGGAATTACATTCCTATTGTGGCTTTCAAAATAAATATAATAGGTGTTAAGCTTTTGCTTTGAGAGCAGTTAACATGGCTGAACCAATTTCTGCTGGCGACTCAACTACATGTAAACCACACTCGCGCATGATGGCCATTTTTGCAGCAGCGGTATCATCTTTACCACCAATAATAGCACCTGCATGACCCATTCTACGGCCTGGAGGCGCTGTTTGTCCTGCGATGAAACCTACCACTGGTTTTTTATTTCCATTGGCTTTGATCCAACGAGCGGCATCTGCCTCATAACTTCCACCAATTTCACCAATCATGATGATGGCATCTGTTTCTGGATCGTTCATTAACATTTCTACGGCATTTTTAGTAGGTGTTCCGATAATTGGATCTCCACCTATACCAATAGCAGTTGAAATTCCTAAACCTGCTTTTACTACTTGGTCTGCAGCTTCGTAGGTTAAAGTGCCAGATTTAGATACAATACCTATTCTACCCGATTTAAATACAAAACCTGGCATGATACCAACTTTCGCTTCACCTGGGGTAATTACACCAGGGCAATTTGGTCCAATTAAAATACAATCACGAGATTTGATATACTCCTTTACTGGAATCATATCTGCCACTGGAATTCCTTCTGTAATACATACAATCACTTTAATTCCAGCCTCGGCAGCTTCCATAATGGCGTCTGCAGCAAATGCAGGTGGAACAAAAATAATGGATACATTGGCTCCCGCTTGGGTTACCGCATCTAAAACAGTATTAAAAACCGGACGGTCTAAATGGGTTTGACCACCTTTACCAGGGGTTACACCACCTACAACGTTTGTTCCGTATTCAATCATTTGTTGTGCGTGAAAAGTTCCTTCACTACCTGTGAAACCTTGAACGATCACTTTAGAATTTTTATCTACTAATACTGCCATAATTGCGATTTTGAGCAGGCAAATATGAACTATTTTTTAAAAAATTCATACCCAATTCGCAATTATTTAGGTGCTGATTGATAGCTGCTTGAACACAATAGCCGCTTGCTTAGGCCTCTGCTAATTACTATTTGGAAAGATACTCCTCCAATTTCCTTAAAAAGCTTGGCTTGTGGATAGGCTTTGTAATGTAGTCATTCATTCCTACATCAAAACATTTTTTCTTCTCCGTGGCATCATCATGGGCGGTAACTGCAATGATAGGAATATTACGGTCCATGGAAAATTCATCACTGTTTCTAATGTGATGGGTAGCCTCTATGCCATCCATTTCTGGCATGCGAATATCCATGAGTACCAAATCAAAGGTTTTCTCTTTTAACATGGCCAAAGCGCGTAAACCATTTTCAGCTAGGCTAAATTGATACCCTTCTTTCTCCAAAATCTTGGCAAACAAACGTTGATTAAGTTGATTGTCTTCAACAACCAGAATATTCACCTTGCTTGGATCAAATAATTTATTGCTTTGAGCAGATTTATATTTGTTTTCTTCAGCATCAAGGTCTTCTACCTCTAATTCTAAAATAAAGCTACTGCCTACACCTTTTTCACTGATTACTTCAATATGACCTTTCATCAAATCACATAGCTCTTTCACATTTTTTAGTCCAATCCCAAAACCAGTTTCCTTGCTGCTCTGCTTTGGCATTCCTTTAAACAAACCTTTTATTTCCTTTTCGGTTAAACCCGGACCTTCATCAATAACAGATATTTGAAGTGTGCTTAGTTTTTTATTGTCCTTAATACGAGAGGCACTTTGTTTTACTTCAATTTTCACCACGCCTTTCTGGCAAACCTTTACCGCATTGCTTAATAGGTTTTGAACCATGTTCAATAGTTTTTGCTTGTCGGCGCGAATTTGTTTGGGCACACCTGGGTATACCATCTGGCTAAACAGCAACCCCTTGTGTTTGCATTGGAAGCTATATATCCTAAACATTTCTTCCAATGAATCTAATAGGTCGAAAGGAGTTGGCACAGGGGTAGCTTCTTTTCTATCAATTTGCAAATAGGTGATGAGGTTGTTCAATACAAACATAAGCTCATCACTGCTTAGTTTGATAAAGGATAAGTAGTCTTTTAACTCTGAAAAAGTTTTGCTCTCTATGGCCAATTGACTCATGCCTACAATACCATTGAGAGGGGTACGAATTTCATGGTTAATTTGTTGTAGCATATTGCTCTTTGCCTTGCTACTTACTTCAAACAATTTGTTCTTTTTGTTTAAGGTAAAGGTGAAAATAATTAATCCTGTTACCAATAAAAGAAAGAAGATGACCAAAGAGGTTGCAATCAATAAAATATTCCTGCGCTCAATAGCAGATTCTTGTTCACGAATCCTAAATTGATTGATTTCATTCTCTTTTGCCATCAATTTCAATTTCTGCTCTTTACGCTCATTTTCGTACTCTGCAGCGGCAATACCAATATCAGAACGTTGCGCTTGAGAGAGCAAACTGTTCTCAAAGCTCTTTCTCAATTGTTGGTATTCAGCTTGTTTGGCTTTATCACCCATTTTGCCATACACTTCAGAAATGGTACCATACAATTCTCCAATCTCATGAATGTTTGGGTACTTTTTGGCAATGGCCAGACCCTCTTTACAAATGATCATAGAAGAGTCTATTTTACCTAAAGCCAAATAGGTGGCAGCCAGATTAGAAATGACCAAAATTAATGCCCTTGGTTCCTTTATTTGTAGGTCAATTTTATATGACTCATAAAAATATGGGTAAGCTTTCTTGGGTTGCTTTCTGGCCAAATAAACCAACCCTATATTGTTAAGCGCCGAAGAAATATCAATGGCAGAGCTCTTCTTTCTAAAAACTTCTAAAGCATTGGAATAATGATACAAGGCTTGTAATTCATACCCTTTTCCTTGGTAAATATTGGCAAGGTTGTTTTCAATTTCGGCAATAATTAATTCGTTTGGTCCGCCCTTATACAATTCAAGTGAACGCAAATAATACTCTTCTGCTTTCGCTGAATTTTTGAGGTCCATATAAAGTGACCCAATATTATTATAGGTTCTTGCAGCCCTTGCATTGTCACCTATTTGCTCAGAAATTTTAACCGAAGCAATAAAGTACCTCATGGCTTTACTAAAATCGCCATTTAAATAGGCCAAATTCCCAAGACTATGGTAAGCAAAGGAAACAGAATAAGGTTCCTTGCATTTGAGGGCTAGTGCAAGGCCATATAAATACCTGCGTTTTGCCTCAACCAAATTCCCATGATTTTTCTCTAAAATTCCAATCAATACCTCGGAGGATGCTCTTCCTTTACAATAGTTTAACTTGATAGACAAGGCATTTGCCTGCCTGGCATAATTACCCGCTTTAGCGGTATCAATACTTCTTAAACAATTGGCTAAACCATTTAAAATATCTGCACGTTGCAAATCATTGGCAAAGGGTAATAAACTCTCCAAACTATCCTTCTCTGATTCAGATTGTGCAATGGCGCTATTAGCTTGTATAAACAAGGTTAAGCAAAAGAAGAAAATAGTAATAGGTTTCAAAAATTTCATAGATCTTTCGATTCTGCCACTAAAATAACGTAGCCCTCATCAATTCCCTAATTTTTTTTATGCGCCTTCTTGTAAGAGTTCCCAATACTCAACTGCTCTGCGGGTATGAGGTATCACAATAGTTCCTCCAACAATATTTGCTACTGCAAATATTTCAAACATTTGAGCGCTGCTCACACCCAGTTCAAAACATTTCCCTAAATGGTATTTTATGCAATCATCGCAACGCAATACCATACTGGCAACCAAACCCAACATTTCTTTGGTAATGGCAGGAAGCGCTCCATCTTCATATGTATTTGTATCCAAATTAAAGAGCCTTTTTAACACCAAATTGTCTGAACCTAAAATTTTTTCGTTCATTCTCTGGCGGTACTCATTAAAATTTACTACTTCATTCTTGTTTTCCATATTATTTTCATTTAATCAATTTTCAATTCAATATTTGGATCCCAAAATAGGACTTCAAAATTCACTACCACATCGCTTTCTACTTGTATTCCCTCTAGTTCTAGTAATTTTTGCATAGCATCTGGATCACCAAAATGATGCTTACCTGTTAACATTCCATTGCGGTTCAATACACGATGAGCTGGCACATAAGGAATTTGATGATGTGCAGCATTCATAGCATAACCAACCATACGCGAACCTCTGCTTGAGCCAAGGTAGCGGGCTATAGCTCCATATGAACTAACGCGCCCTTGCGGAATAAGGCGCACAACCTCATACACATCTCTAAAAAAATCTGATTGCATTTTTGCCATAAGCATCTTGTGATTTTTCACTTACCACAAATCAAATGTATGTTTGAAAAATGCAAGCAACAAAAAACGCACAAGTCTTACTAAAAAAATATTTCGGTTATGAGTCGTTTCGTCCTCACCAGGAAGAAATTATAGATTGTTTGATGCAACAAAAAGATTGTTTAGCCCTTATGCCAACCGGAGGTGGTAAATCCATTTGCTTCCAATTACCCGCTTTAATGCTGCCTGGTATTACCTTAGTAATATCTCCTCTAATTGCCTTAATGAAGGACCAAGTGGGTGCACTTAAAACAAATGGTATTGCTGCCGAATTCCTTAACAGCAGCATACCCCAAAACCAACAAGATGAGATTTTTGAACAGATGGTTCAACAAAAAATAAAACTATTGTATTTATCACCCGAACGTTTGCTGAGTCAAATTGACCATTTCAAAAATCACTTAAACCCCTCACTTATTGCCATTGATGAAGCACATTGTATCAGTCAGTGGGGGCATGATTTTAGACCTGAATACACACAATTGGCGCAAATACGTCATATTTGGCCAAACACCCCTGTTGCTGCTTTTACCGCAACCGCAGATAAAACCACTCGAAAAGACATTGCCAACCAACTCAAATTAAGAGATCCAAAATTGGTTGTAGCCAGTTTCAACAGACCTAACTTAAGCTTAGAGGTTAGGTTCGGAATAAAAAAGAAAAAAAAGATTGAAGAAATAACTGCCTTTATAAAAAAAAGGAAAGCTGAAAGTGGTATCATTTATTGTTTGAGCAGGAAATCGACAGAGGAAATGGCTACCGAGTTAAAACTAAATGGTATTCAAGCAGGCTTCTACCATGCTGGAATTGACAGTGAAGAGAGAAGTAGAATTCAAGATGATTTTAGCAACGACAGAATTAAAGTGATGTGCGCCACCATTGCTTTTGGAATGGGTATAGATAAAAGTAATGTACGCTTTGTGGTTCATTCAAACATGCCTAAAAACATGGAAGGATTTTATCAAGAAATTGGAAGGGCAGGCAGAGATGGGCTGCCAAGTGATACCGTGCTTTACTTTAATTTAGGCGACTTGGTTATGCTTAAAAATTTTAATGAAGACAGCGCCCAAAAAGAACTGAATAATGAAAAATTGAATAGAATGGTACAATATGCCGAGGCATCTATTTGCAGACGTATCATTTTATTGGCTTACTTTGGAGAAAACATGGAAAATCCCTGCGGAAACTGCGATGTGTGTAGGGAACCCAGGAGTACCTTTGATGGCAGCATATTGGTTCAAAAAGCACTATCAGGTATCATGCGCACCGAAGAAAAAATTGGTATCAATTTACTCATTGATTTGTTAAGAGGATCGCATAGAAAAGAGTTAATTGAACTTAAATACAACCAACTTAAAACCTTTGGCGCTGGGAAAGATCTTAGCTTTGCTCAATGGCAACAATACCTCTTACAAATGCTTAATAGAGGATTATTTGACATTGCCTATGATGAAGGCTATGCGCTTAAGGTAACTAGCTTTGGCAAAGAAGTACTCTTGGGTCAGAAAAAAGTTGATTTGGTTCATTTAGAAGAGGTGAAACCTTATGAACCATTTAAGAAGAAAGCCTTACCATATGAGATTGTAGAAGACAGTAATAACAGCCTTTTCGATTACTTAAGGGGTGTTCGCAGGCAATTTGCAGAGAAAGAAAATGTGCCAGCCTATATTGTTTTAAGTGATGCTACATTAAAAGAACTAGCCAAACAAAAACCAATCAGTATTTCAGAACTCATTCACATCGATGGATTTGGTGAATTTAAGATCAAAAAATACGGAAACACTTTTGTGAAAGAAATCAAAAATTGGATTGGGTCAAATGAAAGTCCAACAGTTAAAATTGATACCTATACCCAAACCTTGCACTTGATTAAAAAAGGGTACTCTGTGCAAGAGATTTCTGAAAAAAGGACCTTGCATGAAACCACCATATACTCGCATTTGGCGTACCTTTATAGCAAAGGAGAAATTGATAGCTTAGAAGCTTATGTAAGCAATAATGATATAAATTTAGTGAAGGAAGCGGTTAAACAAACGAAAGAAAAGAAACTTCTTGCACCTCTATTTTCCTACTTAAATGAAGAAATTCCTTTTCATGTCATTCGACTTTGTTTAGCAATCATTCAGAAAGAAGAGAGGGAAGAAAATTAGAAGTCTAAACTTAATGATAAGTAATAGATTGGCTTACTTGCTACTTCAGAATCTTGGATACCCCAAGCAGTATCGAATCGAACAAAATAACCAAATAGTTTTGAACGTAAACCACCCCCGAAACCGGCCACAATTGGGTCGCGCACATTAATTACTTTAGCAGTTATGGGACCATTCGTATATACTCTTTGGTTAAAGGTATTATCATCGCTATAGGGGTTTGAACCTACCCAAGCTGAACCAATATCAAAGAAAGGTACCACTTGAAAATTGTTCAAAAACTCACTACGCAAGGGTCTGTTAAAAGCATACTGAAACAAGGGAACTCGAATTTCTGTGTTAATCAATACAAAAGAATTTCCGTTTCGAATATTTTGCTCAAAGCCACGTAAATTACAAGCTAAGGCTTGGAAAATATAGTTCTGCTCTGTTGAGGTAGATATCTCATTGTTGAACCTGGCAGGAATCCAATTCTCCACTCCTCCTAAATAATACACCACTTTACCCGGACCAAAAGAGGTATTTGCGGTAAAACGGGTGGCCCATATTATTTGTCTGTGGACTTTTTGGTAATGCCTAAAATCAAAACCCAAAGTGTTGAGTTGTAAATCGAAATCTAGCGGATTACTGTAGTGTTCATAAAAAACTTTGAACCTTGTTCCATTCCAAAGGTTCATTCCCTTAGGAACAGTATTATCAAAAACATATTCCAATTTACCTCCAATCCAATGGCTCACTCTATCATTAGAATCCAAGGTAGGTAAATCAGAAGCACGTATTACTTCTTTATCTTGCCTGTAAAAAGTTGCTAACCTTAAACTGCTTACCTGACTAAAAGGTATTTTCATTACATATCTAAACTCATGTGAGTAGTTTTTGTAACTGGCTATCTCAGCGCTTCCTCCGCCCCTACTTTGTCTGTAAAAAACAAACTTATGATCCACCTTTTTCTTCAAAGTTTCAAAACTTGCAAAATAATCATAGCCAGACAAATCGAAGGCCATTCTGAAGCCGCCGGTAATTCGATAATCTTCAAACAAATCCATCATCCCCAATTTAAACATTCCATTTAAGCCTGGGTTAAACATTTGCTGAGAAGCTGCTGATATAGGCTGGTAATAGGTATTGATGATACTATTGTCTAATTGGGTAACTACTTTATCTGTAAAAAAGGTGACGTTATAAAAACGTGGGGCATTAACTTTAATATTACGTTGACCTGCAACAGGGTCTGTTTGTTTCGTTACCACAACAAAAGCAGGGCGTTTAAAATCTGGTTGCGTAAACTCATTCACAAAAAAGTAGGCATTGGTATCTATAGGTATTTTTAACTCAACAGGACCACTTACCAAATCTGCTACTGTTATTTCTGTTTTAAACTCAGCCCTACCGGGAGTAAAAGGCAAAACCGCATGGCCTGTTTTTAACCTATACATATTAGGATAGGTTTCTACCTGCTTAGATTCTTCTTCAACATTCTTTACTATATCACTGTGCCTAATTGAATATTTTCCTTTGTCTAGGATTAGGTCGTATACTTGTTTTCCTTGCACAGAGATATCATGAGCCAATATGCTTTTCTTGTAATTTGTTAATGGATAGGTATACACAATATCCTTTATGTGAACAATTGTATCTATGCGCTGAACCAACTCATTTAATACAATTTCTTTGCCTTGGTAAGTAAATTTCTGACCTACCCATTCAGGAGTGAACTTATAAAATAAGGTATCAGGAATTTTGCCACTTGAATCAGTATAAAAAATATTGATTTCTGTAAAATCATATTCTTCCTCTAACCTCACAGCGTAGCGGTTTCTCACGCCATTGTACTCACTTAAATAGGCGAAATAATTTTTATTATAATCAATAGGTTGTGTTTCGTTGATGTATGGTGTATTGGTTAGTCTTTTTAATTTTCTGCTATTTGTTTCCAAATCATACATAAAAATATCAAAGTTATTATCTGCCTCTAAATACGTTTTAATTCCAACACCTAAAGAGTCTCTTTTACGGTTACTACTAAAAAGTATCTTGCCAGAGTAATCCACAAATCGAGGATACAAATCATCATAAAAATCTGCGGTAATTTGGCGCTCTTTTCGGGTAGGAATGTCGTAAATATAAATATCACTTTGCCCTTTTCTAATGGCTGAAAGTACAATAGAACGGCCATTCTCGCTAAAGTCGATGCCAGTAATTTTATCAAATTTAGTAAAGCGTATTGTTTCCTCTTTTTTATTTACCAAGTCAACAATTCTCAAATAAATTTGAGCCTTCTTCTCATAAATATAGGCTAACTTATCGCCACCTGCTTGCCATGCAAGTAGCGGAAAACTATTATCAATAATTAATTGATGGTATTTAATTCCTCCTTTAAAAACCTTTTTGAGTTTGCCTGTTTTTAAATCCAATAACCAAATTTTATACTTCCCATTTTTATTGGTTGTAAAAGCCAAATAATTGCCTTTCGGACTGGCTTTCATTTGGGCTTGAATGTAGGGTGCTAAACGCTTTTTAATTTTAAAAGAAGCAGTTGGAAAATCTTGAAGCAAGGAAGATTCTTTGGCATACAAATTTTTATAGAAATCATAATAATCTTTCTGTACTGTTTTAAAATCATCGTTGGTTACATAAATAAAAGCGCTCTCATAATTGCGTGTTAATTTGGTTATATAAACCATGTTTGCAATTAATTCATTGCCATATCTTTCAACCAAATATTTCCAAATTGAATGACCGGCAAATACCGCATCTTTCTGACTCAATTTATTGTATTTAAAACGCTTGTTGCTCTCAAGCGCATCTTTCATTTTGTTATCCATCTCCACATCCCAACTTTTGGCAATGTATGATACCAAGCCTTGCACATACCATTGAGGTAGGTTCAACAATGCCGCTGTTTGAATGCGCTCTTGAACGGTACCACCATACAACAATTCATTTAACAAAACCAAAGCCAATCCTTCTTTCATTTGGCGCTCAAGGTCGGCATGGTCGCCATTGAAATAAACCATCACCCTATTGTTTACCACATTGGTATAGCCACCCGTGTTTAGCGAAATCTCTTCCAAACCAAAATTACTTTGTTTATGGTCGCTTAAGGTATTGTAACAAATAATCTCAATTCTTCCACCTAACCTATGGTCTAAAATCTTTTCAATTTCAGGCATGGTGTTTTCTGCGTATTTGATACAAAAATTTGCCAACTCTCTTCCACCCGAATAATAAAAAGCATCATAGTTTTCGGTACGTAAAAAGCTCCATTCAAAATTGGTGTATTGAATACGGTTCTGACCAAAAGTAGTATTTATACCTTGTGCCCAAAGTGAACCTGTAGACAATGCCCATGCAATGAACACATAAATAATTTTGCCAACTGTTTTCATAAACCCTACCAAAATTGCAGGAAAAACGTGAAACCCCGAAATTAATTTTAGTAAAAAATAAGTGAAATCTACTATTTCTTTGGCTTTAAGCCCTGCTTTGGGCAAATTTGCCCCATGTTAGAAGTTCAAACTTTTGTATTTAACGATTTTCAAGAAAATACATACCTCATTTGGGACGAGACCCTTGAATGTGCCATTATTGACCCAGGATGTCACACCGCGAGTGAACAAATTGCGCTATCAAATTTTATCCAAGAAAAGCAGCTAAAACCTAAATACCTTCTCAATACCCATTGCCATATCGACCATATATTGGGCAACACCTTTGTGACCAGCAAATACAAATTGGCCCTTCAGCTGCATGAAGGAGAGCTGTTTACCTATAAGGATACAGATAGATGGGCCGCTATGTTTGGCTTGCCAGCTTTTGTGATTCCTGAAGATAGGGTGTTTCTTGAACCAGGCAAACAACTTACTATTGGGAATCAAACATTAGATATTTTGTTTACTCCTGGTCACAGCATAGCTTCAATTAGTTTTTACAACCAGCAATCGAATTGCCTCTTCTCTGGAGATGTATTGTTTTATGAAAGCATTGGCAGAACCGACCTACCTGGAGGAAATTTTGAAAGATTAGAACAAAGCATAAGAAACATCTTATATCCACTACCTTCAGAAACAAAAATTTATTCAGGACATGGACCAGCAACCACCATTGGACATGAAAAAAAATTCAATCCATTTGTTTCTGAACCATCCTAATCATACGTACTTTTGCAGAATACTCTCACAACTACAACATGAAAACATTTAAAATTACGGTAATTACAATAGTTTCAATTTTCCTAATTGTTATAGGAATTTCATTCATTTTACCTGGATCGGCAAAGGTGGAGCGAACCATTGAAATTAAAGCACCTAGCAAGCAAATGTTCGCCCTCATAAACAAATTAGAAAATTGGAAAATTTGGAGTCCATGGTACCAAATGGATACCACAACACTTTATGAGTACACAGAAATCAAAGAAGGAAAAGGAGCCTCTTTTACATGGAAAAGCAATAACCAAAACGTTGGAGTAGGGAAATTAACCATTGATGAATCCTTCCCAGATTCAGTTATCCAATTATCTATGGCCTTTGGCGAAATGGGTGTTTCTAAAGCAACATTCAATATTGTGCCAAATATGATTGGCTGCAGTGTTACCTGGACCTTAGAAACGAATGCCTCTACCGTACCCATGTTGATGCGTCCCTTTGCCAAATATTTTTATCTATTCATGGACCAAATGGTTGGTCCTGATTTTGAAAAAGGGTTAAAAAACTTACAGGTAGCCGCAGAAGCTGCACCAGCAATGATGGTGGGCGACTTTGAAGCAGAAGTAAGGGAGGTAAATGAAATGTATTTTATTGGCATCAGAAGCAAATTGAAAGGTGCAGAAATCAGCGCCAAATTGGGTGAATTTTACCAAGCCTTGGAAGCAGCTTTAGGTGAACAAAGTAAAAGTAAAATTGGCGTGCCATTTACCATTAACTATTCTGCCAATGGAGATGTGTATGATATGCAAGCAGCCCTAACAACTTCAGACTCACTTACCGTTAAAACTCCAATAAACTCAGGGAAATTAAGGTCGGGCAAATGGTTAGTAGTAAAATATTATGGCGCCTATGAGCAAATGAGCCCTATTTACCAGAAAGGCTTTGAGTACTTAGCACAAAACAACTGGAAGCCAAGTGCTGCCCCAATGGAATTTTATATAACAGACCCAGCCACAGAACCAGATCAAAGTAAATGGTTAACAGAATTGGCGTTCCCGTTTTTTGAATAAGTTAAACTAACTCAAACAAGCGGCAGTCCAGCCATTTGTAGTTACCTGTTTCTGTAAAGTAAATCCACATTTTTCGGTCTGAACCAAAAGATCGGCCAAATCTGTTTCAAAAAACCCAGAAATATAGAGATGTCCGCCTGGCTTAAGCAAGGGACGCAGGGGAACAAAACTCTCCATTAAGATGTTTTTATTGATATTTGCAAGTATTACATCAAAAGATTTTCCCTCGGCTACTGAAATATCTCCCTTTTGAAAGCTAATAGACTCTGTTCCATTTAAGGCGGTGTTTTCATGAATATTCTCAGCAGCCCAATCATCAATGTCATTTGCAAAAACAGAGTTTGCACCCATTTTTAATGCGAGAATAGCTAAAATGCCGGTTCCACTACCGTAATCAAAAACATCTAATCCTTCCCATTTCTTTTGGAGCATAAGTTGCATAATGGTAAAGGTTGTTTCATGATGCCCTGTACCAAAAGAAGTTTTGGGTTGAATAACCAATTCAAATAGAAAACTTGGATCTGCCTCATGGAAGGGTGCACGAATTCTAAGTTTCTCATCAATAACTACTGGCTCAAAGTTACTTTCCCATAATGCATTCCAATTCTTTTGTTCTTCAAGGCTTACTGTACAATCTAACCAACTCAGCTCATATTGTTCAAGCAATTCCTTTAAGGCAGATTCCTCATAATCTTGCTCTGGCAGATACGCTTCAAATCCGTTTTCGGTTTCAATAAAACCTTCATAACCTAATTGACCCATTTCTGCCATCAAAATCTCTGCAACAAGGGTATCACAGGTTATCTTACATAAAATATACTTTTGCATTGAAAAGATTAATACTAATTTGGTTGTTAAATCCAATATTGAATTGCGTACAAAAATACTTCTTACATTTCTAATTGTTTGCCACTATTTGAGTTCTTTTGCGCAAGAACTCCCCTTTGAGCATCTTAATGAACAAAACGGACTGCCTCAAATAAGTATAAGGGCATTGTATCAAGGGAGGTTAGGTAATTTATGGATAGGTACAGAAAATGGACTTTTCAGGTATGATGGAAATAATTTCGAATCTTATTTCAACAAGAATGATTCAAATGAAGTAAACCTTAAAGTAATCCAAATAAGAAGCAATTATGATTTCATGTATGCCCTTGGTAAAAATAATATTTGGCAAGTAGGCGTATTATCTGGAAAGGAAAAAAGCTTTACCATTCCTTACAATAGAATCAAAAACCCCAGTAAAATATGGCCTCTACAAAAAGAGGTACTTATTGGTGCAGAAAATGGACTTTGGCTCTTCAACCCAGAAAACGAATCCTACAAACAACTCAAAATATCAACACCAGTTACAGAAATTTGTCAGCTAAAACAAGGCAAAATACTTGTAAGCACTGTTGAACAATTTTATGTATTTTATTCCTTTACCAAAACCCTGGTTCCCTTATACTACAGGCCCCAATCTTATATTAGGCATGTATATGTAGAAAATGAAAATACTATCAGTTGGATTGAAGCCGATAATTATTTTCATAAAGGAAACATAACCAAGAATTATGGAATAGAAACCTCACAATCCCTTTTGTTAAGCAGACATTCTGAAAGCAGTTCTTTCACTAAATACAATCAAAAATATTATCTAGGATTGGAGAATGGTTTATTGAGTTTTGGAGAGGATGGCTCTCAAAATCTTCTGGTTCAAACCGATGACGATTTTCGCTCTTTATCACAAAACAATGTAACCTGTCTGCTTGCAGATGCAACTGGTAATTTATGGGTAGGTACAAAACTTGGAGGGATTAATTTACACAACCCCTTTCAACATAAATTTGGAATGGTTTCCCCGCAAGTTTCTGCACGTTTTTCAAGGTGTAAAGAGATATTAAGTTTTGAAGAATTGGCAGATGGTAAAATCATTTTTATGAGTTCTGTGGGTGGCTTAGGGATTTTTGACCCTGAGAGCAAAAAAATCACGGAATGGATTGCGAATGGTCTCAATGGAAATTGCATGATTGCCGAATCACCTTTAAGAAACTCATTTCTGATTGGCACACCAGATGGACTATTTAGATTTCAAATGAAAAGTCAAACCTTTGAATTTATCTCCACAAAATCTTCTCAGAAAAACTTTGAAAGTGATATCAAATGTATTATTCCAGCAGAGGGGAACACCTATTGGATGGGCGGGGATGATGGCCTTTTTCTATTTGACCCAGCACTCAAAAAAACACTTTTATATTATGGAATTGGAAATTCATCCTTAGGTTCAGACCGGATAAAATGCTTATACAAAAAATCACAAGATGAATTGTATATAGGCACTGCGGCAGGTTTGTATGTTTTAAACCCATCTAGTGAAAAATTCACAATGAAACAACTTAATGGGAAGCAAAAACAAGCCATTGTTTCAGGAATATCTGAAGATTCAACTCATAAATTATGGGTTGCCACCACAACAGAAGGACTTTACATTCTAAACAAAAACAATAGCATTAAACACCTCGGAAAGGAAGAAGGTTTAGGAAGTAACCAAGTATATTCACTTAAAATAAACTCAAAACTTAACCAATGCTGGATAAGCCTTAACGGCGGACTATCTATGATTGAAACAGAAAAGTTTAAAATAACCAATTATGAATTGCATGATGGTTTACAAGGAAGTGAATTTATTGACGCGAGTTCTTTACAATCCAAAAATGGAAGAATATTTTTTGGTGGGGTTAATGGATTTAATTTCTTTTACCCCTCAGAAATTAAAAACGACACCAATGAATGTAGGGTACAAATAAAAGGAATAGCACTTTTTAATAAGCGACAACAATATGCAAACTATTATCTCGTACCTATTGATAAAAACTATATAGCCTTTGAATTTGCAGCAATGGATTACTACCTAAAGGGGAGTCATACTTTTTACTATCAACTTGAAGGTTTGCAAACAGACTGGACAGAAATTGGAGATAGGAGGTTTGCGAGTTTTGGACAATTACCCCAAGGTGATTATGTTTTTAGGGTTAGGGTAAAAAACCCAGATGGCAAAATAAGTAAAAAAGAGGCTGCGGTCTATTTTAGCATTGTTCCAAAGTTTTATCAGCAGTGGTGGTTTAAACTTTTGATAGCTTTGGCCTTGTCTGGAACAATTGCTTTTGTTATTTATTACCGCATACAAACTGCTTTAAAGGAAGAACAAGATAAAGGCAAGCAAAGTAGAATGATTGCCGAATTGGAATTAAAAGCCCTCAGGGCGCAAATGAATCCACATTTTATTTTCAATTCATTAAATTCTATTCAAGATTTTGTGCTCAATAACGAAGGCCAACTTGCCGCAAGGTACCTAAGTAAATTCGCAAGATTGATTAGGATGATTCTAGATATTTCGGAACAAACATTTGTAAATATCCAACTCAAAATTGACTTTTTAAAATTATACATAGAATTAGAATGTTTGCGCTTAAATAACTCCTTTACCTGCCATTTTGATATTGATCCAGAGCTAGACTTAGACGCACTTATGCCAACCTTAATTATTCAACCTTACGTTGAAAATGCCATATGGCATGGGTTACAATACAAACAAGGAGAAAGAAAACTTTCTATCAAAATGGAAATGGACGGAGATAAAATGGTACGTGTTGAAATCCTCGACAACGGGATTGGTCGAAAAGAGGCCATGAGAATTAAGGAAAATAAAACCCAAATTCACGAATCAAAAGGGGCAAGAATATCAGAAGAAAGAATTAATACCCTTAATAAGCTGTTTGGTTCTAAACCTAAGGTTGAAATTTTTGATTTATTTGACGAAAATAATTTAGCTTGCGGGACAAAGGTGGTATTGCAAATTCCAATAATTCATGGGTAAAGAGTTAAAAACAATCATTGTGGAAGATGAGGCAAGGGGCAGAAATGCACTCAAAGCTATGTTGAATCACATTTCAGATGTAAAGCTTATAGGTGAAGCATCAAATGTAGATGAAGGTATTGCACTCATTGAAAACGGAGATCCAGATTTAGTGCTTCTCGACATAGAAATGCCTTTTAAGAATGGGTTTGACTTATTGGCTGCCATTCCCAATCGTAAATTTGACGTTATTTTCACCACTGCATACGATTCTTATGCCATTAGAGCATTTAAATTCAGTGCCATTGATTATTTGCTTAAGCCCATTGATCCCGAAGAATTAAAATGTGCCATTGAAAAAACTGCTTCTAAAAGGCAAAACGACATACATCAACCTCAGTTACAGATAAATAACCTGCTTGAAAATTTAAAATCAATGAACAAGCAGAATTTTAAATTATCTTTACCTACATTCGAAGGGTCGTTGTTTATTCCGATAGATGATATCATTAGATGCGAAAGTGATGCAAATTACACTCGCTTCCACATCAGAAATGAGACGAAGCCAATTATGGTTTCTAAAACATTGAAGGATTATGATGAATTATTAACTGATTATGGATTTTGTAGGGTACATCACTCTCATTTGATTAACCTAAAATTCATTAAAAAGTATATTAAAGGAGAAGGAGGCATTGTGGTTATGTTGGATGGAGCGGAAGTTGAAGTATCTCGAAGAAAAAAAGAGGTGTTTCAAAAGTCACTCGAAAAGTTCGCCAGTATTATTTAAGGCTGAACCAAATAAACATCCAAACCCACCAGTTATTTGTTTAGTGTTTTTAGCAGTTTTTTTTTGCCCATTTTCGCATGGCTTATGAAAGCAAAAAAAATCGCCCTATTATCTTTTGTTATGATTGCCCTTATTCTGGTGTTATTCCAGTATTTGAGTCTTTCCTAACATACCCTGCTGAAGCCTAAATATGCCCCGTCCGAAAGATCTTGCTGCAGGTTCCCTGTAGCTTGAGTAAAGGTTGGACCGGGGCCGCGTAAGCGGCCTTTGGTTCTTTTACCCACCCAAGAAACAAAAAAAAAGCCTCCCAATGGAAGGCTTTTCGTTTTTAGGTTCGAACCAATTTCTATTTAGTATTGATATACTTTTCCAGCATATAATGCCTCTCTTTGCTCCTTCACACGCTCGTCTTCTAAATATTCATCGTATGTCATTCGCTTATCTAAACAACCAAAAGGGGTAATTTCTATTATCCTGTTGGCAATACTTTGAACGAAGGTATGGTCATGAGAGGTAAAAATCGCGTTGTGTTTCCAATCGCTCAGAGCATTGTTAAAAGCTGTAATCGACTCTAAATCGAGGTGATTGGTGGGTTCATCTAATACCAAGCAATTGGCATTGGTTAACATCATTCTTGACACCATGCACCTAACTTTTTCACCTCCAGAAAGCACATTCGACATTTTAAAAACTTCTTCCCCGCTAAACAACATCTTGCCTAAAAATCCACGGATATACGTTTCATCCTTTTCTGTTGAATACTGTCTCAACCAATCAATGAGGTTATTATCTCCAGAAAAATACTTGGCATTTTCGTTGGGTAAATAAGAGGTAGTTATGGTCTGACCCCAAATAAATTCACCCCCATCTGGATTTTCATTTCCCATTAAAACCTCAAAAAAGGTAGAAATTGCCAGATGGTCTTTTGATAAAATAGCTACCTTGTCTCCTTTATCTAAGGAAAAAGATAGATTTCCAAAAAGCAATTTGCCTTCCCCGTTTTTCTTCGACAAAGCTTCTACTCTTAAAATTTGGTCGCCACATTCGCGGTCGGCCCTAAATATAATACCAGGATATTTTCTAGTTGAAGGCTTAATATCATCCACAACCAACTTCTCCAATAGCTTCTTCCTACTTGTTGCTTGCCTAGATTTAGAGGCATTTGCGCTAAATCGTTCAATAAACTCTTGAAGTTCTTTGCGCTTGTCTTCAATCTTTTTGTTCTGATCTCCCTTTTGGCGCAAGGCAAGCTGACTGCTTTCATACCAAAAGGTATAATTACCTGTAAACAATTGAATTTTACCAAAATCAATATCGGCAATATGCGTACAAACAGCATCTAAAAAGTGCCTATCATGGGAAACAACAATCACCGTATTTTGAAAATCGGCCAGGAAATTCTCTAACCAAGTAATGGTTTCTACGTCTAAGTCGTTGGTAGGTTCATCTAACAACAGTACATCAGGGTTACCAAAAAGCGCTTGAGCCAAAAGTACCCTAACCTTTTCTTTACCGTTTAAATCTTTCACCAACATTTGGTGTTGATCTTCTTTAATTCCTAAATCGCTTAACAAGTTTGCTGCATCACTTTCTGCATTCCAACCTTCCATATCAGCAAACATTCCTTCTAATTCTGCTGCCCTATGACCGTCTGCATCAGAAAAATCTGGCTTGAGGTAAATGGCATCCTTTTCTTCCATTATTTCCCAGAGTTTTTTATTTCCCATAATTACAGTTTGCAACACAGGGAATTCATCAAACTCAAAGTGATTTTGTTTCAAAACACTCATCCTTTCGCCAGGTGACATAGAAACACCACCAGTTGTGGGGTCAATTTCACCAGAAAGGATTTTCAAAAAGGTAGTTTTACCAGCTCCATTGGCTCCAATTACGCCATAACAGTTACCCGGAGAAAACTTAACGTTTACCTCCTCAAACAATACGCGCTTACCATAGCGTAAACTTAAATTTGCAACAGAAATCATCAGAATTAATTAAAAGGGCTGCGAAGGTAACTCAATTTTCCCGCTTTTTTCAGCCATGATTCTACAGACCTCAATCTTATTATAGCAGAATGCGCCCGTATTTTGCAAAAAATGTCGCAAATCGCGCAAATACCTGAACTGAATTTTGACCATTAAAAGGAAGGCAAAAAAAAACGGGGTCGATTTCTCGAACCCCGCTTTAGCCTATGAAACAAATTGCACTTCTACCCCTAGGTGCAATTATCTTGACAATGTTTTTTGATTTATTTCTGAACCAATAGCATTGATTAATTTTCTATATGCAAGTTAGGCCTTTTGGAAATTTCGTCAATGGAAATTACTATACAAATAAAGTAAAAAACGGGGCCGGTTACCCGGACCCCGCTTTAGCCTATGAAACAAATTGCACTCTACCCCTAGATGCAATTTTTATCTTTACTCAGCTTGTGCATGGCTTTTAACCAAAGGCACACCGAGTCTCTTTTTCAAATTGTTCGACAAAAGTAACATGACAGGAACTAATATCAAAGTTAAAAAAGTTGCAAAACTCAAACCAAATATCATTGTCCACGACAAAGGTCCCCAGAAAGCCACATTATCACCACCAAAGTGTATGTGAGGATTGAATTCACTGAATAATGAAACGAAATCGATGTTTAGTCCTACTGCCAATGGAATTAGTCCTAAAATGGTGGCTGAAGCTGTTAAAATAACTGGCGTCATCCTTGTTTTTCCGGCCTCAATAATGGCTTCTTTCATTTCCATTCCTTGCTCCATAAGCAAATCTGTGAACTCTACCAATAAAATACCATTCCTAACCACAATACCTGCAAGTGCAATTACCCCAACGCCTGTCATTACAATAGATATATCCATTTTGAAAATAGACAAGCCAAGTAATACACCAATGATGGAGAAGAAGATTTCTACAAAAATGATTATAGGTTTTGAGATGGAGTTAAATTGAGTTACCAAAATCAAGAAAATCAATCCAAATGAAATTAACATGGCATTTCCAAGAAACGCACCAGTTTCAGCTTGTTTCTCTTGCTCACCTGTCATAGTTACCATTACGTCTTGTGGTAATGGGTAACGTTTAACAGCCTTTTGAATTTTGGCTACAATTTCATTGGCGTTATATCCACTTAATACATTAGATGATAAGGTAACCAAACGCTTTTGATTTTTGCGCTTGATGCCTCCATAAGTATTACCATAGGTAACTTTTGCAACAGATGATAAAGGAATTTGGCGAATCATTCCACCCATGTTCATATCACGATAAGTTATTTTTAGGTTCATCAATGCGTTTACATTATTACGCTGATCAAAGGCGTAGCGCAATTGAATTGGATAATCATCATTCGCATCTTTGAATTTAGAAACTTCTGTTCCAAAAATGGCATCGCGCAATTCTTTACCAATTACAGCGGTTGAAATTCCTTCTCTATTGGCGCGCTCTCTGTCAATCTCTACGATAATTTCTGGCTTGTTTGTTTGCAAATCAGATTTCAACTCCTCAATTCCTGGGATTCCCAATGAATCTAAGTAACGTTTAATATCTTTAGATACGGCTGATAATTGATCAAATTCATCTCCCGTAATTTCAATATTAATTGGCTTACCCGTTGGCGGACCACCTTGCTCCTGCTCTACGGTAATTTCAGCACCTGGTATTCCTTTGGTTGCCTCTCTAATCTTATCTAAATACTCAACCGTGCTGGCGCCATTTCTTTTACCAAATGGAACAAAAGCAACCGTAACTTTACCCAAATGCGGACTGGTACTAAAGTCGAAACTTTGAGGATTATTTGCACCAACAGCCACATTGGAAATAACCGATTCAACCATAGGATTTGAATCACCAACTACTGCAAATATTTTATCTTCAATCAAATGGGTGATTGAATCAGTATAGACTTGATCTGTGCCTATTGGTAAGGCAATATAAGCATAAACAAAGTTTGGATCACTTTGGGGGAAGAATACTACTTTCGGACTTCGCACCATGGTTAACCCAATAGAAAGGAAAAATAAAAGTACTGTAGCTCCAATAATCAAATAAGGTCTGCTACCTTCTAATGCCCATATCAATAACTTCTTGTAACGCTCTTGGAAAGCTGGCCAACTTTTATCTTGGAATGTTTGAATCATGCCATGTAATACAAATCGGTTCAGACAGAATAAGCCGTAGAGTGTTAAAGTTAAATTGCCCAAGCCAAAATTGCCTGCGATATAACTTAACAATGCCACCACAACAAATACAACTGTTGTTATAATAAAGCCTTTGGTGATTTTTCTTTTCTTTTCTCCTAAGTGATGAGGCTTCATAAAATCAACTGCAAAAACAGGGTTGATAATATAGGCAACCAATAAAGATGCAAGTAGGGTTACAATCAATGTAATTGGTAAAAAGAACATGAATTTACCAATAACACCTTGCCAAAAAGCTAGAGGAATAAAAGGTGCTAGGGTTGTTAATGTTCCACTTAAAACAGGTAAAAACACCTCACCTGCGGCCATTTTCGCCGCTTTTACAATGGGCACCTTTCCGTGGTCAAAAATTCTATGGGTATTTTCAATTACCACAATGGCATCATCTACCACAATTCCTAAAGCCAATAAGAATGAAAATAAGACAATCATGTTTAAGGTAAATCCAATGGCAGGCATAATCAAAAAGGCCACGAACATGGAAAGTGGAACCGACATGGCCACAAAAATGGCATTGGTTGTTCCCATAAAAAACATGAGAATAATAGTTACCAAAATAAATCCAATGATAATGGTATTGATTAAGTCATCGAGGGTAACTTTGGTTTTGTCTGATTGGTCACCAGTGATAGTAACTTTAAGGCCTTTAGGGAAGTAATCATCCTGCATTTCCTGAGAAATTACCTTAATTTTATCTGAAGCATCAATCAAATTCTGACCACTCTTTTTAATAACGTTTAGGGTAACAACATTGTCGTGGTCGAGGCGCGCATAACTTTCTTTTTCTTTGAAGCCATCAGTTATTTTAGCAATATCTTTTAAGTA
>CAILJQ010000236.1 GCA_903834625.1 uncultured Bacteroidota bacterium
AACTAAATTGAACTAATAAAAAAACTAAAAGAAGAAAACTACTATGGACTATGGTCCATGGTCTATCGACAATATATCACATGACAAAAGATTATACCCTCCGACTCTCTGGGCTTGAGCCACTAGTTATTACGAAAGAAACCAATTTTGTAAATGTTGGTGAACGAACCAATGTAACAGGCTCAAAAATGTTTTTGCGACTTATCAAAGAAGGAAACTTTGAGGCTGCTTTGGCTGTTGCGCGCGAACAAGTTGAAGGCGGTGCGCAGGTGATTGACGTAAACATGGATGAAGGCATGATTGATGGTGCTGAGGCCATGGTGCGCTTCTTGAACCTTATTGGTGCCGAACCAGATATCGCACGCGTTCCTGTAATGATAGACTCTTCTAAATGGGAAATCATTGAAGAAGGTTTAAAGTGTGTGCAAGGAAAATGTGTAGTAAACTCCATCTCCCTGAAGGGAGGAGAAGAAGAGTTTATCAAACAAGCCAAAACCATCAAACGTTTTGGGGCGGCAGTAATCGTCATGTTGTTTGACGAGGTTGGTCAGGCCGATAATTTTGAACGCCGCATTGAAATTGCTGAAAGAGCCTATCGCATTCTTACAGAAATTGTTCACTTCCCTGCTGGTGATATCATTTTTGATCCAAACATTTTCCCTGTGGCTACAGGTATGGAAGAACATCGTCGCAATGCCATCGACTTTTTTAGAGGTGCTAAATGGATTACCGAAAACCTACCTGGCGCTAAAATTAGTGGTGGGGTAAGTAATGTGTCTTTCTCTTTCAGAGGAAATGATAAAGTGAGAGAGGCCATGCACTCAGCATTCCTTTACCATGGTATCCAAAATGGAATGACCATGGGTATTGTGAATCCTAGCCAGCTTGAAGTATACGACCAAATTGACAAAGACCTATTAGAACATGTAGAAGATGTGTTGTTAGATAGAAGAGACGATGCAACTGAAAGGTTATTAGAATATGCTGAAAAAGTAAAAGGTAAGGGTAAAGAAAAAGTAGTAGACTTAGAATGGCGTAAAGCTCCTGTTGGCGATAGATTGAGCTATGCTTTGGTAAAAGGTATTGTTGAGTTTATTGATGAAGATACGGAAGAAGCTCGCCAACAATTTGCTCGCCCACTAGAGGTAATTGAAGGACCTTTAATGGCTGGTATGAATGTGGTGGGCGATTTATTTGGTTCAGGAAAAATGTTCTTACCGCAGGTAGTTAAAAGTGCAAGGGTAATGAAAAAAGCCGTTGCGTATTTAATGCCTTACATGGAGGAAGAAAAGCGAAGAACAGGAGACAAGAGCACTTCACAAGGAAAAATATTAATGGCTACTGTAAAAGGTGACGTACATGATATTGGTAAAAACATTGTAGGTGTAGTTTTGGCTTGTAACAATTTTGATATCATTGATATTGGGGTAATGGTTCCTGCCGAGAAAATTTTAGAAACTGCTATTCGAGAAAATGTAGATGTAATTGGCTTAAGTGGATTGATTACTCCAAGTTTGGATGAAATGGTTTATGTGGCCAAAGAAATGGAACGTTTGGGATTAAAAATTCCTCTGTTAATTGGTGGTGCCACCACTTCACGTGCACATACTGCAGTAAAAATAGACCCTGTTTATAGCGGTCCTGTGGTGCATGTATTAGATGCAAGTAAGAGTGTTCCTGTAGCTCAGAGTTTAATTAGTAAAGATCAGATTGAACCAACTACTTTAAGAATAAAAGCAGATTACGAGCAATTTAGAATTGACTATAAAAACCGTCGCAAGGACAAAAATTTTGTTAGCCTTTCTCAAGCACGTGAGAACAAACCAAAGTTAACTTTTGACTCACTTCCCGTACCAACTTTTATTGGTAATAAAACCATTATTAACTTTTCATTAGAAGAATTGCGCGAGCGCATAGATTGGACGCCTTTCTTTTTAACTTGGGAACTAGCAGGTAGGTATCCTAAGATTTTTGATGACAAAATTGTGGGAGTTGAAGCCAAAAAATTATTTGACGATGCCAACAAGATGTTGGATGAAGTAATTGAAAATAAATTATTGCAAGCATCTGGTGTTATTGGTTTTTACGAGGCCAATTCTGATGGAGATGATGTAAAAATAAAAGTAGAGGGTCGTACCCAAACTTTCCACTTCTTAAGGCAACAAAATGAAAAAGCAGCCGATCAAAGTTATCGTTGTTTAGCAGATTATATTGCCCCAGAATCTTTGGGTAAAAAAGATCATATAGGCTTTTTTGCTGTTACAGCAGGTATTGGTATTGAACCTTTAATTGAGAAGTACGAGGCCGATCACGATGATTACAAAAGCATCATGATTAAAGCTTTGGCAGATAGACTTGCCGAAGCATTTGCCGAAAAATTACATGAATTGGTTCGTAAAGAATATTGGGGATACGCGGCAGATGAAACCTTAAGTAATGATGACATCATCCGCGAAAATTACCAAGGTATTCGTCCTGCTCCGGGTTATCCTGCGTGTCCAGACCACACAGAAAAACGCAAACTATTTAACTTGTTGCAAGCAGAGAAGGAAGCAGGCATTACCCTTACAGAAAACTATGCCATGTATCCAACGGCTGCCGTTAGTGGATTCTATTTTGCCCATCCAGATAGTGCCTATTTTGCAGTAGGTAAAATAAGCAAAGACCAAGTAGAAGACTATGCCTCTCGTAAAGGTGAGTCGATTGATTATGTAGAGAAATGGTTGGCGCCAAATTTGGCCTACGACTAATCCTTTGTAATCCTTTTTTACTCCTATAAAATTACTCCTGTAATTCCTTATTTTTGGGTCAAATTAAGCACTCCATGAATAAAGGAATTACAGGTATCATAGCTTTGGCTATTTGTTTCTTTGCCTTTTTGGTTCAAGATAATAAACAAATAGGTTACGAAGGCATGATGAATAACCTCTCTGCACGCAAACAGCAAATGTTTAAGATGCTGGTTGACCCAAGTACAGGGAAAGTGCCAGATGCCTACAGGCAAGCTGAATTGGCCTTTGCAGCAAATTTACCCAACGATGTAAGTCAGCAAAAATTTGCCAATTGGGAGTCGATAGGACCTTACAATATTGGTGGCCGAACACGGTCATTGGCAATTGATGTAACCGATGAAAATATATTAATGGCCGGTGCCGCAACAGGAGGAATTTGGCGCAGTACCAATGGTGGATTATCATGGTATTTAACAGATATGGCAGCGGTTCCTACAGCTAATATCACTTCCTTAATTCAAGACAAACGTTCGGGTCGAACCAAAAACTGGTGGGCCTCTTCTGGTGAACTTTATGGAGGTAGCATACCCGGAGCTTTTTACAATGGAAGTGGTATTTATAAATCTACCAATGGCGGACAAACTTGGGTAAAAGCAGGCAATGTTTCAACGGGTTTAGGCGGTTTATCCGGCGCTTGGTCGGTTGTGCACAGGATAGCCATAAATCCTGCCATTGATTCTGTAGATGTTATTTATGCTGCCAACTTTGATGGTATTTTCAGAAGCATCAATGGGGGTAGTACTTGGATAAAAGTACGTGGCGGAAATTCACAAGCAGTTTCTTATAGTTATTTTACAGATGTAGCCATAACCTCTACAGGTGTTGTGTATGCTACTTTGTCTGGGGGAGGCCAGCAGCAAGGTATTTGGCGCTCTGCAGATAATGGTAAAACCTGGTCAAATATTACACCTATAAATTTTCAATCATCATGTAATCGCATTGCCATAGGTATTGCACCAAGTGATGAAAAACAGGTTTATTTTATTGCCAACTCGCCAGGACAAGGAAAGGAAAGCAAAAATTTTGAAGGAACCCCTGAGTATAATAGTTTATGGAAATACACTTACATAAGTGGTGATGGAACCGGAGCGGGAGGTGCATGGAGTGATCGCAGCTCCAATATCCCAGGCGGTTCTGGGGGCTTTTCTGATTACATTTCGCAAGGTGGTTATTGCTTAGAAGTAAACGTGAAGCCAGATGATGCCAATACTGTATTTATAGGCGGAACCAATTTATTTCGCTCAACAGATGGGTTCAGTTCAATGAACAATATTACCTATGTTGGAGGGTATGCTATAGGAACATCACTCCCAGATTTTAAACTATTCCCCAACCATCATCCCGATAATCATGGAGTGGTATTTTACCCGAATAACGCTGCTAAAATGATTTCAATTCATGATGGTGGAATTTCAAGAACCAACAATTGTTTGGGTACGCCTATGGAATGGGAGAGTTTGAATAAGGGCTTTGTAAGCACACAATTTTATACCATCACACAGGATCATGGAAGCAGCTCGAAGCTTACCATTGGTGGTTTACAAGACAATGGTACTTTATTAAGTTTGGCTGGTAATGCCACAGAAAATTGGACCATGCCTTTAAGCTACGACGGTTCTTATGCATTCATTAAGCCTGGTGGAACAGAAGCTTACCTTTCTATTCAGCAAGGCAGAATGCAACGTATGATATTAAATGCTTCGGGTATTCCAACTCAAATGACGCGTATTGATCCAAAGGGTGTAAACAAAGCCGATTACCAATTTATCAATCCGTTTACACCAGATGCAAATGATTTTAAAGTGCTTTATACGCCCGCAGGTAATGTGATTTGGCGAAATAGTGATATTACAGCCATACCACTCAAGAATCAATTGGATAGCAATGCTAGTGCCATTAATTGGACCAAATTATACCATACGCAATTAACAAATGCAGGCGATGAAATTACCGCTGTGTATAGCTCCAAATCGCAAGCTAATGTATTGTATTATGGTACATCAAAAGGCAAATTATACCGACTTCGTGAAACGGCAGATACAGCTTCTATTCCAGAAAATATTACAGGTAGTAATTTCCCTTCTGCCTATATCAATTGTATTGCCCAAGACCCAAGAGATAGTTCCGTATTGTTTGCAGTCTTTACCAATTATGCTGTTTTAAGTGTTTTCCAATCCGTTAATGGCGGAGCAAGTTGGACAGCCATAAGTGGTAATTTAGAACAATCTGCTAATGGTGCCGGAACTGGACCAAGTTGCAGGTGGTTAACGCTTGCACCTACGCTTGATAGTATGATTTATTTTTTAGGAACCAGTACAGGTTTATATGCTACCAAATCATTAAATGGCATGCAAACCGTATGGACACGTCAAGGAGCTAGTACTATTGGCACACAAATAGTAACCATGATGGATCACCGACCACAAGATGGGAGAATGGTGGTAGCAACCTATGGTAGTGGAGTATACCAATCGTATGTGCAATCATTAAATCCTAAAACCGGTTTGAACCCAATAAAAAGTAACCTTGTTTGGAATGTTTTTCCTAATCCAGCAAATGATTACATAGAAATACAATTGCCATCAAACTTAAAGGGAGAGAGTTATCAGATTATTGACTTGAAGGGTTCTGTTATGATGCAAGGAAAATACCTTCCACATATGCGCATTGAATTGCAATATTTGGCTAAAGGTACCTATGTATTTATGGTGTCAACAACGCAAGGCACGCTAAGCAAAACATTTCTGAAAGAATAAAATCTTTTAGGTGAATTTAATTAGCTAATTCATCCTCATTTTTGGAAAAATTGATGCTTATTCATCAAAACTTACCTGTTGATATTTGTATCATCTAAATCAGGTTTTTGGTATTTACAAGACCTTCATTTGCCTCTAGTTTTGTTGATTAAATAGGAAGTAGTGTTTATTGTTTACGAGATTCTGCTGAGCCAATTATAAGCATACATTTCTTGCTATTTCAAATTTGTCAAACCTCCAAAAATTGGATAAAAATATTTTATGTTTAAGGATAGATTAGAAAATTACAAGTGGTTAGAACAAAAAAGAGCTTCTAAATTAATAGTTTATTTTACTGGTGATAGGCAAGGCATGGAGACACAAATAGCTCCTGATGTATTAGACTATTTTTCTCAACAATTGGATAAGATTGGAAAGGTAAATAAAATTAGCTTATTCCTGTATACCCGCGGTGGAGATACCATGGCTGCCTATAGTTTGGTAAATTTGATTCGGCAATTTTGTGAAGAGTTTGAGATAATTATACCTTCTAAAGCTAGAAGTTCAGGCACCATCATTAGCCTTGGTGCCGACCAAATCCTAATGACAAAACAAGCAACATTAGGTCCTATTGACCCATCACTTAATAGTCCTTTAAACCCTCAGAATCCTCAAGCTCCAAATAACCCTCTTTCAAGAATTCCTGTAAGTGTTGAATCCATCCAAGGTTATTTTGATCTTGCTAAAAATGAGCTTAAGTTAAATGATGAAGGTAACTTTAAAGAGGTCCTTGTTAACCTTGCTGAAAAAGTTCATCCGCTTGTTTTAGGTAATGTTTATAGAAGTAGAACGCAAATTCAAATGGTTGCTAGGAAATTGCTTCAAAAACAATTGGGGGATACCCAGGAGGATAAAATAGATAAGATTATTTCATTTTTATGCAGTGATTCAGGTAGTCATGATTATGCAATATATAGAAATGAAGCAAAAGACGATTTGGGACTTGCCATTGAAAAGCCAGATGATGAACAATATGAGAAAATAAAGTCGGTATTCGAAGATATTCAAAATGAATTGAAGCTTTTAGAGCCATTTAACCCAGAGATAGAACTTGGCCCTAACAATACTCTTTTGTACCAATGTAGAAGAGTTATTTTGGAGAGTATTGAAGGGGGAACTGATGTTTTTATCTCTGAAGGTATACTTACAAGGACGGTCCAAACAATCAATCAAACACCTCCATTGCCTCCTTTAATTAGAAGAATGATTGAAAATCAAATGAAATTCGAAGGTTGGAAACATGAAGAAAACGTGTAATTTTACCAACATGAGAATTATAACAAAAACAAACATTTTCATGAACTATGAAATTTCAAGTTCTGATGTAAAGAACTATGATAATTTATTGAGAACCTCTTCTCCAAATAGTTTTACTTCGGTTATGGAGAATGGTGTTTTGGTGCAATATGAAGACGTTAAAATTTCGACCGAAGTTCAAGAGGATGGAAAAAAATTAGCCCCGAATATTGAATTGTTCAAAATCTAATAGCCTTTTGGGTGGTAGTTTGTTTTGTGATTAAAGAAAGTTTATGTACAGCTCGTTCATTCCATTGGAACTCCTAATTGAATTTTAATTATTTCAATAGGCGGGGATTTTACATAGCCAATTTTTTTATTTATTTTATCTTATGCCCAATGATAGATTTTTTCACCACCCTTAAACTTAGGAACGAAACGCTTTTTTATTTTGGGTTTTTCTGTTTGGCTTTGGCCGCAGTTTTTTTGTTATTGAGTAAACTTACCAGCACACAAGTGTATAATATAAGTGCATGGTATAAGCCATTTAAATTCGCACTTTCAACTGCTTTATATGCTTTTGCCATGGCATGGTTTTGCCATTATTTGAATGCGTTTAATATAACCATGTTTAATTGGGCTGTTATCATTTTATTGGGTTTTGAAATAGCCTACATTGCCTTTCAAGCCAACAAGGGCGAGCTTTCCCATTTTAATGTAAGCACACCCACCTATTCAATATTATATAGTTTAATGGCCTTCGCTGCTTCAGCAGTTTCTATTTATACCGCTTATATTGGTTTTTTGTTTTTTACCCAAGATTTTCCAGAATTACCTGGTTATTATGTGTGGTCAATAAGGTTAGGAATTGTACTTTTTGTGATATTCTCCTTTGAAGGATTTGTTATGGGTTCAAAACTAACCCATACCATAGGCGGACCAGATGGGGGGGAAGGCTTACCCATCTTAAATTGGAGTACCAAATTTGGCGACCCAAGGGTGGCTCATTTTATTGGAATGCATGCTTTACAAGTGTTGCCATTACTTTCTTATTACCTGTTAAAAAACAACAAGGCCACATTTTTGCTTGCTTTTTTGTATGCCGCATTGGCTATTTTTACCTTGGTTCAGGCATTGGAAGGTAAGCCTCTGTTTGGCGCCAAACTAAATCAACTTAAATCACCCCAAAAGCCAATAGACAAAAGCAAATAGCTCCTTTTGCTTTCCATAGGCTAATTGCTTATTTTTGCACCTCACTTGAAACATTAAGAGGAGTACATTCCGTGCAAAAATATTTGATAAAAGACCTTCAACAGTATGAAGGACAAGAAATTACCCTAATGGGTTGGGCTAGCAATAAACGCGAAAGTAAAGGCTTGGTGTTTATTGTATTGCGTGATGGTACAGGCTGGTGCCAATGTGTGGTGAGCCTTGATTCAGTTGGCGAAACCCTGTTTGAAGAAGCCAGAAAAGTTAGCCTTGAATCGTCTCTTACACTTACAGGTAAAATTGTAAAAGATGAACGCCAAATGGGAGGCTTTGAATTACAGGCCACAAATATTAGTTTATTAGGTGCCTCTGTAGAATATCCTATTGCCAAAAAAGAACATGGTGTCGACTTTTTGATGGACCAACGCCACTTATGGTTACGCAGTCAGCGCCAATGGGCTATTATGCGCATTAGAAATCGTATCATATTTTCTATTCACGAGTTTTTCCAAAAAAATGGCTTCGTGCAAATGGACGCGCCTTTGTTTACAGGAAACGCCTGTGAGGGTACGAGTAATTTGTTTGAAACCGATTTTTATGGCGATCCTGCTTATTTAAGTCAGAGTGGACAGCTTTACGGTGAAGCAATGGCTATGTCGTTGGGGAAGATTTATACGTTTGGACCAACATTCAGAGCTGAGAAATCTAAGACCCGCCGCCACTTGAGCGAGTTTTGGATGATAGAGCCTGAAATGGCGTTTTACGATATTTTCGACAACATGGACCTCATTGAAGATTTCCTGCGTCATGTGGTTACTGCGGTATTAGACTCTTGCGAAAAAGAGCTGGAGATTATTGGTAGAGATACTTCCGTTTTGAAAAATATTGTGAAACCATTTCCTCGTTTAACCTATGATGAAGCCGTTCGCATTATTAAAGGGGAGCAAGATGTGAACGGACAAAATTCTATTGTTTCACTAGAGAATGAGTTGACTGGAGTAAAGGAACGTATTGCTGCTGTTAACAAAGAAATTGCTGAACGCGAAGAGAAAATCAAAACACCTGGAATGAAAAAAGGTGAAATTGGTTTTAATCAAGCGCAAATAGATAAGTTAAAACAAGAATTAAGCGACTTAGAAGAGCAGGAACGCAATATTCCACAGTGGCTCAACAGCGCACGTAATTTTGAATATGGCAACGATCTAGGTGGTAGTGATGAAACCGTTATCACCCGTTTGTTTGATGTGCCAATTATGGTATATAACTGGCCGCATGAAGTGAAGGCATTTTATTTAAAACGGGATCCAGAAAATCAAAAATTTGCTCGAGGGGTAGACGTTTTAGCACCTGAAGGTTATGGTGAAATAGTTGGAGGAGGTGAACGTGAAACCAATGAGCAAATGCTTATTGAAAAAATTAACGAACACCAATTGCCAATGGAAGCCTTTGAATGGTACCTCGACCTACGCAGATATGGAACTGTACCTCATGCAGGTTTTGGTTTAGGTTTGGAACGTTTGGTTACTTGGATGTGTAAATTGCCACATGTGAGAGAAAGTATACCTTTCCCAAGAATGTATGGTCGCTTGCTTCCATAACACTTTAACAATTTTGCGTAAACTTATTGCATCTGCCTTTTTTGTTTTTTTGCTTACTCCCTATGGCGTTTCTGCGCAAGGAAAAAACAAATTAGAGCGCTTGGTCGATCGCTTCTACCGCATCATGGAAGGAGATTCTACCAAGCCAAAAACAAAGTACTTTTTTACGTTACCTATTTGGGCTGTTACTCCTGAAACAGGCTTAAAAGTTGGGGTGAGCTTGGGCTATATGTTCAGAACTTCCTACGACTCTAT
>CAILJQ010000237.1 GCA_903834625.1 uncultured Bacteroidota bacterium
ATGTACATCTGCCATTAATAAATAAAACTCTAGCTTCATGTGATTTTCTTTTGTGTGATAGCTTGAGGGATGAGATGCAAGCACAAGAGTTTGGGTTTAAGGGTTTAAATTATGGCTTTATGTTAGCCACGGGTGGATTTGATATGTCTGACATTTCAATTAGAGATAAGCACAAACCTGCAGATAGAAAAATAATTATTGTTAAGGGTAGGGAGGGTGGACTTGTGGGGCGAGCTTTGAATGTGGTTGAGGCCATGAAAAGAATATCCAAAGAATTAATGGGATATCAAATTAAATTTATTATGGTAACTAATGAAGCTCGTTTAGGTATTAAATCCCTCGAAAAGGAATATCACTTAGATTGTGAGATAGTAAAGCGGCTTCCTTATGCAGAGCTTTCATGCTTATTTGCGAAGAGTCTAATCAGCATTTCTGCATCTACCGTTGATGGTACGCCTGGATTTTTACTAGAGTCATTGGCATTTGGAGCCTTTCCAATACACTCAAAAATGTCAAGCATTGATAGTTGGATAGAGCATGGAGTTAATGGACTTACATTCGATGTTGATAATATAGATGCGTTATCAAACTGTATTCTTAATGCCTTGTCTAGCCCAGGATTAATTAATTCTTCCTATATAATCAATGGTCAATTGGTTAGAAAAATGATGGATAGAGAAAAAATAAAAACCCAACTCAATGATATTATTGAGCAAATTACCATAAGAGATTGAATCACAGGGAATCTAATGTAATTATTTTTTACCATCTATGTACACTCTGGTATGTAATTTCCAAAAACTTGGCAAAGAATAATGAATAAAAACATTAATTTAAATTGATAAATGGCGCCTCTTGTTTCAGTTGTAATTCCAGTATTTAACGGCTCCAATTTTTTAGTTGAAGCAATAGAAAGTGTATTTGCGCAAACATATAAAAATATTGAAATTATAGTTATTGATGATGGCTCGAATGATGATGGAAAGACCGAAGCAATTATTAAGAGTTATGGCAATCTTGTTAGGCATTTTAAGAAAATTAATGGTGGATGTGGTTCTGCATTGAATGTAGGTTTGGCTAATATGCATGGTGAGTACTTTTCTTGGCTGAGTCATGATGATAAATATCTGCCAAACAAGATAGAGCGCCAAGTGTATTTGGCGGAAAGTAAAGCCCAAGGCAATAAGCCCATAATCTATTGTGGTTACAATATAATTGACGGAGAATCACGTCAAATTGCATCCGTTCATTTTGAGCGTCTCCACTCTATACAAAATTTGAATATTTCTTTGTACCCCGTGATTAGAAATTTAGTGCACGGTTGTGGCGTATTGATTCATAGAAAGTGGATAGAAAAGGTTGGTTTTTTTAATGAAAAACTGCTGCACACTCAAGACTACGAATATTGGTTTAGGTTGATGAGAGTTGCCCCAATTTATTTTGATAAAGAAATTTTAATAAATTCCAGAATTCATTCGGCTCAGACCAGCTTTTCCTTGGGTCAAAGCCATGAATGTAATCAGTTTTGGTCTGAGGTAATTCAAGAGATAAGTGAAAAAGAGATTGCATCCTTAACGATGTCTCCATACATGTTTTATAAATCTATGGAAGTGCAGTTAAGAAAGTCAAAACTTTTTGAA
>CAILJQ010000238.1 GCA_903834625.1 uncultured Bacteroidota bacterium
AATGATACCATCAATTTTGAAGCAAGAGAGTTCATTCGATACCTCGACAAACTGTCTGGAGAATATACATTAACAGATTGGATACCTATTAACGGACCTACCAGAGGGATGTTCAAAGTTATAATGAATGAACGCACCAAAATAGATGCTCAGGTTGTATTTGGAGAGAGGAAAGCTGACCATAGAATATTGAATGCTGCAATTGCTATGCAGGAGCAAAATCCAAATAGGCCAGTTATTATGGTAACCAAAGATGTTAATCTCCGACTAAAAGCTAAATCACTTGGTATTCATTCAGAGGATTATGAAACAGGAAAAATAAAAAATATAGACACCCTTCATACCGGTAGAACCATCATTGATAAAGTGAAACCTTCTGTTATAGATGAGATTTATGCAAGAGGATTTGCGAGTTATGATTTGGCCATGAAAAGAAAACCGTTGGCTAACCATTTTTATATCCTTAAAAATACCAAAAACGCTGTATTAACAGCTTATAACGCAGAAACAGAAAGTTTAGAAAGAGTAAATAAAGCCAGTGCTTATGGAATAAAACCTCGAAATGCGGAGCAAGCTTTTGCCATGCATGCAGTGTTAAATCCTCAAATAAAATTGGTTACCATTCAAGGTGTTGCCGGAACTGGTAAAACTTTATTGGCGTTGGCTGCAGCCTTAGAGCAGAAATCGCAGTACAGGCAAATTTATTTGGCCCGACCAATTATTCCGCTTAGCAATAGAGACATTGGTTTTTTGCCGGGTGATATCAAATCAAAAATCAATCCTTACATGGAGCCATTGTGGGATAACCTAAAACTTATCCAAAATCAATGGAAGGAAACAGACAAGGAGTTCCAAAAAATAACAGATATGGTGAACCAAGAAAAATTGGTTGTTACCCCTTTAGCTTATATAAGAGGAAGGAGCTTGTCAAATATTATGTTCATTATAGATGAGGCGCAAAACCTAACGCCTTTGGAGGTTAAAACAATCATTACCCGTGCAGGTGAAGGAACAAAAATTGTTTTTACCGGTGATATTTTTCAAATTGATACTCCCTATTTAGATGCGCAATCAAATGGATTATCCTATTTGATTGATAGAGTTCAAAACAACCCATTATATGCACATATTACCCTCGAAAAAGGTGAACGTTCAGAATTAGCGAACTTGGCCAATCAATTATTATAAATAGCCAATTATGACAAATCAATCAGACCCTAAACCCAAATCAAATTATAACCAAAGTGAGCGCAAATTTCTTGAAGGTCCACGTTCAAGATTTAAAGAGCTATGGTTCTCATTTAAAGTACTCGCAGAATTTATTAGAGGCTTTAGGGCACTCCACTTTTTAGGCCCATGCATCACTGTTTTTGGTAGTGCTAGGTTTAAAGAAGACCATGAGTATTATCAAAAGGCAAGGGAAATAGGTGCGGGTTTAAGTGACTTAGGTTTTTCTGTGATGACTGGCGGAGGACCAGGAATAATGGAGGCTGCCAACAGAGGGGCATTTGAAAATGGAGGTATAAGTGTTGGGTGTAATATTCAATTACCTCATGAACAAAAAGAAAATCCATACCTACATAAATGGGTTGATTTTAGGTACTTTTTTGTAAGGAAAACCTTACTTATTAAATACTCTTACGGATTTGTAATCATGCCTGGAGGTTGGGGAACAATGGATGAAATGTTTGAAGCATTAACGCTTATTCAAACAGGAAAAATTCAAGAATTCCCTGTGGTACTTTTTGGAAAAGATTATTGGAAAAACCTCATTGAGCTTACTGAAGATATGGTTAAATATGAAACCATTAGCACATCAGAACTCAAAGATTATTTGTTAATCACAGATTCTGTTGAAGAATCTATGGCCCATTTTCAAAAGCATGCCATTCAAAAATTTAAACTCAAAAGAAGTTGGTCTATCAAACCATCCAGCCTTCTTGGGGAGCGTAAATCAGTCGTTGTTCATTCTAATTGAGCGCTGAAAATTGGCGTAAAAACCTGTAGCTGGTGCAGATTTGTAATGGCAATGGTTGCTAATGGTTCCAGTTTCTTCGCATTTACATGCCACAATTTTGTTATTTTCTAAAAAGAACCTACAATTCTCGCAAGCCACAGCCGAACACATCTTGAACATTGCATCTTCATTAAGTACAAACTCAATTCCAACCAAATCTACATCAACTGCAGCTATTCTTTTTCTTCCTTGATAACTACAAGTGGCAATAAGAAACCAGGTAGCTCCTAATTGTTCAATCTTCATTTCACTTACTTTGGTTCCATCTTTAAAGGTCCATTCAAAAGCTTTCACCAGCGAAGTTTGGTTATCTTTAAAAACGTGAATTCCATTGCTTACTTCAGCAATAACAGTACCTTTATTCTGTGCAGACAAACCAAAAGAAAATAATAAGGCAAAGCCTAGAAAAATATTTTTCACTACAAGCATATTTACCCTACGAAGATAATTATCCTGCAATTAAATGTGCAATGATATATGCCGAACCTGCTGCCAAAGCCCCTATGAACAATGTTTTTATGGCACCCATAAAAGGTGGCTGACCAATTATTTTGGTTTTAAAATAACCAAACACAAAAAGGCAAATTGCTGTGATGAAACATGAGTAAACAAAGCCATCATGGGCATTATCTGTGAAAATTGGAAAGTAAGAACTTAAGGGAACAATGCCACCTATGATATATGAAATTCCAATGGTTAGGGCACTCTGACGAGCCCTGTTGATATCTGGTTGTTCGAGGCCTAATTCATAACGCATCATAAACTTTACCCATTTATCTTTATCTCTAGATAATTCCTCTACAATCGCTTCTGTACTTTCCTCACTTAAACCATATTCATTGAAAACATCTCTAACTTCTTGTTTTTCCTTTTCTGGATACATGTCAACCTCCATGTATTCACGCTTAAGTTCGCTGGCATAATGGTCTATTTCAGTCTTGCCAGCTAAATATCCACCTAAACCCATGGCTATACTTCCAGCAACAATCTCGGCTAAACCGGCCGTAACAATTACCTCATTTCCTTGAGCCGCACCTGTTAAACCAGCTGCCAAGGCAAAAGGAACGGTTAAGCCATCACTCATACCTATTACAATATCCCTTACTATTTCGCTTCCACTAAAGTGTTCTTCTGTGTGGGAATGGGTGTGTACGTGCGGATGTGTAGGAGTCATATTAGTTTAACAGGTTGATTATTTCCTGCTAATTTAGACAATCCAAACGTGAATTAAAATTTAGATGAGCATAAAAAAACAAGTGCTATGATTAGCTCTTTATTTTTTCATACTTTGAAATATTCGCAATATTTATCTCACTTAATACTTCAATGGCTTTGGGCTTCTCAATATCTTCTGCGCCTTTAAAAATATTCACCAACTCATCACTTTTGGCATCAAAAAACACCAGTAACATAACCGTGTTAGGAGAAATTTTAAATACCTTCTTAACTTGATCCAAGGAGGCCATAATCTGTTTTCTTGCCGCAAATGGGTCTTTGGCAAATTGGTCCATTCCCTTTCTATGGTATAAATAATATGCCTGGCGCAAAGGCCTGAACCTTTCATTTAAAATATTATCAATCAAATTATATCTGGTACGTACTGTTTTTTCAAAGGGTTTCCATCCTGATCTCCCACTACTTTGTTGCGCCAAATTTGCTATTTGAAACGCTTTGTTAAAATAAGGAGTTCCACCTTCAGGTGAAAAACTATCAAAATCTAATGCAAGCGTGTAATAGGCATAAAAACCCAAAAGGGAAGATAAATCACCCAAGTACTGACCATCTTGATACTCTAAACGATCTTGTTCTTGGTATTTAAAATCCCAATGCTCATCATTAAAGCTAAACAAAGTAGTATTATAGCTTGAACCAAAAACTGGTCGGCGACTTTGCACGATAGCAGAGGCTCTATATTCATAACTACCTTGATCGTAGGCAGAAATTATGATTTCTATGTTTAATTCAATTCGCTCCTGGTTAGTAAAAGTTTCGCTAGTCCAGCGCGCATTATTGATAAAATCTTGCATTCTTTGCTCCAGATTTCTAAAGATACTTTTATCTGTAACCTGAACCTGCTGATCGTTGATGCGCACTTTACAAGAAAATTCTTGTGCTTGTATGGTTCCTGAAAAAAAAAGGAACAATAGAGTTATAAGTAAAGCAATATTTTTACGCATGAATTATTTGTATAATCTGGTCAACGATATCTTTTGCAACTTCGTGTTTGGCCTTGAGACCATATTTAATTTTATTCCCATTTTTGTGGATAATCGTTACCTGGTTGGTATCAAAACCAAAACCAGCACCTTTGTCGTTTAGCGAATTGAGAATGATAAAATCCAGGTTTTTTTCTTGCAATTTTTTATTGGCGTTGGCCTCCTCATTATTGGTTTCAAGAGCAAATCCAATTAGTATTTGTTTTTTCTTTTTGAGTGTTCCTAATTTTTTCAGAATGTCTTCTGTTTTCTTCAACTTCAGAACTAAAGTACTTCCATTCTTTTTTATTTTATTCTCACTAACCACTTCTGGTGTATAATCAGCAACAGCTGCACTTAATATCGCCACATTACATTTAGGAAAATGAGCCAAGCAAGCCTTTAACATATCAGCAGCGCTGCTCACATCTATCCGTTTAATTGCAGTATGGTTTGTTTTTATTTGGTTCGGACCGCATACCAAAATTACCTCTGCCCCCATGCTTGCCAATTGTTCTGCCAAAGCAAAACCCATTTTTCCAGAGCTATGGTTCCCTATGAACCTAACCGGATCTAAATGCTCATATGTTGGTCCTGCCGTTAAGAGTACTTTTAGCTTACTCAAAATTTGGGTTTGGGTAAAATAGGTTTGAACCCAATTAAAAAGCTCTTCAGGTTCAGGCATACGCCCTTTGCCTTGCAATCCACTGGCAAGTTCTCCTGAATTAGGCTCAATTACCTCATTGCCATAAGCCCTAAGCGTTTGAATATTCTTTTGAGTACTTGCATGTGCAAACATATCTAAATCCATGGCAGGCGCAACTACTACCTTACACCTGGCAGATAAGTATGTTGCAAGCAATAAATTATCACATATTCCCTGGGCCATTTTCCCTAAAGTATTGGCCGTTAAAGGTGCTATTAAGAACAAATCTGCCCATAGTCCTAATTCTACATGGTTGGTCCATTCTCCATTCTTTCCTTTAATGAAATCTATGTTTACCGGATTTTTGCTCAAAGTGGCAAGTGTAACTGGCGTTACAAAATCTTTGGCAGAAGGCGTAAGAATTACCTTTACCTCTGCCCCGGCTTTAACAAATAAGCGGGCCAATGCAGCTGTTTTGTATGCTGCAATGCTCCCGCTTATTCCTAGTAGTATTTTTTTTCCTTCAAGCATGCTGAAGGGCAAAATAAGTGATTAGTTTCCTTCTGCCAAACGCTTTTCCTTTTCAGGATTGCGGAAATAGATTTTTCCTTCTAAATATTCTTCAGTTGCAATAAGAGTTGGCTTAGGCAAACGCTCGTAGTGCATACTAATTTCAATTTGTTCGCGATTTTCAAAAACCTCCTCTAAAGTATCACTGTCGTTGTTGAACTCATCCAATTTTGCATGAAGTTCTTCCTTCAATTCAGCACCAATTTGGTTTGCACGTTTAGAAATGATGGCAATCGACTCGTAAATATTGTCGGTACCTTTTTCAAGTTTTCTCAAATCACGGGCAATAGTGGTTGAGGGAACGTTCTGATAATTGTTGTTAGCCATAATATTTATTAACTTTTCTTAATTTCTTTTTCTATTTTTTTAATCGCCGTCAAGGCCTTCATCTGTAATTCTTTCGCCTCTTTCATGTACTTGCTTCCTTCTGTGTATTGGTCGGCAAAGTCTTCATAGGCAACCAAAGTGTTTTGAAAACGCTCAAGTTGTTTGGTTTCAATGCTGTTTTGAGCCAACAAAAAACTCGCCTTTACTACCAAATAATCAACTTCTTCCTTCTGCGGCATTTCCGGAAAATCCCTAGAAATGTTCTTCAAAGCCACAATCGCACTTTTGTATTCACCCATATCGTAATACAATTTTGCAGTCCTGTAGGCTTTAAAACTCAGCTTTTCTCTCAATTTATCTAGGTAATTATTGCACTCTGGCACATATTTACTTTCTGGATAAACATTGATAAAAATCCTAAACGTTTCTATCGCTTTATAGGTATCGGTCTGATCCAACTCTGGATCGTATGATTCCAAATAAGCACAGTAGGCATTCATGTATAATGCTTCTTCAGCATGCTCGCCTGATGGAAAATTTTCAAAATAAGTTTTAAATTGAAATCCTGCTAAGGCATACATCTTTAGTCCAAAATTACACTGCGCACTGTTGTAAAGAACTTTTTCTGCTGTAGGAGTTCCACTAAAGGCCTCCTCAACCATTTCGTACAAGCTTACGGCTCTTACAAAATCTTTCTTCTTGTAATATGCATCTGCCATCTCAAGCTTCACCCTGTTGTCAGGATTTTTTAAAGCTTTCTGGTACTTGTTGGAACAAGACGACAGAACAACGGATACAAACAGAATAACAAAGCCGAAATACCTCATAGTTAGCAAACTGCAAACATACACTTTTTTTTCACTCATTTTCAATTATTTTTACAAACTTTGAAGGGTATTATAATTCATATCGCATTGACTTGCTGGCTTTTACTTAAAAGCGGTTTTTTGTTGGCTCAGCCCGACACTGTCATTCAATTGCATCTATTGCCCAAAACCAGCGATTCTCTAACGCTTAAACCTCGTCAAAAGTTACAAGCCGACAGCCTTGTTAAATACGCCTATAGTTTCATGGGCGACAGATACAGACGCGGTGGAACATCCACAAAAGGATTTGATTGCAGCGGTTTTACCATGACCGTTTTTGCCAAATTTGGTGTAAAACTACCACATACTTCGGCCGGACAAAGTTTTATTGGCGTTGAGGTGAGTAAAAAGCAAATTTCAAAGGGTGATTTGATTTTTTTCAGGGGAAGAAACAGCCGCAGAAGAGGTATTGGTCATGTAGGAATTGTTATCAGTGAAAAAGGAAAACCTGTTGAATTTATTCACAGTAGCACTAGCGCTGGCGTTAGAATTGATAGACTCGATTCTGAGTATTACAGGAAAAGGTACATGAAAACTACACGCGTGCTGCCTTTGAAATAAATTGGTATATTTGATTTCTTGGTTGGTAAATATTAATCCAATGAGCCAAATAAAACATTTAAACATACTACACCGTAAAATTTGGATTTACCTCCTCATCCTGTTGTTTGTAGGTTCAGCATGCAAAAAAAACTACTCACCAAATGGCATTGCCTCTGATGAAAAACTCAATAAACCACCTTTAGGCTTTAAATTTCCTGCAAATTATGAAGGAAAGCCCAGCCTACAATCTGTATATGTGCATGAAAATGGAATTACAAGATTGGGGAACTATGAAGACCAAAAAAAGTATCTACCTATATTACCTTTTTACAATGATTTTGGAAGGATAACAAATGGTATGCAAATACCTAACTATACTCCCGTTTTCGATAATTTTTTTGAAAAAAATACATTTGATATTCAATTCCTTAATGAAAATGAATTAGGATTCTGGAAGGAAAAATATCAGTTTAATGATAACACACTTTTCCTCTTCAGTCAACAATTTCCGCAATTTCCTCATGTATTCGCATTTGGAAGTTACGACCGCCTTTATTGGTATGACAACTTTGTAAATATCAACGCTAACTATCTGGTGATTTATCGCACAAAAAAACCATTAAGTCCAGAAGAGGTTGTGCAATACCTTGAAAATAGTCCTAACACAGAAGAGTATTTATCCAGGACTGGTAACAATACAATTGCCATAGCACATTACATCACTCCACTCCTCTTAATTCAAAATAAATAGTGGGTTCGGTCTGAACCTATTTGTATTTTCATTTAATAGGTAAACTTGTTGTAATGCTATGTAAGTATACGAGAACGTGAATAGTCTTTTTAATCTTTAGGAGCCTGTCTAACTATAAGTTTTCCTCACAATTGTTATATTTGCTTTAATAAAATAAATAACCCATTCTCATGAGTATACGTAAACCCTTCAACTTGCAAAAATGGATAGAAGAAAACCGCCATTTACTTGTTCCTCCTGTTGCCAATAAAAACCTTTACCCAGAAGGATCAGATTATATTGTTATGATAGTTGGTGGACCAAATGCTAGAAAGGATTACCATTACAATGAAACAGAAGAGTTGTTTTATCAATTAGAAGGGAATATCACCGTTAACATACAAGAGGATGGTCAAGTAGTTCCTATTCATTTAGGTCCTGGCGACATGTTCCTTTGTCCGCCATGCACTCCGCACTCACCAGGAAGAACAGAAGGTTCTATTGGGTTGGTTATTGAGCGTGTAAGAAAAGGTACCAACTACAAAGATGGGTTGTTATGGTTTTGTGAAAAGTGTAACAATAAATTACACGAAACATATTTCGAACAAAACAATATCGAAACCGATTTCCAACCTAGGTTCAAAGAATTTTATGGCTCTGAAGACATGCGTACTTGCAAGAAATGCGGACATGTAATGGCTACTGATCCTAAATTCTTATAAAAATACACTCCACCATAATCCTTCCATCCCACCTTCTCTCTTCAGGCTATTTTAGAGAGCAACTATTTTCATGATGTTAAAAATAACAAGTGCTTTTGTGCTAACCATTCTATTGGTTCAGACCGCTTTTTCCCAAACAAAATGGACCAGCACGCCTGTTGCTTACGAAATTTTTGTACGTAGTTTTTACGATAGTAATGGAGATGGAATAGGTGATTTTAATGGTATAACTCAAAAGTTAGATTACCTGAATGATGGGAATGAAGCCACCAATACCGATATGGGAGTAAAACTCGTTTGGCTTATGCCAATGAATGCTAGTCCAAGTTATCATGGTTATGATGTTACCAACTACAAAAAGGTAAATCCTCAATACGGTACCTTGTTTGATTTCCAAAACATGATTGCTCAGGCACACAATAGAGGCATTAAAGTAATCATTGATTTTGTGATAAACCATAGTTCCGATCAACATCCATGGTTTGTAAAATCGGCTGCAAACGATCCTTTTTATAGAAATTTTTATGTGTGGAATAATTCACCTAGCTCACAAACTGGACCATGGGGACAAAACTTATGGTATTCAAAAAATGGCAGTAATTATTATGCACTGTTTTGGAGTGGTATGCCCGATCTAAATTACAATTACCAACCTGTAAAGGATAGTATTTTTGATGCTGCTAAATTTTGGATTAAGGAAATAGGTGTAGATGGTTTTAGGTTAGATGCCGCTATGTTTTTATACGAGGAAGGCAACACCTTGCAGCATCATCCAAAAACTATTGCCTTTTGGAAAGAACTTAATGACAGTTGTGAAAGCTGGAAAGCTAACTCTTTATTAATTGGCGAGGTTTGGGATCCACAAGATAAAGTAGTTTTGTACAAAGACAAGTTAGATTTGTGTTTCAATTTTGCTTTATCTGATGCCAACATGAGTGCTATTAATTCCGGAAACCCATATAGCAGTAGAGTTGCCATAAACACCGCGCAACAATATTTTGACACAACGCAATTTGCCTCATTTCTAACAAACCACGACCAAAATAGGGTTATAGATGTATTTTCTGATAATGTTTCTAAGTCGAAAGCTGCTGCCTCTTTACTGTTGACACAACCTGGCATTCCATTTTTGTATTATGGTGAGGAGGTAGGAATGAAAGGCTCAAAACCAGATGAAAACATTCGTAGACCCATGCAATGGAGTAATGCCACCAATGGAGGATTTACAACGGGTTCACCATGGCGCGCACTCAATTCAAATTATGCAAGTTTTAATGTGGCAACCATGAAAACAGATAAGAATTCATTGTGGAGCCATTACAATAAACTTATTCATTTGCGTAATGCCTATAAGAGTTTGCAACTAAATGCTCAAGTAAATATTATTACCACAGCCAATGAAATACATAGTTATGCCAGAAAAGGCCCTTATGGGGAAGACCTAATTGTTTTAATTAACACCACAGGACTTGCTAAAAATAATGTTCAATTCCTTTACCAACCAAGTGGGAATTATGGGTCAGCCACACAAATAATGGATATGTATTCAGATAGTATTTTCAATCTTGAACCAACCAATAATTCATTTAATATTAACCTTTCAATGGCCCCATATCAAACCAGAATTCTTAGGTTTGGAAATAGTTCCGAAGGACTGGGTGAAAAAGGAGTTTTATCTGACTTTAACATATTCCCCAATCCAACTGCTAACAAGTTTAAACTTTCAACTGATTACTTATTTAAAAAACAACAAGTAATAATTTACTCACTTAATGGTCAGCAAATGAGTAGTCAAGAATTAACTCAATTGGAAACTGAAATTACCTGTGCTATTCCTCCAGGGATATATTTTGTTCAAGTAATTGCAGATAGATATAAAAGTGCTTACAAAAAGCTTGTCATAAGCGAATAAAATAAGCGCATTAAAGTATTAATAGCGTTTTTTGAATAGCCTTTTTAAGTGTAGTACCATACTTATCGGGTAATACATCTGCCAATAAACCAGGTAAGCCTTTAAAGGTGTTTGAACTTTTTAATTCTGTGAAGGAAAACACCTTATTTGAAGCTTCGAATAAAGGCATTTTTAATGGAGAAATATCCCAATTGTTACGTAAGAATTTAGGATCGAACTCAAACAATCCAATGAATTTTTTATCATCCCATGAAACGGCCCCAACGCGGGTACCCCATAGATTTAAATAGGCAGAAGTTAACATTACCAAGTACTTTTAGGATATTACTTTACATTTTTGTTTTTCCTAGCCCTTTTGCGCTCATTCATTTGCATTTCTGCAACCATAAGTGGACTAATTACCTCCTCATAAGCAAAGACCTCTAATCGGTGTAGCAAATCCATGGCTCTCAAAACTTGGATAAAAGTAAGCAATAAAGCCCCTTTCCCCTTTTCCAGTTGCACCAAAGTACTTCTATTAACTCGTGCAAAGGCAGCAATCTCTTGTTGGGTCTTGTTTTTACTTAATCTTGTTTGCCTGATAAAATCACCAATCATTTCAATAAGTGCAGGATCACTCATTCCATATTTAAACGCGTTAACATTTTCCATAATTTTTGTTGGTTATTTCCATCACAAAATCACTATTTTTAATATAATGTTATATTATTCCAACATTATTTAAATTTAATAATGTTGTTTTTTATCAACATTAAATAACGTAATGATTTATAATGATGGTTTATTCCACCATTTTATCTCATTAATGAAATTTCCATATTCCATTTGTACTTTTACGACATGAAAGAGGAACTATTTAAGGAAATAACTACCTGGCAAAACAACACATTTGTACACGCCACTGCCACTTCTAAATTGGCTCATTTGCAACAAGAAATGCAGGAGTTACTAGCAGAAATTAAACATGAAAATTACAGCACAAGGTCAACAGAAAGGAAACTTGAGTTTGCAGATTGCTTTATTCTGTTATTTGGTGCAGCTGCTTCTGATGGAATGAATTATGAGGATATTCAAGCGTGTTTACAACAAAAAATGGCCATTAATTACCAAAGAAATTGGGGTAAGCCAAATGAAGATGGCGTGGTAAACCATGTTTAGCTTTGAGTTCATCAAAGGAGTTATTTATTTTCTTAAGGAAAAGTATAGTAGGTTAACTCCTTTTCTCACCAAATAAAAAACACCTGCTACCAAAGCCCCTGATAACAATATCAACACCACCAAAATAGGAATGCGATAGGCAGAACTTAAAATTAACGTGTCCCAAGCAGGAAATAGACTCAACATAAAATCACCTGTAATCAATTCAAATAAGCCTCGCAAAATTAAAAAGGTAAGTAACATGGAAGCTATTTTCAGGAAACCAGGAGATGCTTGATTCATTGCTATTTGTGTTATGAAGGGTATTTGGGATGGCCCAAGGAAAATTTAGTTAAAATGAAGTTTAGGAAATCGATATGCTTCACCATCATGGATAAACAATTCATGTATTTCTATCGTAATATATTGGTGAATAGGAAATTGTTGTACTATATCCAATACATCTTCCGCTGCTTCAGCTAAAAATATGATCCACCCTTTACTCCTATCTGCACTTATTGAGTAGGAGATAATCTCCCCTTTTGAGATTAGCTCATTAATATAGGCACGATGAGCAGGGATCATACGCATAAAATCCATGTCTAACTCCTCGGGAAGAAACATTTCTACCATATATTGTGATTTCATCTCTTTTGATTTGATGGTTCAATTAACAAGAATAATGCCTTATCTGCCATTATTTTATTACAGTTAACGTTTTATTAACTTTAAAATGTGTTTTTGAACCTTGAATTTGCATAGAATTTCAGATTAGTTTTGTGATAGAATGATTAAAAACCGAAAAGGACAATTATTTAAAGATAGAGAAATCAGTTGGTTGCACTTTAACGAACGAGTGCTGCAGGAAGCCGAAAATCCGAATAACCCACTGATGGAACGGATCAAATTCTTGGCAATCTTTTCTTCTAATTTAGATGAATTTTTTCGTGTTCGTGTTGCTCAAATAAGGCGTTTGCAGCGCATGAATGGAAAAAAAAGTATTTCAGAATACCAATCTTCACCAGATGAAATTTTGTCAGAGATACAACGGACAGTTTTGGTATTACAAGACAAATTCTCTGATATTTACGAAAACCAGATATTACCTGAACTAAATAAAAACAAAATATTCCTCATTGAAGAACACGAAGTGAGTGAAAAAGAGCGCTCTATTATTCGTGAATATTTTAGGTTAAATGTTCTGAACCAATTATTCCCTGTAGTTATTGATGATCTTAGACATATCCCTCACCTAAGAGATAGGAGCATTTACCTTGCTGTTAGGATGAAAGATAGCAAGGAGCTAGAAAGAACACGACATGCCATCATTGAAATTCCTACTGCAGTTATCAATCGTTTTTTTACCCTACCACTTTCACCAGATGGACAGCACATCATATTATTGGAAAACATCATTCGATTGAATTTGCGACATATCTTTTCCATCTTTAATTATGATTTTTATGAATCTTATATCATAAAGCTCACAAGAGATGCCGAATATGAAATTAGCAAAGACGACAATGATTACTCAGTAAACCTATTAGATAAAATTCAAAAAAGTCTTAAACAAAGGTCGAAAGGAATACCCACTCGATTTGTATATGATGAATCAATGCCTACTGATATGTTGGATTTATTCATCCGAAAGTTGGACCTCAAAAACGTGAATCTTATACCTGGTGGTAGGTATCATAACTTTAAAGATTTTATGGACTTCCCCAAGGTGGGTAAACCAGGTGACTATTACCCCCCTTTGGTTCAAATACCTGTTCCAGAAATAGACAAAGAAAAAATCATGTTTGATGCGATTAGTAAACAAGATATCTTGTTGCATCAACCCTATCAAAGTTTTGATTACCTTATTCGTTTCCTGCGGGAAGCTGCGATTGACCCTAAAGTTACCACCATTTTGATTACTTTATATAGGGTTGCCAAGCATAGTAATGTGGTAAATGCACTTATCAATGCTGTTAAAAATGGTAAAAAGGTAGTTGTACTTATGGAATTGCAGGCAAGGTTTGATGAGGAATCAAATATCTATTGGACCAATCAATTGCAAGAAGCAGGAGCTCAAGTGCATTTCGGAAAACCTGGTCAGAAGGTTCATTGCAAACTCTGTTTAATTTACCGAAAAGAAGACAACAAAGTGGTTAAATACACCCATTTGTCTACAGGTAATTATAACAATGTAACGGCCCGCATATACAGTGATTTCAGCCTATTTACAAAAGACACGCGCATTACAGAGGAAATAGATGCCCTCACAGATATATTGTTCGTTAACCTTAAAAGAGGTGGATTTAAACATATTTTGGTCGCCCCAGATTTCATGAAAAAGCAATTCATTACACTCATAGAGAATGAATCATCCCATGCAAGGGCGGGGAAACCAGCCTTTATCAAGGCTAAAATGAACTCATTGGTTGATACAGATATTATCAAAAAACTTTATGAGGCTAGTAATGCAGGGGTAAAAATTCAACTCATCATAAGAGGTATCTGTTGCCTTGTTCCTGGTGTGGAAGGTAGCAGCAAAAACATTGAAGTGATTAGTATTGTAGATAGATTCTTAGAGCATGCAAGGATTTATATGTTTGGCAACGCAGGAGAAGAAAAAATATTCCTTGCGTCTGCCGATTGGATGAGCAGAAATCTTATGAATAGAATTGAATGTGCCTTCCCACTCTATAATGAAACAGCAAGAAAAACCGTCCTCGATATATTTGAATTGCAATGGGCAGATGCCGTTAAATCTAGAAAAATAACAGGTATTTCAGACAACGAACTCCCCTTGAACCATGAGCAAGCAGGGAAATTTAGTTCGCAACAATTGAGTTATAATTACTTTCTCAATCGTATGCAAACAACAGATTAGTTTCCTTCCACAATCTGGTTGTCTTGTAGGGTAAAATATTCGGTTTGACCCAACTGGCGTTGTTGCAGGTAATCCTTATAAATTACCGAAAATTCCTTTCGTTCATCAAGGCAGGTATTATAGTTTCCAGTTAATCCCATCAACATTTCACAAGCTTCTCTAATGGCAAAATTGCCACTTTCATGCGCAGTAATATAATCTGCCAAAGCGTTATTTAATACATAATTTTTAAGTAATGGGTTGGCCTTTCTATTAATCATTATTCTTAAACCAGCCACCGAGGCAATGCTCAAATCAAGTACGTCGTCAAAAAAATAAGCTACCTCATTATGTTTCAAACCATGCTTGTGACAGAAATGGTTGAGGGCAATCATTTTATCTGGTATCTTATAATAACTTGCATGAAAATGTTCTCTCCCACTAAAATAAAATGCCATTTCATTGCGCTCACCTGAAATAATGGCCATTTTGGGGGTTTGTTGGTGAATGAGATAATAACTAAATCGCAACATATTAGTTCCCATACTATCTGCCTCATTGAAATTACTGCTTTTATCTGCATTCTTAGCCGCATTATTAAACACTCCGTCCCAATCAAACACAAACGCCTTAATCCCTTTTAACCTGGTGGAGACTTCACTTGCACTGTTACAAAATACCGCGCCTATTTCTGTAAATATAGATTCTATATGGTCCATTTTATGTAATATAAGGCAGCAAGATAGGTAGCAATAGTTTTATATAAAAATGATAATCGTTCACATTTGCACTTATCATTCTCATTTTGTATCATTGACATTACCTATGGAATATAACAAAGGCTTACATATTATTTGCGACCTAGATTCTGCCTCTACAGAAACTTTATCGAATATGGAGCCTTTTAAAAAATTGGTGGAGGGACAAATTCAAATGCACCAATTGACAAGCACTGGCTCTGTATTTCATAGTTTTCCGAATGGTGGATTTACTGCAGTTATTGGGCTTACAGAATCACATTTGTCTGTGCATACTTGGCCAGAATTTGGTAAGGCCACTTTTGATATTTTCCTTTCTAATTTCATGCAAGTAAACAATGGTGCTTGCGAGGAAATAGCAGATGCTATTCAAAAATATTTTGGCGGACAAGTTTCTCAAATACATCGTTTACAAAGATGAAATTAGAGCCTATTTCCCATAAAATAAATTGTAAAACATGTAACCATGAATTGCTGAAAAAGTCCCCGGCAAGTAATGTTTTGGTTTGCTCTTTTTGTCAAACCATTAATTGGTTGCAAAATGAACCCAAAAGTGGTAAAGCAGTAAGCGGCTCAGCAAAAAACTTACTTTCCATTTTTCAAATAGGTAGTCAGATTAAGGACACCTTGGTTCAGGGCGAAATAATTGGCTTTATAGAATTATTGGTAAATGATTCCTATGTTGTGCTTTATCAACTGAAGGATGGAAATAACCATATTCATTGGCTATTTGAAAGACATGGACAATTAAATTGGTTCGACCAAATTAACCATAAAGCTATCGAAAATGCGAAAATTACGAACCCAAATGCAGGTAAGTTATTTACCTTAGAGGTTAAAGGTAACTTCCAAAATTTTATGACCTCCAAGGCAACCATGCTGAAAAGGTTTGATATTTTTGGTGAAGTTTGGATGACAGAAGAGCTCGAATTACAAACTAAGATATTGGAAGCATATGATGAAGATGGACAATGTTTTTTTTCATTTATTTTCTCAAGCCTACACAATTTGAGCTTTATTGGAAAGAGAATACATATCCCCATTTCATCTATTATTAACCCATCATTTCAATTCCCTGGATAAGTTAACTAACATATGGCCCCTCAAACCTAAAGTGGTTTCTTGCTTGCATTGTAATAAGAGCAATGAATTGCTACTTCATGATGTTTGTTCTTTTTATGTTTGTAAGCATTGCGGGCGTTATATTGACCTTGTTGATCTTAAGGTAGAAAAAGTAAAAGAAGGCATTATGGCTTATGAGCTGTTATGGCCATTGGGGACACTAGCAAATATTTATGGAATTACCTGGCAATTAGTAGGCGCTGTGCACAGAAAAGAGAATGGGGCTGAATATAATTGGCAGGAGTATTGTTTCTTTAACCCTCGTGAAGGATTTCTTTATTTACAGGAATATACAGGCAATTGGATTACCTTAAGAGAAACAATTGAATTCCCCCAAAATAGTATTAACACTACCACTATTGAGGACAAAAATGGAAACCAATACCAATTATTCTTAAGATATAAAACCTTGTGTTTAAATGCCATTGGTGAATTTCCATACGACATAAAAGACACCAACAACAAATTGGTAAAGGAGTATATAGAGCCTCCTATCATGTTTTTGAGAAAGGACTACGCCAAGGAAACTATATGGTTTAAAGGTGAGCATATTTCAAGAAAAGAAGTTTTTAAGGCATTAGGTGAGCCAGCATATGCTGTTCCAAAAGTTGGCAAAGGGAGTATTCAACCACAAAAATTAGGCTTAGATCATAAAACCTTCGCCATTTATGCAGGTATTGCAATCATCCTCATGGTTCTTTTTACCATTGTTTTTGAATCGAGTGTTACACCAAAAAGAGTATACGGTAACTCCTACTTTTTTAACGTAATGGATAGCGTTCAAAAGCCTCAAATAAGTGAATCATTCGTATTAGATGAAGGCATAGATAATGTTGAGTTAAATTTTGATCACGACCTAGACCAAAATTGGACCGAATTGGAGGTTACCTTAATAAGCGATGGACAAGAAGAAGAATATACTCTTACTGAAGAATTGTATTGGTACAGTGGCTATGATGATGAAGGATCGTGGACAGATGGTAGTAAACATTACCGATCAGTTGTGAGTGGTATACCTGGAGGGAAATACCATCTGCAAGTTGTTCCGTATTTAAGTACAGCTGCAAAAAATGTTACTGTACATTTAGATATTTATAGAGGTGTGCCAATAAGAAGCAATTTGTATTGGCTCATGGGTCTGATGGTAATTTTGGTTTATATACAATATTTACGGGTTGTTAATTTTGAACGCAACAGATGGAGTAATAGTAATTATTCAACCTACGACCACCGTTCATGGTATGAAAGAAATTTAGGAGGCGACGATGAATAGATATTTGAAATTTGAAAAAGAAGGCTATTTTTTCATTGGTTTGCTATCATGCATCATTGGACTATATATGTATTTTTCGTTTACTGGATATAAATTGTTTAACGGCGCAAATACTAGTAAATACGACCCTAAAAAAGAACACCACTATCACAAATAATATTATGGAAGAGATTATTAACTTAAAGTATGTAATTGGATCAGTTGTTTATTCGCTGATTGGCATTACCATTTTGCTATTGAGTTTTTGGGTAATTGAAAAAATTACTCCAGAAAATTTATGGAAGGAAATATTGGTCAATAAAAACACTGCTTTAGCGTTAATGGCTGGGGCCTTTATGATTGCCATTGCAATCATTATTAGTTCAGCTATACATGGCTAAAAAAGTAAGTACACCCAATTTACTTCTTTTTTCGGTTTTTGTGGTGGCCACCTGCGGACTCATTTATGAGCTCATTGCAGGCACCCTTGCCAGTTATTTATTGGGTGACTCTGTTACGCAATTTTCTATCATTATTGGTGTGTACTTATTTTCAATGGGAATAGGTTCATGGCTATCTAAATTCTTTACCACGAATTTGCTCAGCTGGTTTGTTCAAATAGAAATTTTAGTTGGATTGATTGGTGGTTTCAGCTCTTCCTTGTTATTTGTTTTATTTGAATTTGCCGCTTCTTTTCAACTTCTATTGTATGGCTTGGTGATGTTAACTGGCATTCTGGTGGGATTAGAAATTCCGCTTATTATGCGCATTCTTAAAGATGAATTTGACTTCACAGATTTGGTATCAAAAGTATTTACCTTTGATTATATTGGAGCTTTATTGGCCTCCTTGGTATTTCCATTAGTTTTGGTTCCATACCTTGGATTAGTTAAAACTTCCTTTCTATTTGGCATATTAAATGTGTCGGTTGCCATTGCCCTTTGTATTCAGTTAGATTATTTAGGCAAGTGGTTTAGTGTTTTAAAAAAAATAGGGATTGCTACACTTATCATTTTGTTAGCAGGATTTGTGCTTTCAGAAAACATCATGCGTTTTAGTGAAAGTTTGAGTTATTCTGAACCAGTAATTTTCTCCAAATCATCGGCCTACCAACGTATTGTTCTCACCAAAAATAAAAAAGAACTCAGACTCTATTTGAATGGGAACCTGCAATTTAGTTCTGCCGATGAATACAGATACCACGAGGCTTTGGTACATCCCGTAATGCAAGGTTTACCCAAACAAGCCAAAATATTGGTTTTAGGAGGTGGAGATGGATTAGCAGTAAGAGAAATTTTAAAATATCCGGAGGTAAGTGAAATTCAATTGGTTGATTTAGATGAAGCCGTTACACAATTGTTTAAAACAAATAGTTTATTGACAAGCTTGAATCAAAAATCTTTGTTTGACCCAAAGGTAAACGTGAACAATGTAGATGCCTTTCAATGGTTAAAAACAAATACCAAAAAGTATGATGTTATTATCATCGACTTTCCTGATCCAAGTAATTTTAGTGTAGGAAAACTCTATACCCAAACCTTTTATCGCTTATTGTTACATAGCATGCATGAAAGTTCTAAGGTTGTTGTTCAATCTACTTCACCGTTGGTAGCACCTAAATCTTTTTGGTGTGTGAACCAAACCATGAACTCGGTTGGATTGAACACATTACCTTACCACACCTTTGTTCCCTCTTTTGGGGAATGGGGATTTATTATGGCAGCTTTAAATCCTATTCAATTCCCACATGAATCTATATCGGTTCAAACCAAATATTTAACTGCAGGTACATTGCGTACCATGGATCATTTTCCGAAAGATATGGCATTTGTGCAGACAGATGTAAACAAACTAAACAACCAAATGTTGGTGCATTATTTTGAGAAGGAATGGGCCATATACCAGTAAATTGAAGGCTCTTTTTTTACCATGGGTCAATTAAATAGAAAACGTTTTTTACAAATAGGTGCTGGAGCATTTGTCTCTGCCGCCGCTGCTATTTGGCTATGGCCTACGAAACACATTCCCGTTTTTTTACACGATTCTTTTTCAGCCATTGCCCACTTGCTCAGAGACCCAAAAAAGCTATCAGAAATATCGGAGGTTACCAAGGATACCCAATTGCACGAGATAGATGTACTCATCATTGGTGGTGGCATTTCTGGGCTTACAGCTGCAAGAAAATTACACCAAAACAATATCCCCTTCCAACTACTTGAATTAGGAAATAAAGTGGGCGGCAATGCCGTTGGCGGAAGCAATGACATAAGCGAATATCCTTGGGGAGCGCATTACCTGCCTATCCCTAATTTATTGCAACCAGAATTATTGAAGTTTTTGGAGGAACACAAAATCATTGTGGGATACGATGATTTAGGTAAACCTATTTACAACGACTATTATTTGTGTTCAGACCCTGAAGAAAGATTATATATTCATCATTATTGGCAAGAAGGATTGATCCCAGATTTGGGGATGAAAGAAAACGACCATTCAGATATTCAACGATTTTTAAGCTTGGTTCAACACTATAAGATGGCCATAGGTTCAGACCGAAAACAAGCTTTTTGTATACCAATAGCCTATTGCAGCAAAGATGAGGAGTACAGAAAACTAGAAGCCATCACATTTGAAAATTGGTTAACCGAACAAAGGTTAGAAAGTACTTATTTATTGTGGTACCTTAACTATTGTTGTAAAGACGATTATGGTACCTCTTTAAAAAACACTTCTGCCTGGGCAGGTATCCATTATTTTGCAGCACGTAAAGGAGTTGCCTCTAATGCAGGAGAAGACGATGTGTTAACTTGGCCTGAAGGGAATCAGTTTTTGGTGCATGCTCTTCAAAATAGAATCAACCAAAACATTCAAACGAATGCTTTTGTAAGTAAGGTAAGCCAAATGCCTGATAAACGTTTTAGCGTGTATTATACCCAAACAGATAACAATACCTCGCATGTGGTTTTATGCAAGCAAGTGCTTATGGCCACACCTCAATTTGTTAACCAAAAAATACTAAGTACAGATTTATATTCAAGTAAATTAAACCTCCTATACAGTCCATGGTTGGTGGCTAATATTAGCACCATGCCACTATCTGAGAGCAATGGTGTAGCTTTGTCGTGGGACAATGTTATTTTTAACAGTGAATCATTAGGATATGTAAATGCTTGTCACCAACAGTTAAAAAGTTCCTTACCCAAATTGGTTTTAACTTATTATTTGCCCTTTACCCAAAACGAACCAAAAGAGGATCGGAAATTTTTATTTAACAAAACAGTTGAGGAACTGAAAGAAATTGTATTATCTGATTTAGAAAAAGCCCATAAAGATATCCGATTAAAGGTGATTCAAATAGACTTGAAAATATGGGGTCATGCCATGGTTGGTCCACGCCCAAACACTTTATTTAACCCTAATAAACAAAAATTATTGGAGGCAAAAAACGGCTTACACTTTGCACATTCAGATTTAAGTGGCATCTCTATTTTTGAAGAAGCTTTTTATCAAGGAAATAGAGCTGCAGATGAAATCATAAAAACATGGAAAGCATAGGAAAGAATTACCAATCTGCTTGGCTGGGAGAAAAAGGTGCTGAATGGCTTTTTATTTTATTGGTTCCTATTTTAACCAGTTTATCGGTTATATTATTTGAAGATTATTTTGAAAACCAAACTGAGGTAAACAGTTTATGGTGGATTATTTTGATCATGGGGGTAGATGTATCCCATGTTTATTCAACCTTGTATAGAACCTACTTTGACTCCAAAGAATTTAATGCCAACAGAATATTATACACTTACACCCCCGCTATATGTTTGGTATTAATGATTGTATTTTACCAAATCCATCCCATGGCATTTTGGCGATGTTTGGCCTATTTGGCCGTGTTTCATTTTATTAGGCAACAATATGGGTTCATGCGTTTATATTCCAGAAATGAGCCACAAAACGGTTTGAACCGATACTTAAGCACAACCGTGATTTATGCGGTGGTATTGTATCCAATTATTTTTTGGCACCTACAGCCCGGCAGAACTTTTAGTTGGTTTGTTTCGGGTGACTTTTTAATTGGCTCGCAACCCATCATTTTATCTATTTGCTTTTATCTCTATCTAAGCATCCTATTAAGTTATTCTCTGTATACAACATACATAACCATTTATCATAGGCAATTTAATTTGCCCAAGAATTTAATCATTTTGGGTTCGGCCATCTCTTGGTATATTGGAATTGTGGCCTATAATGGCGACCTTATATTCACCTTACTTAACGTGGTATCTCATGGCATTCCATATATGGCTTTGATTTGGATATACGGCAAAAAGCAACACAAGAATTCAAAAGAAAGGAGCATTTCCTTCATGTTTAAAAATGTTGCCATACCTATATTTATAGGCCTACTCATATTATTTGCTTATGTAGAAGAAGGATTATGGGATGCACTGGTTTGGCGCGATCACCCTGAATTTTTTGAATTATTTTCAAGTTTACCACAGCAAACCCATGCAACCCTTTTGAGCATCATTGTTCCCTTACTTTCTTTACCTCAAGTAACGCACTATGTGCTTGATGCGTTTATTTGGAAGGTTAGGAAAATGGAGGTATGAAAAGCTTGACCTATTTTTCAAGAATCTTTTTTAAGTTTTCTAATCCAGTCTGCAATTGCTCTCCTAACATTCCTTCCATGTCCATGGTTAAAAACATTAAATTCATTGGGTAAGGTAATTTGCCATCAAAACCCCATTTAACTTGTGTGGTGCTATCATTAAGGGCTGTTGTAGAAATAAAAGCATGATCTTTAGATTCCATTGGAACATGGAAACGTAACTCCATATCTATTTTTTCGCCTTCGGTAATACCTATAATTTCTTGATCACCCACTCCTACCTCGTCATTGGTGCTTTTCCACGATGAAATGGCACCAATCATGCCATCTGTGCCAGTAAACTTTTTTTCCATGTTTGGGTCTTTCATATTCCAAACACTGTAATTGTCTTGATTCTTGAGGTGTTTTACATAATCAAAAACCACTGCTTTAGGTTTATTGATGGTGATTTCTTTTACAACAGCATATTCCTTTTTCATAAAAAGTGCTGAAATAAGCGCGATAGCAATAAGGCTAACAAATCCAATGAGGACAAATTTGAGTATTTTCATAAGGTATTATTTTA
>CAILJQ010000239.1 GCA_903834625.1 uncultured Bacteroidota bacterium
ATTCCTATCAATTTGGTGCGCATGCAGAATACATTTGTGTGCCTGAAGATGGCTCAATAACCTTGATGCCTGAGAATTTGAGTTTTAATGAGGCTGCAGCAGTTTGTGATGGAATGATGTTAGCCAACAACTATATAAAGCGCATTAATTTTAAAAGAAGGCCACAGCTATTGATTAATGGAGCAACAGGTTCAATTGGCATTGCTGCATTACAATTGGCTATATACCATGGGGCAAAAGTAACTGCTGTTGGCAATACCAAAAATTTAAAGTTGTTAAAGCAATTGGGTGCCGATGAGGTAATAGATTATACCCAAGAAGATTTTACCCAAAGAGATATAAAATATGATACCGTTTTAGATGCGGTTGGTAAGTCGAGTTTTTTTGCTTGTAAGAGAATAATGAATAGCGGTGCTACCTATTACTCTAGCGAGTTGGGGTATATGTGGCAAAATGTTTTTCTTCCATTTTTTACGGGTTACTTGGGTGGTAAAAAAATGAGATTTCCTATTCCAACAGATAGCAAAGAAGATATTCAATATTTTAAAATGTTATTGGAGTTTGAACATTACAAGCCAGTAATTGATAAAGTGTTTTCAATGGAGCAATATGCCGAGGCCCATGCCTATGTAGATACGGGCGAGAAGACAGGAAATGTTGTGATAGAAATAGCCAAGCCTTAAGTTATTGTTGATATGGAATCGTATTATAATGATACCGTTTTTACACCGAAAGATTTTGCTGAAACGCCTATAGCAATTGGAGAATATGACCGATGCCGTTTTGTAGGGATAGACTTTTCACAAGGTGATTTTTCAGGAATACAATTCAATGATTGCTTGTTTACTGATTGCAATTTAACCATGGTTAAGCTCAAAAAAACAGCTATTCGTGATGCTCATTTTGTGTCGTGCAAAATGTTAGGATTAAATTTTGAACATTGCCTAGCCTTCGGACTATCCTTTAAATTTACGAGGTGTTTGCTTAGTCATGCTTCTTTTTATGGTTGCAAAATTAAAAGAACCCACTTTGAGGAATGTGAACTTGATGGTGCTGAATTTGCAGAGGCCGACCTAAATGAATGTAAAATGATTCAATGTAATTTATTAGATGCCAACTTTGATAGAAGCAATTTAGAGAAGGCAGATTTAACAGATTCTTATAATTTATTCATTGACCCAGAAAATAACAATATCAAACAAGCAACTCTTTCTTTAAGTGTTTTACCTGGGTTGCTAGAAAAATACAAGTTACGTATTGTCTGAACCATGTCGGCACTATGACTTTTGACCCACGAAAAAATAGCGTAGTTTTGCCTCATGAGAAAATTTGGATTAGGGTGTTTGGTTTTGTTGGTTATGGCTTGTTCTGCCAATAAAAAATCTGGTAATGCAGACGTGTCTTTTTTAGCCAATGGGGATACCAATATGGTTATTCAGTATGTCAAAACCAATGAGTTGGTGTATTTTGTGAGTTATCAAAATAACCAACCCGCCTTTAATTTTTATTCAGTTCCAGGTATGGATTCGCTTATAGAGCCAGCCTTTTACCCCTTTGAGGGCAATGAAAAATTCTTTGTGTATTATCCAATTCAATATTTTCCTACTTCTATGGATTTGCACGTATATACTTGCGATAGCAGCTTTAGCAAGCCTGTAAAGTCATTAATACAAAAGAAAGTGCAAGCGGGAGAGGTTATTACCTTGCCCAAAGATTTAGGTTTCTTTAAATCGGTATTAAGTGGTACTGATACCAAAGGTGTGGCTCAGACACACGAGGCCAATCATTAAGAGAAAGATTCTTTGAAAATTTACAATCAAGCATTAGCACCTTGATTTAAAAAATGTATATTGCTAAGAATACTTTTGTGATTACCCTATGTTAGCCCGAAAAAAAGTTTTGATGTTTGGTTGGGAATTTCCTCCCGTGATTTCTGGAGGATTAGGTGTAGCTACCTTGGGCCTTTGTAAAGCCATGGCTCCGCTGGCCGACGTGAAAATGATTATCCCTAAAAATGTTCCTGATTTTAATATTCCCAATATTGAGTTGGTTGGATTAAACAGTATTGGACGGAAGGAATTGGAAGAATTGTTTAAAAAAGAAATTCACTATTCTTTTCCTGAAATGAGCGTGAAGAAAGGTCCTAGTTTTGGTCCGTATACACGCATAGCCGAAACAGAATACATAGACAAGAAATTTTATGATGTTTTTCATGGTGAAGTGCATCCCTTTGAAATAGACGATTTGTATGCAGGGGATGTTATAAAAAAAGTAATTGAGTTTGCTCGCATATCTGTTCAATATTGTTTGCGAACCAAGTTTGATGTGATTCATGCCCATGATTGGATGACCTTTTTACCAGCGATGGAATTGAAGATTAGAACAGGCAAACCTCTCGTATTACATGTACATAGCACTGAATTTGACAGGGCAGGAGAACATAGCAAAAACTGGGTATGGGATTTAGAAAAACGTGCCATGGCTCTTGCAGATCGTATCATTCCAGTGAGCAGGTATACCGGCGATATTTGTGTGCAGCATTATGGTGCTGAGCCAAATAAAATCATGCCGGTTCACAATGGCATTGAAGCAGTAAAACATACCGTTAAAAAGAAACCCGTTGAAGGCAATTTGGTTATTTTCTTTGGGAGAGTAACCATGCAAAAAGGTCCGGAATATTTTGTGGAAGCTGCCAAAAAAGTACTGGCAGTGCACCCAGATACCAAATTTGTGATGGCGGGTAGCGGCGATTTATTAAGGCCCATGATTGAAAGGACCGCTGCTTATGGTTTAGGAGATAAGTTTTTCTTTACCGGTTTCCTCAACAAAAAAATGTTGAATGAGTTGTTGGCTATTGCAGATGTGTATTGCATGCCAAGTGTGAGTGAGCCATTTGGTTTAAGTGCAGTAGAGGCAGTTCAATACGGCATTCCTACCATTATTTCTAAAACATCTGGTGTGGCAGAAGTGCTGAATGGTTCTCTAAAAATTGATGTGTGGGATGTAAATAAATTTGCGCAATACATCATCGCCTCTATTGATTTAAAAGGTCTACGCAAAAGTGTAGTAAGTGCCAATGACGAGAGTTTAAAATCTATTACCTGGGAAAATTGTGCTCAAAAGGTAATGGGAGTTTATGAAAGTATTTTTGACGAAGAATAAAACATTATAAAAGTATGCCATCTATTTGTTTCTATTTTCAGGTTCATCAACCCTACCGCTTGAAAGAGTATTCGTTTTTTGATATTGGTACCGACCATTATTATTTTGATGATGCCAAGAATCGTGAGGTGCTTGATAAGGTGTCAGAAAAGTGTTACCTGCCAACCAACCGACTCATGTTAGAGTTGATAGAAAAACATCAAGGGAAGTTTAAAATAAGTTATTCTATTAGTGGCGTGGCATTAGAGCAATTTGAAGCTTGGCGACCAGATGTTTTACAATCTTTTATTGAGTTAGCAAATACGGGTTGTGTAGAGTTTATTGCTGAAACCTACTACCATTCATTGGCCTATATCTTTTCAAAAGATGAGTTCCAAAAGCAAATTGAACAACACCGTCAGTTGATCAAAAAATACTTTAAACAAGACCCAAAAGTTTTTAGAAATACCGAACTTCAATACAACAATGAACTGGCTAAATTCATTGAAGATATGGGCTATGATGCCATCATTTGTGAAGGGGTTGATAGGTTATTGCAAGACAGATCACCCAATTCTATTTATAAGGCACCCAATACAAACAGAATAAAATCTTTACTCAAGAATTATCGTTTGAGTGATGATATAGCTTTCCGCTTCTCTGATCGCAATTGGAGCGAATGGCCACTTACTGCAGAAACGTATGCCAAATGGGTGCATGCCGTGGCAGGACATGGTGAAACCATTAACCTATTTATGGATTATGAAACCTTTGGCGAACACCAATGGGCGCAGAGTGGAATTTTTGAATTCTTGCGCTACATGCCAGGTCATGTATTAAAACACCCAGATTTCACCTTCAAAACGGTTTCTGAAACTGCAGCTGCTTATCCTATTAGAGATACCTATGACGCGCATCAATTGATTTCATGGGCAGATACTGAGCGCGATTTATCTGCTTGGTTGGGAAACCCCATGCAAGATGAATCCATTGCAAAAATATATGCCTTGGAAAAAGATATATACCAAAGCAATGACAAGGAACTGATAGACGCCTGGAAAAAAATGCTCACCAGTGATCACTATTATTATATGACCACCAAGTTTTGGGCTGATGGCGACGTACACAAGTATTTTAGTCCATACGAATCTCCTTATGATGCTTACATTTATTTCATGAATGCGATGAGTGACCTCAGCAATCAGCTGAAAAAAAAAGCGCAACCTCGGCTGAAGAAAAAATAACTTTATCGGAGCTTCAAAAGGATTTATCGGTAAATGATTTAATCAAACCCTTGGAAATCATGGGCGTTAAAGGGAATCTGTTAGATCGGATAAAAATTACTCTGGGATTAAAGAGCCCTGTTAAATAAGACTTTCCTAATTTTACACGTGGTTTTGCTTAATAGGCACGATTTGCCTTACTTTGCAGCCGATTTTAACACCTAAATATGCTTCAAATTAAAGTTCCTACCGTAGGAGAGTCTATCAGCGAGGTTACCATTTCACGCTGGAATAAAAAATCAGGAGATTATGTGGAAATGGATGAGTTGTTATGTGAATTGGAAAGTGACAAAGCCACCTTTGAACTAAATGCCGAAGCGGCAGGGGTTTTAACCACTAAAGGGAATGAAGGTGATACTATTAAAGTAGGTGACCTCATTGCCGAGATAGATACAGATGCCAAAAGGCCTGAAGGCGCTGCTACTCCTGCTCCAACAAAACCTGCGGCCAAGGAAGAAGTAAAGGCAAAAGCTCCAGAGCCTGTTGCAGAAACCAATAAAACATATGCAAGCGGATCGGCCGGACCAGCAGCGCAGAAAATTCTTGCTGAAAAGGGTATAGATCCAAAACAAATTGTTGGTTCAGGAAAAGATGGAAGAATTACCAAAGCTGATGCTTTAAAGGCTGAATTGAAGGTAACTTCGAATGAAAGCAAAACCCGTGATGACCGCAGGGAGAAAATGACTTCTTTGCGTAAAACGGTTTCTCGTCGTTTAGTCGCTGCAAAAAATGAAACGGCCATGTTAACTACCTTCAATGAGGTTGATATGAAGCCTATCATGGATTTGCGTAACCAATACAAAAATCAATTCAAAGAAGTACACGGTGTGAACCTAGGATTTATGTCGTTTTTTACTAAGGCTGTTACTGTGGCCTTGCAACAGTTTCCTGCAGTAAACGCATACCTTGATGGAGAAGAAATTATTTACCACAATTATTGTGATATATCTATTGCTGTAAGTGCGCCAAAAGGGTTGGTAGTTCCAGTAATTCGTAATGCCGAGAGTTTAGGATTGGCAGAAATTGAAGCTGAGGTGATGAGACTTGCCGGCAAAGCACGCGATAACAAATTAAGTTTGGAAGAAATGACAGGTGGAACCTTTACCATCACCAATGGTGGTGTGTTTGGCTCAATGCTAAGCACACCTATTATTAATCCACCTCAATCAGCTATTTTGGGAATGCATAATATTGTAGAGCGCGCCGTAGTTAAAGATGGTCAGATTGTGATTCGCCCAATAATGTATGTGGCTTTAAGTTACGATCACCGCATTATTGATGGTAGAGAATCTGTCGGATTTTTGGTTAAAGTAAAACAATGTTTAGAGAATCCTATGTTGTTGTTAAGCAGCGGAAAAGATTTGAATAAGATTTTATTAGAAATCTAATTGGCTAAATAAACATACTTCTTTTTGGTATAAATAAAATGCGCTTGCGCAATTTTAAATCCTGCAACGCCGTCTAAGAATCCGCGTTGTAAAATGAATTCTTTTATAAAGCGGAATACAGCGCTTGAGTAAGCCTTAAGCCATCCTCCTTTTTTACCTTTGGGTTTCATTTTACTTGCATATAAGCGGGCGTATTGCTCCATTTTTTGCAAATAATTTTCTTCGGTAAAGGTGGTATGATGGTGTAAATGCTCGCGCAAATTGGCTTTACTGGTTTGGGTGGTATAGTTGAGTTCCTCATGCACATCATCGCTTTCTATCCAGTGAATGTGGTTTTTGTTAAATAATCGGTAATGCCAATCGGGGTACCAAGCCCCATAATGAATGGGCTTACCACAATAGTGATTTCTCAAATTTACCTTGTATAAATCTACCATATTTCCCTTAGCAAAAAGTTGCGTTAACTCCTCGCAAAGCTCCGCCGAAAAAGATTCGTCGGCATCAATGCTAAAGATATAGGTGTTTTTAGCATAGCTATTTCCCAGGTTTTTTTGCCTAGAATACCCAGGCCAAGGGTTTTGAATAATTGTAGCGCCAAGAGATTGGGCAATTTGCAAGGTATTATCTATGCTGCCACTATCAACCACAATGATATCGTTACAAACAGGTAAAACAGAGTTAATGGATCTGGCAATATTGCTTTCCTCGTTTTTAGTGATGATAACGACTGATAATGGTAAAATTCCCATGACGCAAGTTTAGGCAAATGCCTTCATTTAGAAAAACCACAATATTTACGCTGAAACTTTTTCAATCTCTTAGAATCGCCCTACATTTGCCCCACTTAATATACATGCAAGTATGAAATATGATGTAACCGTTATTGGTTCTGGTCCTGGCGGATATGTAGCTGCCATTCGTTGTGCCCAATTGGGATTTAAAACAGCTTTGATTGAAAAATACAGTACGTTAGGAGGAACATGCCTTAATGTAGGTTGTATTCCTTCAAAGGCATTATTAGATAGTTCAGAGCATTTTCACAATGCTACCCATAATTTTAAAACGCATGGAATTGAAACAGGTGAGTTAAAGGTGAACTTGCAACAAATGATAGACCGCAAAAATGGCGTTATCAAATTAACCTGCGATGGCATTGATTTTTTGATGAAGAAAAATAAAATTGATGTGTACAAAGGATTAGGTTCGTTTGTAAACAAAAATACTATCAAGGTTAGCGGTGAAACCGAGCAATTGATTGAAACAGATAAAGTGATTATTGCCACGGGTTCTAAACCTTCTGTATTGCCAGGTATCACCATAGATAAACAAAGGGTAATAACCTCTACAGAGGCCCTGAACCTAAAAGAAGTTCCTAAGCACCTAATCATTATTGGAGGTGGCGTTATTGGACTAGAATTAGGTTCGGTTTATGCCAGATTAGGAGCAAAGGTTACTGTTATTGAGTATACCTCAACCATCATCCCAACCATGGATGGAACCCTTGGTAAGGAGTTGCAACGCAGTTTACGTAAATTGGGCTTTACCTTCCAATTTAGTCATAAAGTTAAATCGGCTACCTCAAATGGTACTGAGGTAACTGTGGTGGCAGACAATGAAAAAGGTGAAGAGGTAAGCTTTAAAGGCGATTATTGCTTGGTAAGTGTTGGTAGAAGGCCATTTACTGAAGGTCTGAACCTAGAAGCTGCGGGCGTTGTGTTAGATAACCGTGGTAGAATTGAAACCGATGCGCATTTAGAAACAAATGTAAAAGGTATTTATGCCATAGGCGACGTAGTAAAAGGAGCTATGTTGGCTCACAAAGCAGAAGAAGAGGGGGTTTTTGTAGCTGAGGTAATGGCCGGACAAAAGCCGCACATTCATTATAACCTCATTCCTGGTGTTGTGTATACTTGGCCAGAAGTAGCTGGAGTGGGTGCAACAGAGGAGGAGTTAAAACATGCGGGTAAAAAATATAAAGTAGGTTCATTCCCAATGCGCGCTTTAGGAAGAGCCAGAGCAAGTATGGATATAGATGGTTTGGTTAAAATCCTAGCCGACGAAGAAACCGATGAGGTGTTAGGCGTGCATATGATTGGTCCGCGTGTAGCAGATTTAATTGCCGAGGCAGTTGTAGCCATGGAATTTAGAGCCAGTGCAGAAGATATTGCAAGAATGAGCCACGCGCATCCAACCTATGCAGAAGCGGTAAAAGAGGCAGCTTTGGCTGCCACTGCTAATAGGGCCATTCATATGTAAATATTTAATATTGTTCAGTCTATTTTAATAGGTTTTTGGATATTGTCTTTTTTATATTGCCGACCCTTAAAGTCGTAATACAACCATAATCCTATTTTATATCTGTAGGCAGAATGTGGCTTACTATCATTTTTCTTTAATGCTCCTGACCCAGGGAACATAATTGTTCCCATTGATTTTATTTTCCCATTTTCATAAAAGTTTATTTCAGTCCATAAATGGGCTCCATGCCGGATGCTGTCTTTCAGAAATTGGTATCTATTGACCATTGAGTCGGTGGCGTGCTGCTTCAATTGAATTTGAACTTTCTCTGCTGTCCATAAGCCATTGTATGGTTCCTTTTTGTTATAGGGTGTTCTGTAATAAGAAATGAAATCATTGATGAAGGTGTTTTTTTCTTTAGGGCTAAAACTTCCGCTATCCGTAAAATTAGAAGCCGATTTAAAATTGAAACATGGGAGTTGAATTTCTTGATAGGTTTTTGTGTATTCTTTATTTTTCCATTCGTAATAGGTAAATCCAAAAGGGTTGCTTGTTCTCCTTGCTATCATTTTTCGGGTTGAATCGAGGATGATTCTATCAGGCATATTTTCAGGAAAGCAGAATACGCAATCTCCCAATATTTTAGTGCCACTATCTTGAATGACATACATGCCCTTCCAAGGAATTGTGATGGTTTTTTGGCTATAAACAGTTTGAGTTACTGCAAAAGTTAAGAGCAATACGAATATTTGGTTTTTCATTTGATTTAACCAATATACATGACTAATACCATAGATAAAGCATAAATTATCTTTTTCGAAATGAAGTTAATAAAAAAAGCGGCCTCAAAATTTCTTTTGAGACCGCTTTTGTATGAATAAGAAACTCCCGAATTAACGGATGATGTTTAATTTCTTCACAGCTGATTTACCATCTACAGTTAATTCAACAAAGTAGATACCATTGGTTAATTGATCGCAATTGATATTACCGTTTAGGCTGTTGATATTTTGTGACAATACTTCTTTACCGTTTAAGTCTATGATACGAACGCTTCCGTTGCTGTTGTTACCACTGAAAGTAACATTAAAGCTAGAAGTAGCAGGGTTAGGATATAATGTTAAACCTAAATCACTGATTTCGTTTACAGATAATGCACCATCAGGAGCAGTTGAAGCTGATTGCCAAACTGTTTTGTCTGCATCATCTTGTAAGAATACAATTGCAAACAAGTTACCAAACTCTTCAACTGAGTTTTCAGTAGCTAAGTTAATGATGCTAGCTGCTTGTCCATCGTTAGGTAAACGGTAGCTACCAGGGAAAGTAAATGATTGTGTGTACGGAACAGCAGTGCCAGCAGTAAAGCTAACAGCAGTACCACTTGCATTTGGCAACATTTTCTTCATTACATTAAAGAATTCAGTTTCGCCATTGTTTTTAACATTTTTAGTAGTTCTGGTTTCTAATACAGCAATACGTAATTTAAGTGTTGATGTAGTAAAAGGTTGAACTGGAGTTACATTTCCTGAAACAGTAACAGTATTACCTGTTCTTGTAAAGTTAGCAGTGATGCTAGCCAATGAAGGAATGGCAACGGCGTTATCAAAGAAAGCAGATGTATATGAGTTTGAGTTAGCACTGCTAGCTCCCCATTTGCTTGAACCATCTACAACTAACCAAGGAGCAAAATTAGCACCATAAGAACTGAAACGAGTAGCAACTTCTGAAGTATAATATGGATCACCAGTACCAGGGAAATTTACTTGGTATTTAATGGTATTCCATTGACCTACATAACCGTCAAGAACTGATTTTAATTGAACGTTACCAGGGTTACATGGAGGACAAGTAGATGAAGTAAAGATTTCATGTAATACTTTACGAGGAACTGTTGAGTTAACGATGGTTAAGTTACCAGAAGCGTTGTTGTTGCTTGAGTCAGCATCAGCACTTGCGTTTGGTAAGCTAGCCCATACTTTCACAGTATAATCACCAGGAGTTGGAGTGCTGTATGGAATGTTATGAGTAAAATCATAAGTACCGCCACTAGCAGCAATATTTAAACCTGATAATTGCATGGTAACTGGAGTTGCAGTTCCAACTGCATAGCTAATTTTGAAAGAACTTAAACTTGAAGCACCATAATTGGTTACTCTACCTTTGATAGAAACATTGGTGTTTTTAGGAGCAAATTTTGGTAAAGTGATACTGGTTAACTCAACTTCATTTTGAGCTTGAACGCCATAAAAGAATTTGTATACATCACTTTGAGTTGCATCATAAGAACCATTTGCACCACCAAAATTCATTGAAGGAGTTCCGGTGATTTCTTTGTATGAAGAACCATCAGCATTTAATACACCTGCACTTGCAGTGAAAGTGCCAAAGCCATAGTTGTGTACAATATCAAAGTCGCCACCTTCGTATAAACGGATAGCATAATATGTTACGTTTGTAGGAGAAGTTGCTCCAGCAGTTTGAACCAATCTCCATTGGATAACACAAACTCTCTTAGGAGCTGTACCATATGTCCAAGTTCTGATATCTGAAGGGAAAGTTGTTGAACCTTGAGTAACTGTTGCTAACGCAGTGTTATCCCAAAATGCAAAAATTGAATTTTTAGGAGCTGTAGAACCACTCAAAGCAGTGTTTGCATCAACACTCGCAGTTTGTGTAGCATCAAAGGTAATGTAACCACTGGTACTAGCCTTAAACGATGTTACTGGTTGACCAAAGAAGTTCCAAGAGAAAGGTAGGTTAGTTGCTGCACTTAAATTTCCGGTTAATGGAGCCGCAGAAATAGTAGTGGCAGACGCTTGGTTCATTGTGTACTCAGAGGTAGTTCCTTTAAATTTAAAGTAATAGTAACCTTGTGCGAATGAACTCGTTCCAATTGTTAGCAAAGCAACAATAGCAAGTAGTTGTTTTTTCATATGATTTGACTGTTAATTAAGTTTGTTTAGTTGTTTATACATGCAATGTGCGAAAAAAATCTTAAAATCAAAAGCCTGTCCTATATTTTTATTGGGCTTTGTGATGAGTGGTAGGCTTATTTTTCATATCAAATTTTATATTTGATTGAAACTAAACACATGCGATATGAAATACCTATTTATTTCTGTTCTTGTTTTAATGTTATTTTCATTGGATTCTAACGCCCAAACACGTGAAACCAATGATGTAACAAAACCCTATGCAGAAACGGTCACACCATCGGGTGAGATTACCCAATACAAAGAAGCTCCCAAATTTATTGGTAGGGTGTATGGTACGGTTGGAGCGGTATATGGTACAGATTTATTAGAGAATTCCCCTAGCCGTAGCATCAATAAAATTTCTGGTATGACCTTAGGTGTTCAAACCAACGGTAGTGAACCTGTATTCAAAGGAGCGCCAGGAGGAACTGCTTATTTTATCGATGGCATTCGCGTGCGCAGCGGCAGTTTGGGTATAGCAGGTTTTAGTTTTTAGGTTCAAACCGAACCCAAAAACTAAAACAACTAACTGCTAAAATATTTTATTATTTATTGATGAATTTAGGATTGATGAGATTTTCAATGGAGAAAATTTCATCCCATTTTTCTTGGGTTATCAAATGCCTTTCTGTTACCACAATTTGATAAACACTTTTCCCTGTTTTTAATGCTTCACCCGCAATACTTGCGCTGGCCTCATAACCCAACATTGGGTTTAATTGGGTAACTATCCCAATACTATTCATAACCATTTCAGCACATCTATCGGCATTGGCTGTTATGCCTACTATACATTTATCTACCAAACTAATAATAGCATTGCCTAAATATTCTAATGAGGTAAACATAGCAAAGGCAATAATGGGTTCCATCACATTTAATTGCAACTGTCCGGCTTCTGCCGCCATGGTTACGGTTAAATCTTGACCAATCACATAGTAACAGCTTTGGTTCACTACTTCTGGAATTACTGGGTTTACCTTACCAGGCATAATAGAACTACCAGGCTGGCGTGGTGGGAGATTTATTTCATTAAATCCAGTGCGTGGACCAGAGCTCAACAAACGCAAATCATTGCAAATTTTTGAGATTTTAACGGCGTTTCTTTTGAGGGTGCCCATAATTTGAACATAGGCTCCAGTATCTCCTGTTGCTTCAATTAAATCTGGTGCAAGGGTTACAGGTATGCCACTTTCTTTGGCCAAATATTCAACACACAATTCTGCATATCCTTCTGGGGCATTTACACGAGTGCCAATAGCTGTAGCGCCCATATTCACCTCTAATATCAAATGTTGGGCTTCACGCAATCGCTCAATGTCTTCCCCAATAGTAGTAGCAAAGGCGTTAAACTCCTGACCTAAGGTCATAGGTACAGCATCTTGCAATTGGGTTCTACCCATTTTTAATACCTTGTTAAATTCTTTTCCTTTTTCTCTAAAGGCATTTTCGAGCTGAACCAAAATTTTTAAATAATCGGTCATCTTCATGTACAATGCAATGCGAAAAGCAGTAGGGTAGGCATCGTTGGTAGATTGAGAGCAGTTTACATGGTTATTAGGATGTAAAAAATCATAGTCACCTTTTTTATGGCCAAGATATTCCAATCCAATATTAGCAATAACTTCATTTGCATTCATGTTGCAAGAAGTACCTGCGCCTCCTTGAATTAAATCACTCACAAATTGGTCGCTATAATTTCCAGCAATCAATTGATCACAACCATAACAAATGGCCTCAGTAATTTTTGAATCCAAAACACCGCAATCTCTATTGGCTAATGCAGCAGCTTTTTTAACATAGCCCAAGGCTTTTATAAAACGCAGCTCTCGCGAAATGGGAATGCCCGTTATGTTGAAGTTCTCTTTTGCTCTATATGTTTGTATACCGTAATATAAATCGTTGGGGATATCTAACTCGCCCAAGAAATCATGTTCTTTTCTGGTTGCTGTCATGATACAATGTTAGCAAAAAAACTGAATTATCATACATGGGAAGGACAACAACAATTTGCTCCTATTTTATTGGTTTTGGTTCAGACCGATTTGTGATAGTTTAAAACTTAATTAAATTTGGGTATGCTACAGAATATTGATTTAAGCAAGGTATTGGTGCTAGATATAGAAACCGTGCCACAGTACCCTTCTTTTGAAGAAGTACCAGAAAGATGGAAGTATTTATGGGGTAAAAAATCACTCAGTTTAAAGAAAGATGAGGGGCAATCTGAGGCTGATATTTATCCTCGTGCAGGAATTTATGCAGAGTTTGGGAAAATAGTTTGCATCTCTTGTGGTTTTTTTAGCAGTTCGGGTAGGTCGTATCAGTTTAGGGTGAAATCTTTTTATGGAGAAGATGAAAGGACTTTATTGGAAGATTTTAGCCATATGTTAGAGCGCCATTTTAGCGATGCAGGTCATTCGTTATGTGCCCATAATGGAAAGGAATTTGATTATCCATTTATAGCCAGAAGGTGTTTGTTGAACGGCTTGGAAATACCCTCATTACTTGATATCGCTGGCAAAAAACCTTGGGAAGTGAATCTTTTAGATACCATGGAATTGTGGAAATTTGGAGATTATAAAAGTTATACCAGTTTAGAATTGTTGGCAGCTTCTTTTGGTATCCCAACTCCTAAAGATGATATAGATGGAAGTATGGTTTGGCGTGTGTTCTGGGAACAAAATGATGTGGAACGCATAAAGGTTTATTGTCAGAAAGATGTGATTACCGTAGCACAACTCCTGCTCAAATTTAGAAACGAAGAAATGTTATCAGAAGAGCAGATTTTATTGGTTTAAGAACTTCCACATCCGCCGCAACTGCTGCCACAACTTCCTCCTCCTCCACAACTGCTTCCCCCATCAGAGCCACAACTGGCACTTGTTGTGCCATTATTTTCTACATGCTTTACAACAGGAACCATGGGTAGGGCCAAGGCTGCATGACCCATTAAGAAATAATCCCATTCGCTTGTTTGTTTTCTGGGTAGTTTATCAGTTAATAATTGCTCCTCGTAATAATTAGGAATAGTTATGGAGAGAAATATTTTAGTTAACCTATTCAAATAAAAGATAACCGCACCTAGTGATACAATAAGTGCCAAAGAAATATATAGTACAGGTCGTTCAAAGGTTAGTCCACTGGTAAGTCTAATAGAGCCTAACATGAGCAAACCAGATAAAACAACAAAATTGAAATAAAACAACTGACCAAATTTTTTGGAGCGATGTAAATATTTGGCTGTTGCATCACCCAAGTTTTTAAGATTAATATAGGCTGGTTTTTCACTTAGTTTTTGAATCAATTGAGGGTAAGGTAAAAACTTCCATTCATCCAAACATGCATAGGTTTGGCGCTCTAAAGGCTCATTAGGTGGTAGGTTTTTGTTTGTAGTTAATTCATTTTTTTGGGATACTGTTACAAGTTCTCTTTTTACCAAATTGTTTACCACATGGTGGATGCTTTGATGCAATTTGCCTGTTTTGAAGAAGAATACCTCGGCAGCATTTAAATGAAAAATAAATGACTGTTTATTTGATTGGAGTAAAATGTTCTTGAGTTGATACCTATTTAATAACTCTAGGAAAACAAAGCCTATGGCATTAGCAAATATGAAAAAAAGGGTAAACCAAGGGTTGTAAATTTGTTTGTATAAAGGAACTAACAATAAATACATGGGTGTAAAAATCAAGATCCAAGCCAATACGCCAAATACTAGAAAGGTTCTTATTTTATAGCTGGTTTTGGGGAGTTGCAAACTTTCTAACATTTGGTTATACCCCCAAATTGTTTCTGGTTGCTCTCCAAAATATTGTTCATATAAAGATTTGGTTCGCTCTTTTGCCAACTTAAATTTGGTAGCTTCTTCTAGTGCATGAGTGGAAGGAATATGTGGGATTTGTTTGCCTAAAATTTTGCAAAATGAACCATAACTTTGGGTGAATATGAGGTGTTGGTGCCAAACCACATCTACCGTTTCGGAGGGTGATACCATTTGGTCGCTCACTGCTGCCAAGTACATAAATTTTTTATATTCCTCAACAGCTAGTTGGGTGAAGTGGATAGACCATGCATTTTCATCTGCTAAACGAATATAGAATCCGTATTCACCCGCATTTTGGTCAAATTCAAATTGCTGAATTTGTTTCCATAGTTCCTGAGTTAGTTTTGAATTCATACGCTTTGGGCTTTACCAGCAGTAAGGTGTTTGTACCATTAACAAATGGCAATATTTTCATATGGTAATTTTCTTGAACATTCAAATAAGCAAGCAGTTCAATGTTTTGCGTATTTACATTTCTCTCAAATCCTAAATTAATCAATAGTTGGCCATTCACTTGTAAGGCCTTTTCCAATAATAAAGCAAATTTTTCACTATAAAAAATAGGTGGTACAAGGGCGTCAATAAAAAGGTCAACCACAATCAATCTGTAGGTGTTTGAATTGCTTTCTAAATAAGTGTAAGCATCTGCTAATACCAAATCAATTGGGTGGTACTGTTGAATATTAAAAGTGCTTTTTGCCAAATGCATAACAACTTCATCTATTTCAACTGCTGTAATATGTCCTGTATACTTCCACTTTTTTCTCAAAGATTCAATGAAACAGCCTCCCCCCAAGCCTAATAAAAGGGTAGTTTCATTGCCAATGGGATGCAATTGTTTTAGACCTGTTTCAAGGATTTTTTGCAAGGAGCCATAAGAGTAATTGGTTTGCTCACTGTCAAGTAAATATTTTCCATTTACATAGGAAAGTTCCAATGAACCATTGTATTTACTTTGAATTTTTTTTCGAAATGGGATTAGGTAACTCAGCAGTTTTTTCATGGATGCCGATTTGTTGTTCGTTTAACTTATGCAAAAGCTTACTTACTATTCCTGGCCAACTATACACTTCAAAAAAGCTGTTTGGAATTTGTGGTTTGCCTTGACCAAAATGTTCTGTTATTAACCCTACAAAAGCAGGCCAATTATGGTCGGGTGCAATTTGCAGGTTATTGCCACAAACATTGGGGTTTATACCTTCAGCACCGGTATTGGTTGAAATAACGGTTTGACCTCTACCTAATGTGTCTATAGCTTTCGTTTTAACACCACCACCACTTAATATTGGGTTAATCATTACATCTGAACCATCAATATAGGTTTCAATATCTTCCACAAAGCCAAGGTAATGAAGTTGATGATTGGCTTTTACTTTTTGAACCAAATGTTCGGGTAAATTTTTGCCACAAATAAGGATACAAAAATTATCTCCCAGTTTTTTTTGAAGCAATGG
>CAILJQ010000240.1 GCA_903834625.1 uncultured Bacteroidota bacterium
GGTCCCGTAGTTCAATGGATAGAATAGGTGTTTCCTAAACACTAGATCCAAGTTCGATTCTTGGCGAGACCACTTTACTCTTGAAACCCTTGTCTATCAAGGGTTTTTGTTTTTACCCTATTTCATACTCGGTTGGATTTTTGACAAGTGTGTAGCAAAAGTGTGTAGCAGATTGATAAATTCAACTGTACCCTATTATATATTTGACATTAAAAAACCCTTGCTTTACGACAAGGGTTTTTGGTACTAGGAACTTTCGGGAATAATCGGGAAAGTAATTTTTTGAATTATTTAGCAGTCAACTTAAATGCTGTTTTAGTATTTGAAGTCTGTTTCCGTTCAAAGTCATTTTAGGTTTAATTGTTAATGATGTTAACACTCTCCTAATGTAGCCCTATTTTAGTCCACTTTTTGCTGACGATTTACAATTTATTGTATGACTAAAACTGATTCTTAAGTTCCTGGATTGTTTTTCTTATACCCTCTTGCAACTTAATAGAAGGCTTCCACCCTAGTTTTGTAAGTTTAGTGGTATCCATTAATTTACGAGGAGTGCCTTCAGGTTTGGTAGTATCAAATTCAAATGCGCCGGTATAACCAACTTCCATTGCAATTAGTTGTGCTATTTCTTTAATGGTCACGTCTTCCCCCCAACCAATATTTACAATACCTGCCTCATTGTAGTTCTGTAATAAAAAATAACAAGCATCGGCCAAATCATCTACATGCATAAATTCTCGTAGTGGAGTACCTGTACCCCAAATAATTACACTAGCATCGTTATCCTTTTTAGCCAAAATAATGCGACGAATTAATGCAGGAAATACATGAGAGTTTTCAGGATGATAATTATCGTTCGTTCCATATAAGTTAGTTGGCATTGCAGAAATAAAATTGCATCCATATTGAGCACGATAGCTATCGCACATTTCTATGCCAGCAATCTTAGCAATGGCATAAGGCTGGTTGGTAGATTCTAAATAACCACTTAGTAAATACTCTTCTTTCAAAGGCTGTGGAGCCGATTTTGGATAAATACAAGAAGACCCTAAGAATAATAATTTCTTAACCTTATTCAAATAAGAAGCATGAATGATATTAGCTTCCATCATTAAGTTATCGTAAATGAATTCAGCGCGATAAACATTGTTTGCATGAATACCCCCAACTTTACCGGCAGCATGAATTACAATATTAGGTTGCTCTAATTCCAAAAAGATATTCACTGCTTGTTGGTTTCTTAAATCTAATTCACTAGAAGACCTCACTATGATATTATTAAAGCCTTCAGCTCTCAGCTTACGCTCAATCGCAGAACCAACCATACCTCTATGTCCAGCTATATATATTTTAGCAGATTTCTCCATAAGTGTAATTAATACTATTCGCTTTCTTTACTAGTTGAGTAGCCATTCTCTTTTAATAACAACTCTTTCTTGAATATCTCCAAATCACTGGCAACCATTTCTTTCACTAAAGTAGCTAAATCATATTTAGGTTTCCATCCTAGTTTAGTCATTGCTTTAGTTGGATCACCAATTAATAAATCCACTTCGGTTCGTCGAAAATATTTAGGATCCACTTTAACCACTACTTGTCCATCTTCTAAATTATAGGCTCCTGTATTCTTTACTACATATCCTTCCTCTGCATCATCAGTTCCTTTAAAACTAAGCTCAATACCTAGTTCAGCAAAGGTCATCTTTACAAAATCACGGATAGTTGTAGTGATGCCTGTAGCCAATACAAAATCCTCTGGCTTTTCTTGTTGAAGCATTAAGTACATTCCTTCGATATAATCCTTTGCATGTCCCCAGTCACGTTGAGCATTTAAGTTTCCAACATACAAGCAAGTATCTATGCGTAAAGCAATACGTGCAGCTGCACGCGTCACCTTACGGGTTAAAAAGGTTTCACCACGTTGAGGAGACTCATGGTTAAATAAAATACCATTACAAGCATACATATTATAAGCTTCTCGATAATTTACGGTAATCCAATAAGCGTATAATTTGGCAACCCCATAAGGTGAACGAGGATAAAATGATGTTGTTTCTGATTGAGGAACTGCTTGTACTAATCCGTATAATTCCGATGTAGATGCTTGATAAAATTTAGTTTTTTGTGTAAGTCCTAATAATCGAATTGCTTCTAGTATTCTTAATGTACCAATGCCATCTACATTAGCCGTATACTCAGGTTCCTCAAAACTCACTTGCACATGACTCATTGCACCCAAGTTATATATTTCATCGGGCTGAACTTCCTGAATAATACGAATTAGATTGGTGCTATCAGACAAGTCACCATAATGTAAATGTAGATGCCTATCTGGGATATGTGGGTCCTCATAAATATGGTCAATTCTCTGGGTATTAAACAATGAGGATCGACGTTTAATACCATGTACTTCGTAGCCTTTATTGAGTAAAAACTCGGCTAAATAGGCGCCATCTTGGCCTGTAATACCAGTAATAAGGGCTTTTTTCATTCATTTGCTTCTAGTTTACAAATTTAAGTACTTTAAAGATATTATGATATATTTCAATTACTTGCAAATAAAGTAAGATAGTGTAAGTCTGTGTATGTCGTTAAAGAAAGTGGATTATTCCTTTTAGTGGATATTAAAAGTGTGCTGCATCGTGTGCTGCACCGTGTGCTGCAAAACCCCATTTACCTACACACTTACTACACATTTTGTGTTATTAATATCTTGTAAATCAATTAGTTATGAATAAAACGGGGATTAGGTGTTTCCTAAAC
>CAILJQ010000241.1 GCA_903834625.1 uncultured Bacteroidota bacterium
GAGCTCAACAATGTTTTGTAGATAACCATCCCACGACAGGTATTCTATTTCACTTAATTTAGAAATTTCATACACACAGGTTTGTTCTTTTAACCTTTCCGTCAACTCAAATTTAGATTTGAGTAACTCTGCCTCTGCCTTTTTGTTTTCTGTAATTTCTCTAGAAACCCCAATAAAACCAGTTGGTTCATTGTTTTCATTAAAATAAAGTTTGATAGAGCTAGATAACCAAATTTTCTCCTTATTTTTCTTAGTAACTTCATATTCTAGAGGCCATATTTTGTCTCTTAGATCTAGACCTTGGCTCAACTCCTTCCCAATTTTTTGGTACAAATCGTAAATACGAGAAATTGTTTCCTCATCAAAAATATTTTCACTAGCCACAAGTACCATTTCTTCGGAAGTATAACCAAGCACACGTTGAATAGATGGGCTATAGTATAATGGTTTCATGGTCATATCTACCACCCAAACCAAATCCTGAATAATTTCTAATATTTGTCTGAATTTGGCCTCATTTTCTGCAAATATTTTATTTGCAATTACACCGGCCTGAACATTCACAAACATGTTGGCAAATGATTGCAAAAAAGCCAATTCATTATCAGTAAAATCATGCTTTTTAGTAACCGAATCTATTCCTATAAAACCCATGCAGTTGTTATCTTTCATCATGGGCACAGCCACCAAACTTTGAATATTTTGCGCTGTTAAAACTTGATACAAATCACTTCCATGATCTAAATGCGAAACATCAGGAATGTTTAATGTTTCACCTTTTTTATGGGCATCTACCCAATCATGAAAATTGACTAAAGGTATATTTTGTAGTTCATGAATATGGGCCTGAATTCCCTCGGCACACCATTCATAGGTATTAGAACATAAGTTTTTTTCCATATCATAGGAAAAAATATACAACCGGTCTGAACCAATGAAACGCCCCATTTTCCCTAGGCACCTATTTACAGTATTATCAAACTCGTTGGGGTTTAATAACAACAAATCATTGGAGGTACGCATCATTAGCTCCTGTATGCCCTTAGTGTATTTAAACTTTTCTTCAAGGGCAACTTCCTTGCTAATATCATTGACAAATAGCCATACGCTATTTGATTTTTGGTTATCATTTGAGGCTGGCTCTATTTGTATTTTCAACCAGACCATGTCAAACGCTGCAGCCGTTTTGAAACCTAATTTAGAAAATGAATGCTTTTTTCTAGCATGAATAGCTTTCCATAAAGGATTTCTTTTCTCATCAATTTCTTCACCATTTTCATCAAACCAATTACCGTGACTTTTTAACTTAAATTTATTTTTCTCTATGTTATTTGGCAATCCAAAAATTGTTAATGCACTGGCATTCCATTCAATTAATTCTGATCCTACATTCAGTTTTAGCGCACCCTGTGGCAAAGCATAAAAAAGCTTATTTAATTCATCAGGCACCTGCATGTCGTCTTCCGCATTATTATTCATAGGTTGGCTTCATTTTAAAAATGGCAAAATCTAATTCCCTCAATTTTTGAGGGCTATTGGTGTAATGCCTACTCGAATTTGCAATATTCCTTCATCTTAAAAAATGATTATAGACATAAAAAGGAAATTATAGCCACTCAAACGAAATTTAAGCAGATTAGATAGAAATTTTACATAATCTTATGCAAAATATGTTCATCAATTTTGTTAACCTTATTTCATATAGGATTATTTCATACTAACTGCGTTTGGGGTTTGGTTTTATATTGCCCTTTACTCTTTCTGATAGTAACAGCTACTACTTTGTACTCTGGACATAATGCTTCAGAATCGTGTTCATTAGAGGTAATATTGTTCAACATAATTTCTGGAAAGTGAAAAGTAGAGCTTAAAATACCCGGTTTTACCTCATCTGTTATTCTGGCTTTGATGTCTACTTTACCCCTCGGTGATTCAACACAAACCATATCTCCATCAGCTATTTGATGTTTGTCTGCGTCTTCTTGGCAAATCAACAAAACATCTTCTGTTACAATGAGCGCATTGCCTGTTCTTCGGGTCATAGCCCCGCAATTGTAATGCTCCAATTCTCTGTTGGTGGTTATGATGTATGGGTATTCTTTGCCGTATTTAACAATCTCTGCCGACTCTTTAAAGTCGTTACCAATAAACACCCCTTTGCCTCTCTTAAAGGTATCTGTATGCAAAATATCAGTGCCTTTTCCATCTTTGGTTACTGGCCATTGTTTTCCATTTGACCCTAATTCATCCCACTTCACTCCAGCAAAAAATGGCACAATTTGAGAGATTTCTTGTAAGAGATTGTCTGGATCAAAATGTGGCTGCGGATAACCCATATAGGTCATTAACTCGGCAATAATTTGTCCATCTGCCTTTGTACCCGGAAGGGGTTCAACCACTTTGTTTACTTTTTGGATACGTCTTTCTCCATTGGTAAAGGTTCCACTTTTTTCAAGGAAAGAAGCGCCGGGCAATACTACCGTGGCAAGGTTGGCGGTTTCTGTCATGAACAACTCTTGCACAATAAACAAATCCAACTTCTTTATAGCACTTACCACATAATGCGTATTGGGATCAGTTTGCGCCATGTCTTCTCCAATAACCCACATGGCTTTTAATTTATTCTCGAGGGAAGCCTCATACATCTGTGGAATTTTATACCCAATATGTAAAGGCAATTTAGCACCATAAAACTCTTCATACATTTTGTGGTAATCTGGGTTGGTTACATCTAAATATCCAGCACCTTGGTGAGGCTGACATCCCATGTCTGCTGCACCTTGCACATTGTTTTGTCCACGCAATGGATTTACCCCAACACCTCTTCTACCTATATTCCCTGTAATCATGGCTAGATCTGCAATAAGCATTACCGTATAGGTTCCTTGAGAATGTTCTGTTACTCCCAAGCCATGAAACGACATCGCATTGCCGGCACTTGCATAGGCCAATGCTGCTTCTTTGGCTAATTGCTTATCCACCCCTGTAATGGCAGATAATTCATCCATATTTAAGGTAAGTATATGTTCCTTAAAGGCATCATATCCTTCGGTTCGAACCGATATAAATTCTTTATTTTCTTTGCCCTCTGATATGATATAATACAACATCATATTGAGCATGGCCACGTTGGTACCTGGCCTCACTTGCAAATGGTAATTGGCATATTTGGCCAACTCGGTACGCCTTGGGTCAATCACAATGAGTGTTTTCCCTTTCATGGCTTGTTGCTTCAACTTAGCTCCAGTAACGGGGTGACCAGCGGTTGGGTTAGCCCCAATCACCATCATACAATCTGTATATTTTAAATCGATGATAGAGTTGGTTGCAGCACCTGTACCAAATGTGCGCTGCATGCCTAATGCGGTAGGCGAATGACAAACCCTTGCACAGCTGTCAATATTATTGGTACCTATCACTGCACGCATGAATTTTTGCATTAAATAATTCTCTTCATTGGTGCAACGTGCAGAGGAAACGCCCGCAATATAATCTGGACCAAAATCTGTTTTGATCCTATTCAATTCTTTTGCGATAAATGCATAAGCCTCCTCCCATGTGGCAGGCTCTAAAACGCCATTTCTGCGAATCAATGGTGTTTTTATTCGATCGCCATGGTTATAAAATGAAAAGGCAAACCTTCCTTTGAGACAAGTGTGACCTTGGTTTACGTCTGCATCATAAGGAGCTTGAATAGATTTTACCTTACCAGATTTAACAGATACTTCTAGGTTACATCCTACGCCACAATAGGTACAAACGGTTCTCACCTTTTCATCTACTGCTACCGATTTAGATTCAAACACATCGCTAATTGCAGAGGTTGGACAAGCTTGAGCACAAGCACCACAGCTTACACAATCTGAATCAAAAAAGCTGGTTTCCTGACCTTTCACAATATGGCTGTCAAAACCTCTTCCGGCCATACTTAACACAAACTGACCTTGCACCTCATCACATGCACGCACACATCTAAAACAGTTGATGCATTTAGAAAAATCTGAGGTCATGTATGGGTGACTCAAATCTTTTTTTCTGTCTAAATGATTTTTCCCTTCCGGATATCTTACATCTCTAATGCCTACTTGCGCAGCCACTGTTTGCAATTCACAATTGTTATTTACTTCGCAGGTAAGGCAATCGAGGGGATGATCTGTTAAGACCAATTCCACAATGTTTTTGCGTAATTTTTGAACACGGTCTGAATTAGGATAAATATATGCACCTGGCATAACAGGTGTGTGACATGAGGCCTGGGTTTTTACCGGGCCGTCTTGCACCAAAGCTACATCTACACTGCATACCCTGCATGATCCAAAAGGATCTAAATTGGGCGCATCACATAAAGTGGGCACCTCTAGTTTTCCTTTAATTCTTCTTACAAATGAAAGAATGGTTTCATCCTTTTCAAATTCAAAAGCTTCATTATCTATATAAGCAATTTGAGACATATAACAGTATTAATGGGTTTGAAAATAAGGGTTCAATTCATCAGAAAAATATTGAAGGGCATTGCGAATAGGCAATGGCAAGCCTCCTCCTAATGCACACAAAGAGCCAATTTCCATGGTGGTAATTAAATCATCAAACAAAACAGGATCTATGCTGGCATTATTTTCTTTGGCACCTTTTACCAATTCGTACCCTCGGGTTGAACCTAACCTACAAGGAAAACATTTACCGCAGCTTTCATGTGCAGTGAACTGGAACAAATGTTCTATATAATCAATAATGGGAAAGCCTTCAGGCAAACAAACGATGGAGGCATGACCTAATAAAAACTTTTGCGAGGCAAAGGTTTCAAAATCTATGCTTAAGTCGTTTATCTTAGAAACTGGCACCAAACCACCTAATGGGCCGCCAATATGCATGGCTTTTACCTTCGACCTAAAACCCATTCCGCAAGTATCTATAACTTGAGAAAGCGGAGTTCCCATTTCTACTTCATAAATACCAGGTCTATTAAAAAAACCATCTAAAGAAACCAATTTGGTACCGGTGCTTTTTCCTTTACCAATGGCTGCAAAAGCAGCTCCACCCTCCGAAATCACAAAAGGAATATTGGCCAAGGTCTCCACATTATTCACCACCGTAGGTTTGTTAAACAAGCCATGTTGGGTAGGGTAAGGCGGACGAACACGCACTTCTGGTCGTTGACCTTCTATGCTTGATAACAATGCAGTTTCCTCCCCACAGATATAGGCTCCTTGAGCTGAAATAACTTTAAAATCAAAAGAAAATCCTGAACCGAAAATATCGTTCCCAATAAAACCTAAGGTTCTTATTTCTTTAATAGCCTGATTGGTAATGGTAATAGATTCTGGGTACTCTGCTCTAATATAAAGCACACCCCAACCTGCACCCATTATGTATCCACCTATCATCATTCCTAATAATACTGAATGGATTCGTTCCTCTAATAAATACCTATCAGAGTATGCACCTGGGTCGCCCTCATCTGCATTACAAACGATAAACTTGGTTTTGCTAGGTGTGTTTTTTGCCGATTCTAATTTAAATCCAATAGGAAATCCTGCGCCACCTCTACCTCGTAAGCCAGCTATTTTAAGTTCGGCTAACAAAGCATCTGGTCCGCTATTTAACGCCTTTTCCCAAGTTTGGTAATAGGATTTTACCTCGCCAATGGGTTGGGTTAAAATGGCTTTACCCAATGCACCTGAATGGTATTTTTCTTGAATTGGATAAACTTTATCTTTTACATCTTTCAAATGATTTATGGCATCACCAGAGTAATTATGGCCATCTACATGAAAGGCATTGTTCTCATGACATCTACCTAGGCAACACATTTCTCCTATTTCATTGGCATCAAAAGAGCCTTGCAATTGTTCTTTGAGTTTGTTTTGTGTGCCTGCCGTTAAACAAGCACTGCCATTGCATACATATACTTTTTTACCCTTGTTTTCAGGCCTTAAGAAGTCATAGAAGCTGGTTGTTCCATAAATATTGGCCTTACCCATGAGGAATTCTTCCGCCAAAATATCTATATCCTCTTTGTTGGGGGTACCCGCTGCACGAGCGGCAATACCTAACTCCTCAAACAAATTTTTCTCTAGGCCTTTTCTGCCTGAAAGTTCACTTAAATTTTTCGACATATACGTGTCATCAATTATATTCGTTAGAATTGCTTTCAAACGAATAGATGCAAGTTATAAAAAATTAGGAGTTGCGCCACTTTTTAACGTATGTGGATGCTAAATCCTGACATAAATCAATGACATGTTTGTAATGAAAATGTGTGCCAAAAATTTAATTTTAGCCGTAATGCTTGTTTTTATTGGCATTGGGACCCTGCGCGCGCAAACTTATTTTGACGAAAGTAAATTACCCTTTCCTAAGAAATATGGTCCGGAAATAAAGGCTAAATTCAAAGAAGAGTTGGTGTATGAGTTTAAAGTAGATGAGGGCAAACATGCCATATTCTTAAGAAATGGTTTAAGAAGTTCTCAATTTATTGCTCCACAATTATGGTTAAATGCCCGCGACACACTGTATCCATATAGGGTAGATATAGTATATTCTCGCTATCCAGTTTTTGAAGGTGTTTACCATGAAATATATCCGCTGTTATGCAATAGGCTTATCCATCTTTTTGAAATGGACCCGGCGCTAAATGATGCCAATTTAGAATGGCGAACCATTCTTCAAACGCATATTGAAACAGATGATCAAGTGAACTCATTGTTTCATGGTGTGGTTATTTGGTACCGAACACAAGAAGAAGAACAGAAGGTTCCCGACCCAAAAGAATCAACAGTTCCTTTAGCCAAGCTCGACCAAAAAGACAAAAGTGTTCAAGGGGGAATGAAGGAAACCCTGCTTACCATTGAAACCCTAAAAGGGAGCACGCTCATCAACGATTCGGTGAAGATGATTATTTCTAATAAGCCCATAGATGTTCAGAAACAAATCATCAAAAAACACTTAGACGAAGAAGTAAAAAAAGTAAGTACCATTCCCTTGAAAGATCGCAGTCCGGTTGAAATGTTTCAATTCAAAAGACAAATTGGCGAGTACCTTAAAAGTAATCCCTTCAGCGATTCAGTGGTTTGGAAAGTAATGGATAGGCACCCAGAATGGATAGATGCCTTGGTGGTGAATGATTGGACGGGAAGTATGTATGGCTATGGCGCACAAGTGGTGCATTGGCATTTATTGCATTACCAAAATACAGGAATTAGGTATTTAACCTTGTTTAATGATGGAGACATGAAACCCAATGCCAGCAAAATAATTGGTTCAACCGGTGGTATTTATTTTGCAGAAGCATCTGATATTCCTACCATCTTAAACCTATTTAATTTAGTGCGCTTAAATGGGAGTGGTGGCGATAGACAAGAAAACGATATTGAAGCCATATTGGCCTCCATGGAAAAATTCCCCAACCACAAAGAAATTATCCTTATTGCCGATAACCTAGCTTGTATTAGAGACATAGAATTGGCCGTAAAAATAAACAAGCCGGTAAGGGTAATCATCTGCGGTTATAACAAAGAAACCGGTATCAACCCAAACTTGGCCTATTTGGCTAAAGTAACCAATGGTGGTGTGTACACCCTTGAAGAAGATTATGAAAGTTTAAAACTAGAAACATCTATCACAGGAGAAATTACCTCTTTTAAAGACAAACGTTTTGTGTTAAGTCCGATAGATTGCAATAAGCGACCAGGTTTTGATTTTAAATACACCAAAGAAAGCTTTAAAACCTATACCCATTTAGATTCGGCTTTAAGTGAAAAAATGATGGTAAGGCAATTAGATTTGCATGAGCAGCAATTACTCAAATACCCAACAGGTATTAGCAAAATGAAGAATCTTTTATCGCTTAACCTTAGCAATACACAGATTCAAACCATTCCAGGTAATATCAAAAATTTAGAGAACCTAAAAGATTTGGATTTATCTGGAAACAACTTATCAGCACTTCCAAAAAACTTTGGCAAACTCAAGTATTTAGAAAGTTTAAACCTGAACCAAAATCAAATGGGGAGCCTGAGTATGTATTTTGAGAATTGGTATTATTTAAGAAAATTATATATCGGTTCGAACCGAATGGAGAGCCTTGAAAACATTAACCAACTAAAGAACTTACAAACCTTAAATGCCTCTGATAACAATATCAGTGAATTGCCGCCTGAAATTCATCAATTAAAAAGGTTGGTTACCTTAGACCTTAGCAATAACAGACTTTTGTTCTTACCTAAAACCTTTTGTGGTCTAAGCAAATTAGAAGAACTCAATTTAGAGAACAACCAATTAGGTTCACTCCCACCCTATTTGTATAGGTTAAGAAAATTAAAAGTGTTGAACCTAGCTGGCAATCCGCTAGGCGAGAAAGAAAAGGAACGCATAAGAAAAGACCTTCCTAATGTGGAGATTATTTTTTAAGCAAAACCTACTTTCCATCCAAAATAATAGGTGTATTTCCTTTACCCATTAAAATGATTTTGGCATTGTTTGATTTGGCCAATTCTAAATTGGCTTTGATGGTCTCGTATTGCAATTGCTTATCTGTTAATCCAGA
>CAILJQ010000242.1 GCA_903834625.1 uncultured Bacteroidota bacterium
ACTTCTTTATTTGCTAATAATTCGTTTAGGACAGGTTCAATGAAAGAGCTAGCGATTTCAGGGTGCTCCCCATTATCATCTATTGCTCCAGAGTACTTAATTACCCATTGATTATTGACTTTCCATATGATGAAGGCATGTGGAGTATGGTCTGCTGAAAATAATTTCCCAACGGTTTGACTAGCATCGTATAAATAAGGGAAATTTAATTTCTCGCGAATAGCTTTCTCATGCATTAATTGAAAACTCTCTTCCTCATATACGGCAGTATCCATTGAATTGATGGCTAGTAAAGGAACATCTAATTTAGAATACTTAAGATTTAAAGCATTTAAACGCTCGGGATATAACTTCGCAAAAGGGCAATGATTACAAGTGAATACAACGATAAATCCTTTTGCGTTTGGAAAGTTACTTAACCCAACAAACTTATTGTCTGTGTTTAATAAACTAAACTCTGGAATAACTTTACCCACATGTTTGGTTTGTTTATACTGATCTCCTTTGAAGCCAAAGGAGAAAAGTATAATCACAACTAAACTAATTTTAAAAACGCGCATTATTATTCTTTAATAAATTTCTGAGTAGTAATTGATTTCGTTTCCTTATCCATTAACTGTAGTATATAAGTTCCTTTTGCTAATGAAGAGATATCAATTCCTTTTTGAATTTCCGGTTGTGGAAGCATCATTAAGGCTTTACCATTTAAGTTAAATATGGTGATGTAATACACTGTACTTTTAGCATTGGCTAAGGTGATGTATAATTTTTCTCTCACGGGATTTGGGAAAATTGTAAATCCTAAATTTTCTTTAGATGAGTTTATTCCAGTAGTACCGGTAACTACAAATTGACCCATCATACCAGCATCTTCATGATTAGTAAAATGGCAATGGTACATAAATGGATGTATAGGATCTGCGTAATCATCAAATTTTGCAACGAAAGTAGCGTTCTCACCTCTCGGTAAATACAGTACATCTTTCCAACCCGATTCGTGTGAACCTACTGCGGTTGATACACCATTACGAGCTACAATTTTAAATTCTACATCATGAATGTGGAAAGTATGTCCAAAAACATTACTATTGGTGATTGTCCATTTTTCGATGGTGTTTAAGTTGACTGTTTTATTTATATAACTCAATTCGAAAGATTTATTATCAAATGCAAAAGGAGATTGAGGTGCACCTGGTTGTCCACCTGTTACCGTAACTGTTCTAGTTACTGTAGCATCTGCAGCAGTCCAATAGGTATTATTTACTAGAGTAGTTGGTAATGTTGTTATAGCTGAAGAATTTGTTGCAGCAACATTAATGCGAAGGATAGGAAAATCGATATTGTTTAACAAGCTACCAAACTGACCAGAAGTTGCAGGCTCACCACCCGGGAAACCGAATGCTTGTCCGGAGTTATACGCTTTTAAATCTAAGGTAGCACCTACAGCATCATTTCCAAGATTCACTAAAATCTCAACACGTTCACCCACTAATAATTTTACTCGAGTTACAGGAACTGGTGCATTTAAAAGTCCACCATCGTTACCAATAATATAAAAAGTACGGTTATCACTAAACCCTAAATCGTAACCACGTTCAGTTTCGGCATTTAATATACGTAAGCGAACAAATTGCTTAGGGAAACTAATTTGAGCATTAGAAGTACCATTCGTTAATAAATAATCGCCATAAGCAACATTCGTAAATAAAAATTGATTATTGGCATCATATCTTCTGCTAGTTAGCATTAATGGTACATCATCAACACCATAAGTTCTAGGTAAAGCAAGAGCAGCTTCTTCAGCATCACGAACAATCATAAACCCTCCGATACCTTTCGTAAGATGTTCGGTAGTCATTTCGTGTAAATGTGGGTGATACCAGTATGTACCGGCTTGGTTTTTTACTTCCCAGAACGGTTGCCATAAAGTACCTGGAGGAATTACTTGATGTGGACCGCCATCCATAACTGCAGGTAAATGCATACCGTGCCA
>CAILJQ010000243.1 GCA_903834625.1 uncultured Bacteroidota bacterium
ATCTACGCTCTTTTTTAATAGCAAACTTGCCCAGAATACAGAAATTATTGCCATTTTAAATAGTGGTTTATCCTACCGTAGGTTCCTAAAACCATACATGATTGGTGCTACCATTTTATTTGTAACCTTTATTATTTTAAATACCCAGTTCCTGCCTATTTGCGATAAGTACCGTTTGCGCTTTGAAGACAATTGGATTCATGAAACCAAACAAACCCAGAACAACAATATTTACAACATGTTGAACGATTCAAACCTCATTCACATGGAATCATTTAATTATGTAGATAGCTCTGGTTTTAATTTTAACCTCGAGAGTTTTTCCTCGGGTAAGTTAATAGAAAGAACCTATGCCAATAGGTTACTTTGGAACAGAGAGAAACAGTGTTGGACTTTAGAAGGCTACAGCAGAAGGGTTTTTGCCAATAACCGAGAGTATATTTCCAAAGGCAATCGAATGGATACCACGCTTAGTTTAAAGCCCGATGAGTTTTTTGAAAAGACAAAAGTGGTTTCTTCCATGACAAATCCAGAGCTCAATAATTATATCAGAAAAGAAACCGATAAAGGAAATCCTAAGGTGAATATTTTTAAAGTAGAGTTGTACAAACGTACGGTAATTCCTATTGCATTTTTTGTACTCACTTTATTAGCTGTTGCAGTTTCAAGTAACAAAAGTAGAGGTGGAATTGGTATGCATTTAGGTATAGGTATTGCTTTAACATTTACTTATTTGTTGCTCATTCAAATCTTTAATACTGCAGGAAACACAGGTGTTTTACCTCCTTGGATTGCCGTATGGATTCCACCAGTTTTATTTACCTTCATTGCCCTTTACCTTCTTAAAAAAGCCCCCAAATAACACATGGTGGGAAATGATAAATTCAAGAACTATTTACTGCTTCATTTCATTATTTTGTTATGGGGATTTACGCCCGTTTTGGGCAAATTGATTTCACTCAAAGCCCTCGATTTGGTTTTTTGGCGATTGGTATTTTCATCCATAAGTTTATTGATTTACCTTAAATACAAAGGAGCTTCTTTCCGCATTCAATGGAAAGATTTTTTCTTGTTAGCTGGTTGGGGTGTAGTAGTAGGTTTACATTGGTTCTTCTTTTACCATGCCATTAAAGTTTCTAATGTATCTATTGCTTTGGCGGGTTTTAGTACCATCACCCTGTTTGCTAGCATTGTTCAACCTATCTTATTAAAACGAAAATTCTTCTGGGGAGATGCTTTGTACGGACTTATCATTGTGGCAGGTTTGTTAGTTATTCTGCAATTTGAAAAGTTTTATGCACTAGGTATTTTATATGGTATTTTGGCAGCCCTCACTGGGGCAATGTTTGGGGTAAATAATGGTAAATTGATTCAAAGTTACGACGCCGGAAAAATTACCTTTTACGAATTCATAGGAGCTTTACTTACCATTACCATTTTGCAGGCCATAAGCGGAGATATTGCGTATATTAGGTTCCCTGAGCAATCAGATTTGATATTTCTTTTGATTTTAAGCATCTTCTGTACCACCTTGGCCTTTACATTAAGCGTAGAGATTCTCAAGAAAATAGACCCACTAACGGTAATTATTACCAATAATTTAGAACCTATTTATGGGGTGGTTTTTTCTTTGCTCTTGTTTGGAGATAGTGAAATGATGAGTAAAGGATTTTATTTAGGCGCAAGCGTTCTTTTATTTGCAGTATTCACATACCCCTTCTTCAAAAGAAAATTCTACAAGGCATAAATCGGGTTGGGTTTCGGTTCGAACCGAAGACATTTCTTCACAAAATATAAACAGATTAACCTGCCGAAAGCAAATCAATTATCTTGCGGGCTATGGCTAAAAAGGTAGATGGTAGTGAAACACCGCTCATGAAACAATACCTGGATATTAAAGCAAAATATCCGGGTGCCATCCTGCTTTTTAGGGTAGGTGATTTTTACGAAACATTTGGTGAAGACGCCATTACCACCGCCCGTATCCTTGGAATTGTGCTTACCAAACGTGCTAATGGCTCTGCCTCACATATAGAATTGGCAGGATTTCCACACCATTCTTTAGATACTTATTTGCCTAAATTGGTTCGGGCCGGACAAAGAGTTGCTATTTGCGACCAGCTAGAAGACCCCAAATTAACCAAGAAAATTGTAAAACGTGGTGTAACAGAATTGATTACTCCTGGGGTTAGTTACAACGATAAAATTTTAGATAACCGCAGTAATAATTATTTGGCTGCTGTGTTTCTGCAAGAGGACAAAGGTGGCATTGCTTTTTTAGATATTTCAACGGGTGAGTTTATGGTAACCGAAGGTCCAATAGCTTATTTAGACAAGCTATTGCAGAGTTTTAAGCCTTCAGAAACCCTGGTATCTAAAAAACAATTGACTCTATTTAAATCCCTTTTTGGTGATAAATTTTATACCTACACCCTCGATGAATGGAACTTTCAATATGGCTTTGCCTACGATAAATTGATAGCTCATTTTCAAACACAAAGTTTAAAGGGTTTTGGCATTCAAGAATTGCAATCAGGTATCATTGCAGCAGGTGTTTGCTTGCACTATTTGGCAGAAACGCACCATGAACAAGTTGGGCATATTCAAAGTATCTCGCGCATTAACGAAGAGAAGTTTGTATGGTTAGATAGGTTTACCATTCGCAATTTAGAATTATTGCAGGCTTCAGGTGAAAATGGTGTCCCTCTTATTCAGGTTTTGGATCAAACCGTAACACCCATGGGCGCTCGTATGTTGAAGCGTTGGTTGGTTATGCCTCTTAAAGATAGGGTGCTAATTCAAGAGCGTTTAGACATTGTTGACCAAGCGAAAAAACAAGCAAAACTTAGAAAGAAATTAAGCGATGCTTTAGGTCAGGTTGGCGATTTAGAACGACTAATTTCCAAACTCGCTATGAGGCGTATTGGTCCGAGAGAGTTGCAGCAAATGAACCGCTCGCTTAAAATGCTTGAACCTATAAGTAATCATTTAAAGGAGTTTAATTACCCCTTATTACATGGTATTGCAGACCAAATTCACCTTTGCCATTGGGTTATAAATAAACTCGATCAAATGTTGGTGGCAGAACCACCTTTGTTGGCTAATAAAGGCAATATTATAAAAGAGGGAATAGATAGCCAATTAGATGAACTTCGAAAGATTGCTTTTGGCGGAAAAGATTATTTGCTCCAGTTGCAGAAAAAAGAACAGGAACGCACAGGTATTCCAAGTCTTAAAATAGCTTATAACAATGTATTTGGTTATTATTTAGAAGTAACCCATGTGCATAAAGATAAGGTTCCGGCAGATTGGATGCGTAAGCAAACATTAACCAATGCCGAACGCTATATAACCGAAGAACTCAAGCATTATGAAGAGCAAATATTAGGAGCCGAAGAAAAAATTACCGCCATTGAGGAGCGCTTATACAATGAGTTGGTAACCTCTTTGGCAGAGCAAATTTCACCAATACAAATCAATGCCCAAATTTTGGCGCGATTGGATTGTTTATTTGCCTTTGCGCAATTGGCAGAAAACAACCGCTATTGCAAACCAGAATTACATGATGGTTTTGAACTCATGCTCAAAGATGCCCGCCATCCGGTAATTGAAAAGCAATTGCCTGCCGGTGAACCATACATTTCAAATGATGTTTACCTTGATAAAGAAACCCAGCAAATTATAATATTAACAGGTCCGAACATGTCGGGTAAATCTGCCATATTGCGACAAACAGCCTTGTGCGTTATCTTGGCTCAAATGGGTTGTTTTGTACCTGCATCTGTGGCCAAAATGGGTATTGTAGATAAGGTGTTTACCCGCGTTGGTGCCAGTGATAACCTTTCATCTGGCGAAAGTACTTTTATGGTGGAGATGACAGAAACAGCCAGTATTCTCAATAATCTCTCACCCAATAGTTTGATATTATTAGATGAAATTGGTAGGGGTACATCTACCTACGACGGCATTTCTTTGGCTTGGGCCATTACAGAATATTTAAACCTACATCCATACAAACCAAAGACCTTGTTTGCCACACATTACCACGAGCTCAATGAATTAGAACAACCTGGTAATGGCATCAAAAACTTTCATGTAAACGTAAAGGAGCAAGACAATAAAGTAATATTCCTTCGTAAATTAAAACCCGGAGGCAGTGAACACAGCTTTGGTATTCACGTGGCACGTATGGCTGGTATTCCTAAAACCGTTCTTACCCGCTCAGATGAGTTGTTGAAAGAATTGGAAAAGGGGAGAGAAAACATGTCGGGCAAAGACCTTGGAAAGGTTAAAGTAAACCCCATTCAATTAAGTATGTTTCAACTCGACGATCCGGTTTTGTTGACTCTAAAAGAGCAATTACAACAAATGGATTTGAACAGCATCTCACCTATTGAAGCTCTGTTGAAATTAAATGAGTTGAAAAAAATGTTGAACACATAAATTCTCTTTGAGGTGGGGCTTTTTCTCTTTGAGGAGGGGCTTTTTACTTAATCTGTATATAACAATCCTTTTTCGGGTGAACCCGCAATTTGAGCAGCGGTATCTTTGTATCTGTTTGTTGAACTAACCCATTCAGCAAGCTTTTACAACCTTTACTCAATTATTGATGCAACCATTTTTCACGCGTTTCCTCGTGCTTTTAGGTGTTATATTTACGCCTCCTCACGCCTTTGCGAATGCGCACTTCGGTACAACAGGGAGCAGATTTTCTGAGCTCAGTTTTACTTTACCAGATACTGCTATTTGTTTGGGCAATAGTGTTTTGTTGCATGCGCATAGCAACGGTCTGAACCCAAATATTAACCTTCCAGCCTCCTTCACTACCGGATTGTCTGCATGGTTACCTTTTAATGGTGATGCAAACGACCAAAGTGGAAACAATAACAATGGCACTGTAGTAGGTGCAACCTTAACTTTAGATAGGTTTAATAACCCCAATTCAGCGTATTCGTTTAATGGGGTTTCTGATTTTATTTCCATCTTTAAATCAAATACACTCAATACCAAATTAATGGACGCCAAAACCATCTCGGTTTGGTTCAAAGCCTTAGATAGCGGAAATGCTTTGGGTTCATACATATTTAGGTATGGTACCACAACAAGAAATAGTGCCACTGGTGAAGAGTTAATCTGGGGTTCAAATAAGGATGCAAAATTGCATTTGAATAATTTCAGTGAAAGAGAAACTACCTATTTAGATGAAACTTCAAATCCATTAAGCCTGAACCAATGGCATATGGCCACAGTTGTTCTAAATTACCTTGATAATACTGTGGAATGGTACATAGATGGGGTATTATTTAACAGTTATTCAACTACCTTATTTAAAGCACTCAATCCAATTGTTTTTATTGGTAGCCATACCAATGAAACATTATTCTTCAACGGATTGATTGATGATTTTGGGGTGTGGGAAAGAGCATTAGATGTGACTGAAATTCAAAACCTATATCAGTATAGTTCTAACCAAGTAAATTATAATTGGTCAACCGGAGATACCACCGAAAATATCTTGGTTTCTCCTACTAAGCCTACCTATTATTCATTTGTTGCTTCTAATGGGTTAAACAGTATATCGGATAGTGTTTTAGTGCGTCCTATAAGTGGTGTAATTCCAGTGGTTAAAGTGAATGCCTCAAGTCAGTGTGTATCCAACCAATTTTTTGTATTTACAGATAGCATTCCTTCTTCCGATTTTCCAGCGGTTCAGAAGTTATGGTATACAAGTGGTGCTACAACAGATACTATTTTGGGCGATGGACCGGTTTCTTTTGCTTATACTTCTGCGGGCGATTATTCTGTAAATCTTCAAATAACAAACAGCCTAGGTTGTATTTCAGAAAGCAATTATAACAATAATGTGCGTGTTATAGGATTACCTACAGCAACTATTGCCTCAACAGATGCATCAGGTAATGCAGCAAACGACGGGAAGATTTGCTCAGGAGATTTTATTGGATTCAATACGCTTACCTCAAACCCAGGTGTTGGGGCAAGTTCATTAAGCTATCGTTGGTTACTTAATGGAAATACCTGGCCTCAAAATGATTCTACCAACACATCTGTGGGTGCCAATTTTACGTCAAATGGCACTGCAGATACCTACCTAGTTGGGCTTGAATTAAGTAACGATTATGGATGTGTTTCAATAGCAAATGACAGCACCTCTGCAATTAGTATAACTGTAAATCCTATTCCTACAGCCTCATTTATTACTCCTTTAATAGGTGCACAAAGTACCATAGGAAGTGATGCGGTGAATGGAAATGGCGGACAGCTTTTATGTTCTGGAAGTGTATTGTTTCAAGGCAATGCAAGTATTGGTTCAGGAAGTATCAGCCGCTACGTATGGGATTTTGGTGACGGTTCTTCATCAGTTCAATCTGATACAGCAATTGTTTCGCATGTTTACCCTGTAAATAATGGTATTCAATGGTCAGACCCTGCATACCCAAACACCCAATACATGGTTTCAGTTACAGCCATCAGCAACGAGGGTTGTAGCCACCAGGCCTCTGCTCCAAGGGAGGTGAAAAATGGTCCAGAAGCAAAAATAGGTTTATTAGGAAGCGCTGTTCAGAACTATAAGAAAAACCTTTATATCTTTAAAAATCTTTCAGAAAATGTTCATCCTTCTTATATTATAAACAGCTTCTGGGATTTTGGAGATGGAACCACTTCTGCCAGAACCCATGTTGCTCCTAAGAAATATGAACTTGCAGGTAGTTATGAGGTGAGTTTAGTTGTTTTAGCAAATACCGGTTGTACAGATACAACCCTTTACACAATTGAATTAAGTACGGATACCAATTTGGTGCAAAACAATTGCGGAGCTACTGCCCAATTTAATGTATTGAACCAAGACAGTATTCAATTGATTGCTGGAAATAAATTTACATTTATCAATATATCAACGCATAAAGAACCAGGTTGGACATTAGATTATTTATGGGATTTTGGAGATGGTAGTCCGCAAAGAAATAACGGAAGTATCTACAATAAAACCTTTGAAGATACAGGCACCTTTGAAGTGACATTAACTGCTGTTTCAAGCTTTGGATGCAGTCATTCAGTGGTGAAGAAAATGCAGGTTTTGCCAACTTTCTATGCTAATTTTAACCATACACCCAATACTTGTGGTAGTACG
>CAILJQ010000244.1 GCA_903834625.1 uncultured Bacteroidota bacterium
GTTTTCTTTGATAAAGTGTAAGATTTTGGTTTGACCGCCACCGGTATTATGCACCATACCTTTTAGGTTGCCATGGTATTGCTCAAAAATGGTTTTGATGATTGGGCTAAAGGTACGTGTAGGAGAAAGAATCATTTTGCCTACGTTGAGAGGATGGTTTGGCAATTGGTCTGTTAATCCCAAACCTCCTGTATACACCAACTCTTCAGGTACCAATGGGTCAAAACTTTCTGTCACTTGGGTGTATTTTTTAGCTAACACATCATGTCTGGCCATGGTTAAGCCATTACTCCCCATACCACCATTGTATTCTTTTTCATAGCTGGCTTGTCCGTATGAGGCAAAGCCCACAATTACATCCCCAGGTTGAATCTTATGGTTGCTTATAATATCTGTTCTTTTGGCCCTTGCCGTAACGGTAGAATCTACAATAATGGTTCGAACCAAATCGCCCACGTCTGCTGTTTCTCCGCCTGTTGAGAATACATCAATGCCATGGCTTCTGAGCATTTCAATAAACTCTTCGGTGCCTTCAATAATGGTTGAGATAACCTCGCCGGGTATTAAGTTTTTGTTTCTACCAATGGTAGAGGAGAGGGTGATATTTTTATAAACCCCTGCGCATAACAAATCATTTAAGTTCATTACAATGGCATCTTGGGCAATGCCTTTCCACACACTTAAATCACCCGTTTCTTTCCAATACAAATAAGCCAAAGATGATTTGGTTCCTGCTCCGTCTGCATGCATTAGGTTGCAAAAAGCATCGTCCCCGCCTAAATAATCGGGTACAACTTTACAAAATGCCTGCGGAAACAGTCCTTTGTTTATGTTTTTGATGGCGGCGTGTACGTCTTCTTTTTGCGAAGAAACGCCTCTTTTCATGTATTTGTCTGCGCTCATATCCGCTGCAAAGGTAACTTTTTGTTTGAAACCTTTTCTACCGTTTGGGTTTATAGTCTGATCTGATGACACGCACCGTAGTTCTCCTATTTGCTTGGTGCTCGTCTTCAGTACAATCTACGTCATCTGAACATTCATTTACCAAGCGGGTTTCTCCGTATCCCTCAGGTACCATGCGGTCTTTGGCTATACCTTTCTGAACCAAATAAGTTACACAGCTTAAGGCACGTTTTTTAGATAATTCTAAATTGTATTCCGCTGGCGCCCTACTGTCTGTATGTGAGCCCAATTCAATCACCAAAGTTGGGTTGTTCCTTAGAATACTTGCCAAGGAGTCAAGAACTACTTTCGATTCAGGTCTTAAATCCCATTTATCTAAATCATAGTATATGCCTTGCATGGTAATTTCAACATCTTCTTCTGGCAATACATCAAGGTAAAACTTGAGGAAAATAGTGGTGTCGTTTTTACAATCTAGGGTGTTGAAGGTTTTATTTTCACCGGTTAGGAATTTCACCTTTGAAGCATTGGCAAAAAGGGTTTCTTGAAGCGGTAAGTCGAGGGTAAACTCTCCTTTTTCATTGGTTTGAATGCTACCAATTACTTTCCCTTTGCTGTTTATTACTTGAACCAAAGCACCGGGTAATAGGGTTTCTTTTCCTTTTTCTACCACAATACCCTTCAGTAGCGCTACTATTGGTTTTTCAGCTATGCTATAAATGTCATCGTCTCCCAAACCACCTTCTCTATTAGAGGTAAAAAAGGCATAAGGCTCACCGGGTATTCTGGCTGCTTTAGGTACCAAGGAAATGCTAAAATCATCGCCTCCAGAATTAATAGGATACCTCATATTTTGTGCTACCGCAAAGGTTCCGGCGCTATCATAGGTTTCAAACAAATCAAATCCACCCATGCCTGTTTTTCCTTTTGAAGAGAAATACAATTTGCCATCCTCAAATACATAAGGGAACATTTCATCTTCTGCAGAGTTTACGCCAGCACCAAGGTTTACAGCATTGCCCCAGGTATTTTTTACCAGGTCGTAATCCATATACCAAATGTCTTTTCCGCCAAAACCTCCGGGTTTATCAGAGCTAAAAAACATGCGCTTCATGTCGGCAGTAAAGGCCGGATGTCCGCAACTAAAACTATCGCTATTAAATGGCAAAGGTTTAGGTTCAATCCACGTATTGTTTTGAAAATAACTCACGTAAATTTTGCAATTCAATCCCTTTCCATCAATGCCATTACATTGGGTATAATATACCATAGAATAGGCCGTATCAAACCAAGCCACTCCTTCATTGTAGTTTGAGTTAAGGGCTTTTAAGGCAACAGGTTTTCCATAGTTTCCGCCTTTATAGGTGCTTTCAAATAGGTCTGAATATTTCTGTCCGGTCCATTCAAAAGTTTCTTTTCCTTGAGCCTCTTTTCTGGTTGAAGAAAGAATCAATTTGCCTTGGGTATAAAAGGCAGAATAATCACTTTGATCAGAATTCACTGCGGCCAAATTACTTACTTTAACACGTATGGGATTTGATTTCCATTCCAAAGCTACCGCACAACTTTGCTGCGCGTTTTTTCCTTTGGCATCGTCTGGTACTTCAAAGTTGTAATCGTAAAAAGCCCTACCAGCTTCCTCGTAGCGTTCAAAGTTTTTGAGCAACTGTCCGTAACTATATAAAATATTTGGGTCAGGATATTTGCTGTTTAACACGTCCTCGTACCATTTCAAAGCTTGTTTAAAGTTATTGCTGTTGCGGTAGCTGTCGGCAATTTTGAAGAGTATTTTTTGCTTTTCCTCTTCCTCCTTCACCTTAGGAAATACCTTTTGATACAATAAGGCAGCTGTATGGTACTTCTTGCCTATATAGGCCAACTCAGCTTTGTCTAATTCTTGTTGATAGGGTTTTACTGGTTCAACCTGTGCCTGCATGCATACAGACAAAAACAACATCAAACAGGTAAGTATATATTTTAAGGCTTGCATGGTATGTTTAAAAAAAAGAAGGCACAAAGGTTAACGAAAAAAATCGTGTCTTTGTGCCTTCGTAAGTGCTTTTTTTGTCAGGTTTTACCTTCGGGGTTGGGGTTGCGTTCCTGTTGGCCTTCCTTGCGGACGAGGAGTTCCACCTCTAGGGTTAGCTGCTGGAGCTGCAGGTGCAACTGGCTTAGGTTTTTCCCAATAAATATCTAATACTTTTACAGTAGTTCTACGATTTAACTGGTGTTGTGCTTCAGTACAACGTAGGCCTTGTGCTCTTTCATCTGGACCTTCGCACGCACACTCTGTAACCTCTAACATGTTTTCACCATATCCTCTAGATACCAAACGAGCAGTATCAATTCCGTTTCTTACTAAGTAAGCCACAGCAGAGTCGGCACGCCATTGAGATAAGTTAATATTATACATAGAGTCTGCTCTACAGTCTGTGTGTGAACCTAACTCAATTTTCAAACTAGGGTATTTGTTCAATACCAAAATCAATGAGTCGAGTACTTTAGCAGCATCCGGACGAATGGTTGCTTGGTTCAAATCGTATAAGATACCACGTAAGGTAAAGGTTTCTAAACCCAATGAACTCAATTCAAAATCTTGAATCAAATCTGTTGAAACTTGTAAACCTTTGGTTGTTTTTTCTTCTAAACGGCTATCATAAAACATTTGACGTGAGGCAAACAATTCATAGTCGGTTTTGCTTTTCAAGGTGATTTTATATGAACCAACTTGGTCTGTTTTTAACACAACTTTACCTGTATCGCTGCTGCTTGTAATGGTTATAACAGCATTAGGCATAACTGCTTTTGTTTTGGCATTTCTTACAACTCCACTTAAAGTAAACACAAGTGGGGTCATGCTAAAACGGTAAATATCATCCTGACCTTTACCTCCATCGCGGTTACTACTGAAGTAGCCACTTTCTTTGTCTTTACCAAAGATGATGGCAAAATCATCGCCATGTGAGTTCAAAGGTGATTTCATGTTTACAGGGTCGCTCCATTCTGTGCCATTACCAGTAGACATAAAAATATCTGTTCCACCTAAACCTACGTGACCATTTGACGCAAAATACAGAGCGCCATCTTCAGTAATGGTTGGGAACATTTCGTCTTCATCTGTATTAATTACCGGACCTAAATTCACCGGGTCTCCCCATGATTTGCTTCGCTTGCTATAGGTAACAAAATAAATATCTTTTCCTCCAAAACCACCTGGCATATCAGAGCTGAAGTATAAAATTTGTCCGTCTTTTGTTAACGAAGGTTGTCCGCAGTTGAATGAATCAGAGCTAAAATTCAAAGGCTCTGGATCAGACCATTCGCTACCTGTTAAGCTCGATGAATAGATACGACAGCTTTTACCTTTGAAGTTGTTGTCATAATTACAACGAGTGATATAAGCAGTGGCAAAGCGAGAATCAAAAGCAATAGCTCCATCGTTTAATTTACCATTGATATGGTTTTTATCCATTAATACCGGAGGTTGGTAAGTAATATTGTTTGGGTTTTTCTTGTCAACTTTAAAAGTGATAGAGTATAAATCTGTATACCCATTGCCTGTCCAGCCATACATATCGTTTCCAGAAACACCTTTTTCACGGTCAGAGGTAAAAATCAATTGGTCTTTTTTGAACCATTGAGGAGCAAAGTCTTCCCAACGAGTATTAATACCTTTTACATTTTCAACTACGTAACGTGTTTTGTCGTTTTTCCATTTAAGGGCGTTTTCGCAACCTTTAATCTGGCGTTCAACCAACTGGCTGTTTTCTGGAGCTAATTTTTGGTAGTTTTTGTATTCAACAATGGCTTCTTCATACTTAGCATTGTTCTTCAATGTTTTGGCAAGACGTAATTGGTTCTCTACGTTTTTAGGATCAATCTTCAATGCTTTACGGTACCAGCTTTCAGCATTTTTCATGTCGTTCATCAACCAATAACATTCTGCTGCTTTGTTGGCCGACTCAATTTTTTCGTCTTTTACTTTGGTGCTAGAATACACTTTGCGGTAATTGTCACCAGAGATAAAGTATTCTTTTTTCTGGTAAGCTTCTCTAGCGGCTTTGATAGATCCCTTCTTAGAACCGCAGGAACTAATGAATGCCAAAATAGAAAAACTAACGAACAATGAAATCAGTAAGTATCTGTTATTCATGAATATTGGGTTTTCGAGTCAAACGTATGAAATGCAAGTTTATTAAATTTCCCTCACAAGATATAAAAAAAACAGAAAAATTAAGAATTTATTGCCCCATTTGGGGCTGATATGAAACAAAAAAGAGGCTGACCTAATTCAGGACAGCCTCTTTTCATATCATACTTGTTTGCTTTTTTTATTTCACAAACAGCATTTCGCGGTACTTTGGTAATTTCCATAATTCATCGTCTACCAAGAATTCTAAGGCATCACTGCTCTTACGAATTGGTTCAAACAATGGCTTCACTTTGCTAGAAAAAGCCATCGCACTTTTGTGTGTTGAGTCTAAATGGTGGGCTTTGTCTAATTCTGCCAAAAGTTTGCTCACATTTGTGCTAATGTTTTTGATGTGCTGAGCCAAATCTTTGATCAAATTTACTTGAACTTCTGTATCTGTTTTGCTCAAACCAGCATCTTTCATGGCCTTTACATTTTCGGCCAAATTGCGCTGGTAGGCAATACCTGCAGGTATTACGTGACTGGTTGCTAACTGTGCCAACAATTTGGCTTCAATATCAATTTTCTTCACGTATAACTCTTGCATAATTTCATAACGGGCATTTAACTCTACCTCGTTAAAAATTTCATTTTTCACAAACAAGTCTTTGCTCTGCTTGCTAATGTATGCGTTTAATGCCTCTGGCGTATTTTTGATATTGTTCAAACCACGTTTAGCAGCTTCTTTTACCCATTCGTCGCTGTAACCATTTCCTTCAAAAAGGATTTTTTTGCTGGCTTTGTAATATCCTTTAAGAACTTCTAAAATAGCGTCCTCTTTTTTCTTACCTTTTTTAATCAAGGCATCGGTTTCAGCTTTGAATTTATTTAACTGATCGGCCATAATGGTATTGAGTACAATCATGGCATTGGCGCAATTGGCGCTTGATCCAACAGCACGGAACTCAAATTTATTTCCAGTAAAAGCAAAAGGTGAAGTACGGTTTCTGTCTGTATTGTCTAACAAAATTTCCGGAATTTTCTTCACGTTGATAGAAGCTGCTTTGCTGGTGTTTTTGGTAGATTTGTTGTTTAACAAAGATTCCAATACCTCTGTCATTTGGCTACCAATAAAAATACTCATAATAGCAGGAGGCGCTTCATTGGCACCTAAACGGTGTTCGTTTCCTGCAGAAGCAATAGAGGCACGCAACAAATCTGCATGGTCATGCACTGCCTTAATAACATTCACAAAGAAAGATAAGAACTGTAAGTTGCTTTCTGGGTTGGCAGTTGGTGCCAATAGGTTGGTACCTGTATTGGTAATTAAACTCCAGTTGTTGTGTTTACCACTTCCGTTAATACCGCTAAATGGTTTTTCATGCAACAATACTTTGAACTTGTGGCGTAAGGCTACTTTCTCCATTACGTCCATCAACAATTGGTTGTGGTCAATGGCCAAATTTACCTCTTCAAAATTAGGAGCACACTCGTATTGTGAAGGCGCAACCTCATTGTGACGGGTTTTTAATGGAATACCTAATTTGTAACACTCGGTTTCAAAATCAATCATGAAATCGTATACCCTTGGAGGGATAGAACCAAAATAATGGTCTTCTAATTGCTGACCTTTTTCAGGAGACAATCCAATAAGGGTTCTACCTGTTAACATCAAATCTGGACGAGCCACGCACATGGCTTCATCTACCAAGAAATATTCTTGCTCAATACCCAAAGAGGCAAATGCTTTGCTAACGTTTTTATCAAAATAGCTGCTCACTACATTTACCACAGATTTTTCAACGGCATGAAGTGCTTTTAACAAAGGTGCTTTAAAATCTAGTGCCTCACCTGTATAAGAAACAAAAATGGTAGGAATACATAATGTTTTACCATTAGAACCTTCCATAATAAAGGCAGGAGAAGAAGGGTCCCAAGCTGTGTAGCCACGTGCTTCAAAGGTATTACGAATACCTCCATTAGGGAAACTAGAAGCATCTGGTTCTTGCTGAACCAAAGCACCACCCGCAAACTTTTCAATGGCTCTACCATCTTCAGTAGGTTCAAAGAATGAATCGTGCTTTTCTGCGGTTGCACCTGTTAATGGTTGAAACCAGTGGGTGTAATGACTTACTCCTTTAGAAATAGCCCAATTTTTCATGCCTGTTGCTATCTGATCTGCAATGGCACGGTCAATTTTTTCACCATTTTTAATGGCAGATGAAACGGCTTTGTAGGCTTCCTTTGAAAGGAATTCCATCATAGAAGCATCTGTAAAAACATTGGTGTTAAAATACTCGGAAACTCTCACAGAGGGAGGTGTTACAGTGACCGTTTTTCGGCTTTGCACTGTATCAAGAGCTTTGGAACGTAGGGTTAGCATAGTGCGGGTTAGTTGTTAATTGGCTCCGAAGATACTACAGCGCTAAATACTGCGAAAGAAAAAAAGTAAACAAAAAATCCGCAACCCGCAGATAGCCAATTTTATTGATACTTACACGGATTGTAAATTTTAAATTGTGTAAAACAACAAGCCCTCTTTTAAGGCATACTTGCTGCAGATGAGTTGCGTACCGCTCAAACGTTCCTTCACAAATTGAAGCAACAAACTTGCCACCACAATCATATCAAGCCTAAATTCAAGCAAGCCCTTGAGTTGTTTTCTCTCTTCTACCGAGCTGTGGATGATCAACGCCAAAAATTGATGCAAGGTTTCATCAGAAACTGCATCTGCCTGTTCGCTCAAGGCACTTATGGATAGATGCATGTCTTTTGTTACTACCTCTGTTAGTGTATCAAAAGTACCTGCTGTGCCTACCAATAAAGCGGGCTTTTCTGCCAATGTATCTATAAAATCAAATAAGGGTGCTAGTTTTTGGTTCAGGTAGGCATTTATTAGGTTTATCTCTTCTGGCGTAATGGGGTTACTTGGTTTAAACCTATCTACCAACCTGGCAGCACCTATTTCAAAACTGTGTTTCCAAAGTATTTGCTTTCCCTCACCAAGGATAAATTCTACACTTCCTCCACCAATATCCATTACCAATAGGGGGTTTGAAGGCCAAGGGAAAGAAAAGGAAGCACCTAAATAAATGAGTTCTGCCTCTTTCTCTCCAGAAATTTGGTTTACCACAAAGCCAAATCGTTGCTTTACCTCTTCCAAAAAGGCTTGTCCATTGCGTGCATTCCTTATGGCCGACGTGCCTGTGGCAACAACCTGTTCTATAGGATACCTGCTTAAAATCAAGGCATATTTTTCCAAGGCCAATAGGGCGCGTTGGTAGGCTTCGTCTGTAATCAGTCCGTTATTGATACCGCCAGAACCTATCTTAACAGGAACTTCTTCTTGGTAAATGGTATGAAAGCTGTTTTCCCAAACCTCTGCTATTAATAGGTTAAAGGTATTGGTACCCAAATCTAACACTGCTTTCATGGCAGAGATATGATGAAAAAGGAGTGTGGCTTAAACCAACATTTTTACTGGATTTTCCAGTAAGTCTTTGAGTGTTTGCAAAAACGATGAGCCCACAGCGCCATCCACCACACGGTGATCGCAGCTTAAGGTTACCTTCATAATTTGTGCAATTTTCATTTCACCATTTACAGCTACCACCGTTTCTTTGGCGGCACCTACCGCTAATATACAAGCATCTGGTGGGTTTATAATGGCCGTAAACTCGTCAATGCCATACATGCCCAAATTGCTTATGGTAAAGGTGTTGCCTTCAAACTCGTTGGGTTGTAATTTTTTGTTCTTGGCCTTTTCTGCCAATTGTTTTACCTCAGCACTTATGTGCGAAATGCTTTTGTTATCGGCAAATTTCACTACGGGTACAATTAAACCATCTTCAATGGCAACTGCTACCCCAACATGAATGTGTTGGTTGTACCTAATTTTGTCTCCCAACCAACTTGAATTGGCATTTGGATTTTTACGTAAAGAAAGAGCTACTGCCTTCACAATGATATCATTCACAGAGATTTTCACCTCGCTAAATTCATTCATTTGTTTGCGGGCAGCAATGGCCTTATCCATATTAATAGACATGGTAAGGTAAAAATGAGGAGCGGTATGCTTGCTCTCACTTAGTCTGCGCGCAATGGCTTTGCGCATCTGACTAACTGGTACCTCGGTATAATTTTCACTAGCCACAATCTGCGGTAAGGCAATAGCTGCTGTGCTTTTTCCTTCTTTTGCGGCAGGAGTATAATTTTCAATGTCTTTTCTTACAATTCTACCTTGATCGCCACTACCTGCAATCTTGCTTAAATCAATGCCTTTTTCTTTGGCAATAGATTTAGCTAGCGGAGAAGCTTTTACCCTGCTATCATCTGCATTACTTACAGGTGCTGGGGTATTGGCTACTACTACAGGCTCTTCTTTGGCAACTTCTGCGGCAGGTGCAGCTGCTTTTGGAGCAGATCCGGCGGCCAATAAGCTACTAATGTCTTCACCTTTTGCTCCAACAATGGCAATAAGACTGTCAACAGGCACAGAACCACCTTCGGGTATTCCTATATGTAAAAGGGTTCCTTTGATATAGTTTTCCAATTCCATGGTAGCCTTGTCGGTTTCCACTTCTGCCAGAATATCTCCCGGTTTCACGTCGTCACCCACTTTTTTAAGCCATGATACAATCACACCTTCGGTCATGGTATCGCTCATTTTGGGCATATTGATTACTTCAGCCATTTCTTTCCTTTAGTTTTAAGCAAGTTGCAAAAATATCTATTCCCTAATGCTTTGCAAATCTCATTGTGGTAAAATTTGTATTTGGTTCAAACCGAACCCAAAGCAAGTTTTTTATTATTTGATGAAAACAATTTTGAATTTGGCCTGTATTTGCCTCATGGCGTTCTCAAAAATGAGGTAATCGCCATTGATAATATAATGATCGGTGCTCTCTAAGGCTAACCTAAAAGATTCTTCCAATTCACTGGCAGGGCAGGCCATCATGGTAGAGGCTATGCCAGAAAAGGCTACCTTATTAGATCCGCTTAATTCATAATTTCCCATCAACGTATTACAGCCTCCATGACCACTAAAGCTATTATTTCCGGCTGCCAACAACAAAAAGGGATCTTTTCCGCCGGCAGGTAGTTGAATGGGTTTTCCGTTTAGTTCCAATAATTGCCAATACTTACCACTTAGTCCTACCGCATCTTTGGTGAGTATATAAAATGCTGCGTCGGTTCCTGTTACGCGTTTTCCTTTCTGATCTAAAAGGGTAAGCTTGTCCTTAGATAACAAGGCAAAACTGGTGTCGGTTGGATTTAACCCACTTACCATGGCAATATAATTCCCTTCTTTTTTCCAAAAGAACTTTCCTTCTACCTCATACGTTTCATTGCCAGCCCCTAAATATTTGCTTATGGTTTTATAGGTTTGGTCCTTTCTTAATTGTATGACTACCTGAATGCCGTCACAATCTGAACAGGGTGTGGTGCCTTTGTAATTACCTTCCCAAACAAAGGTTGGGGCAACAAGGGGTGCCTCGAACCAAATGGCCTTCTTGTCTATCTTTTTCTTCTGCGCAAAAAGAGATTGTTGAATGGATACAACCAAAAACAAAGCCATTAAAACAGATAAATTTCTTTTCATATCAAGTGGTTTGAGCCGATAAAAATAGCAAATTTTAAAGAATAAATTACTCCATGCTCAGAAGAAACATGCCCATTTCCTTTTGTTGAAAATTGGTAAACAACTCTTGATTTACCCTAATTAACATTGAAGTGAAATTTTGTACCCATGGATCAATACGAAAAATTACTGCAGCATATCTACCAAAATGGCACCTTCAAATCTGATAGAACAGGCACCGGTACCAAGAGCATTTTTGGCGCCCAGCTTAGGTTCAACCTGCAAGAAGGCTTTCCAATGATTACCACCAAAAAAGTGCATTTGAAATCTATTTTGCACGAGTTGTTGTGGTTTATTAAAGGAGATACCAATACCAAATACCTTACAGACCATGGTGTATCCATTTGGGATGAATGGGCAGATAAAGACGGAAATCTTGGTCCGGTTTACGGTTACCAATGGCGCTCGTGGCCAAGTCCAGATGGCAAGCATATCGACCAATTAACGGAAGTGATTGAGACCATCAAAAAAAATCCAGATAGCAGGCGCATGATTGTAAGTGCTTGGAATGTGGCCGATTTACCTAAAATGGCTTTGATGCCTTGTCATGCCTTTTTTCAGTTTTATGTGGCCGATGGAAAATTGAGTTGTCAACTCTACCAACGCAGTGCCGATATGTTTTTGGGTGTGCCATTTAATATAGCAAGTTATGCTTTCTTAACGCATATGATTGCTCAGGTTTGTGGCTTACAGGTGGGAGATTTTGTACATACCTTTGGCGATGCCCATATCTACAGCAACCATTTTGAGCAAGTAGAACTGCAGTTAAGTCGCGAGGCTAGACCTTATCCTACGCTAAAAATGAATCCGGAGGTGACATCCATTTTTGATTTTACCTTCGAAGATTTTACTTTGGAAAACTACAATCCTCATCCTGCTATTAAAGCTCCGGTAGCGGTCTGAACCTAATAACGGACAAATGCGAATCATTTATGGTATTTTTCGTGGATTATTATTCACTTAAAATTTCTTTTCCCATTTTTGATGATGCGTGGATCTCAAGTTAAACATATTCCTATCCATCAGTTTGTTTCTGGTGGCATAGATTTTCATATGGAATTGATGGGTGAGCTAGATGGAATGCCTAATACAGCGCACCGTCACGACTATTATGAAATCTTCATATTCACCAAAGGTGGCGGCACGCATGTCATAGATTTTGTGGAATATCCCATTCATACAGGCTCCATTCATTTTGTATCTGCTGGTCAGGTGCACCTGGTAAATAGAGATGCTAAAAGTAGGGGGTATGCCATTACTTTCCCCGAATCTTTGTTTGCCTTGCACCAACAATTAAGCAGTTTTCACCAAATCTCTCTTTACCATAATTTTTCCGAACCTACTTTAATTGAGCTCAAGAAAAAAGAGCAAGCAGAAGTATACCAAATGGCCGAGAAGTTATGGAAGGAAGTAAATGAAGAAAGGTATATGCGCGATGAGATGATATTGACACAAGTGTTGGGTTTATTGATTTATAGTAACCGTTTGTTTTTAGATAGAACCGAACACCACCAAAAGCTGCGCTCGCCTAAGGGATTGTTGTTATTACAACGTTTCAGGCAACTCTTAGATAAACACGTGTTAGAAATTCAACATGCCAGTGGTTTTGCTCAGTTGATGCAGGTAACAACCGGACATTTAAATGAAGTAGTAAAAGCGCAAACAGGCAAAAAACTCACCGATCATATCTCCTCTAGGTTGATATTAGAAGCTAAGCGTATGTTGATGTATTCTGATAAAACCATCAAAGAAATTAGCTTTGAGTTAAAGTTTGAAGACCCTGCTTACTTTGGAAGATACTTTACGCGTAAGGTAGGAATGACACCCGGAACCTTCCGTCAACAAATCCACGAAAAATACCATACTTCTCTTTAAAAGGTCATTTTCAAGAAAACTTTCATAAACTAGTTTTGTTTGAAAAAAAAGTATGATGAAACATAAACACCTAGGAGTTATATCACTCCTGCTATTTACCGGAATGTTTTTAGAGCTGTCGTCTATGAGTAATGCGGGTTTTAACATGACAGGTGCGCCCGGAGAAGGCGATTGCTCTGGCTGTCATGGTGGAACGGCCAACTCAGATGTAAATGGTTCAGTAAGAATTAAAGTGATAGGAGATCCTATTAAATATGTTCCCGGAGCCACTTATGATGTTCAAGTAACCACAGCATACGCTGGCAAGAGTAAATTTGGCTTTGGCTTAAATGCTCGTATGGTTGGAAAGTTTAATGCACCTGCTGGCACATTAGCGGGTACCACCGATATGCAAGTTTCTTCAGAATTTATTACCCATACCAATGCAAGTAATAAAGGAACGGACAGCAAAACTTGGAGCTTTACCTGGAAAGCACCTGAAGATGGCACCGAAGCCATTACCTTATATGCAGCAGGATTGGCAACCAATAATGATAACACCAATTCAGGCGATAAAGTGTATACCCATTCTTATATGTTTCAAAAACCTGGTGCTACCAGCCTAGATGAAATGCAGGTGAATTCCTTCATGCACTTGTTTCCAAATCCTACGCAGGGAGTAGTACATATCCATGGAAAAGCAAGCACCAATGGCCAAGCAGAAATCACTTTGTTTGATCAAAATGGGAGAGAAGTACATACCTTAAACAAAGAGGTAATGGCAGGCGACTATCATATAGAATTAGAAGTGCCTAAGCATTTACCTATGGGTGTATATCATTTGGTGTTGAAGCAGGCAAATGCTTATGCCAACAAGAAATTTGTTTTACAATAGTTGCGCTTATTCGCGTTCAATCCTAAACTCGTTTACTTGTAAGCCATTTCCATTGTCTTTCATGAAAATGTAGGCTCTAAATTTTCCGTTGGTGGCCTCGTAGGTGATAATAGCATACTGGGCACCTTGGGCTGAAGAACCTTTGTGTTGGATAGATACTTTTTTAGGAGGATGTTGTTTGAAAAAGTTTTTCAGCATTTGTTCGCTTTGCAATTTGCTGTAAATACCTTCATTCTCTAACAAAGTTAATTCTACATTGGAACTAAAAAATTTGGTGATACCTACAGTTTGACCGTTTCTCATGGCCACCATGATATCATCAAAACCATCGGCTTTACTTGCGAAAGGGGCAGCTACAACAACTAATAACAGGAACAACAACTTTTTCATTTTACTATAGAATTAATTACATGGGTTCAGTTCCAAAAACTATGCCAAAGGGCGGGTGAACCAAATTTGCGTCCACTAATATAATTCAGCCTTTTTGTTATTTAAAAGGAATATTTTCGCAAGCATGGAAAACCGTGTAATTTTACTCATTCTAGATGGCTGGGGAAATGGAAAACCCTACCAAGGAAACGCCATTAATATGGCCAATAAGCCCAATTTTGATAAACTCATCAAACAATATCCCAACAGCGAGTTGCATACTTGCGGAGAATGGGTGGGCTTGCCAGACGGACAAATGGGAAACTCTGAGGTAGGACACATGAATATTGGTGCCGGAAGAGTGGTATACCAACAATTGGTTTTAATTAACAAGGCTTTTAGAGAAGGGTCTGTTAACAGCAATGACGTATTGTTGGGAGCAGTGGCCAAGGCCAAAGCAAGTGGCAAGAAAATACACTTAATAGGTTTGGTGAGTGATGGCGGCGTGCACAGCAGCATAGACCATGTGAAGGGTTTATGCAAGTTTTTGCAGGAGCAAGAAGCAGGTACATTTTATGTGCATGCTTTTACAGATGGGAGAGATACCGACCCGCGCGGTGGGTTGAATTACCTCACAGATTTGAACCAAAGTTTGGAAGCTACCGGAGGGAAATTGGCCAGCATAACCGGAAGGTATTATGCCATGGATAGAGACAAACGTTGGGAGCGTGTGAAGTTTGCCTACGATGCCTTGGTTTCTGCGAAAGGGGAATTGACCAATAATCCATTTGAGACGATAAAAGCCAGGTATGCCAAAGATGAAACCGATGAGTTTTTAAAGCCTATCATTTGTGTAGGTTCAGACCAAAAACCGCTGGCTACTATAGAGTCGGGAGATATTGTTATCAACTTTAATTTTAGAACCGACCGTGGTCGGGAAATTACCTTGGCGCTTACCCAGCAAGATTTTCCTGAGCAGGAAATGAAAGCATTGCCTTTGCATTATGTAACGCTAACCGATTACGATAAGACCTTTAAAAATGTAGGCGTGGTATTTCCAGATATTGAATTGAACAATACCATGGGTGAGGTTTTAGAGGCCCATGGCAAGAAGCAGGTGCGCATTGCCGAAACCGAAAAATACCCGCACGTAACTTTCTTCTTTAGTGGCGGTAGGGAAACGCCTTTTGTAGGTGAAACCCGACATATGGCGCCATCTCCTAAAGTTGCTACCTATGATTTGATGCCAGAGATGAGTGCCGCGCAGGTATGTGCTTTTACTTTAGAAGAGATTGAAAAAAACGAAGCAGATTTTATGTGTGTGAATTTTGCCAATCCAGATATGGTTGGACATACAGGTGTAATTCCTGCCGAGATAAAAGCCATTGAGACCGTAGATGCTTGTTTGGGTAAAGTAGTAGAGGCCGCATTGGGTAAAGGTTATACTTTATTGGTAACTGCAGACCATGGTAATGGGGAGTACATGATCAATGAAGAAGATGGTACACCTAATACGGCGCATACCACCAACGATGTGCCTTTGATACTGATTGAACCTACACCAACGCACCAAATTAAAAATGGTAAGTTGGCAGATTTGGCTCCTACCGCCCTTGCTTTAATGGGCATTGCCAAGCCCAAAGAAATGGGTGGAGAAATATTGATTTAATCCCTTTAAAAAAAGGGCATAAAAAAAGCGGCTGCCTCTTATGAGACAGCCGCTTTTTTGTATACAACTAGTAAGCAGCGTTGCCTACAATTTTTAAATGATTTAAGTGTGATTTTATGGCACTAATAACTGTTGGGAATTCATTGTACCCCACATTAAATTCTTTACAAGTTTGCTTTACAATCTTGTTCAATTGTGGGTAATGTACGTGACTAATTTTAGGGAACAAATGGTGTTCTACCTGAAAGTTTAAGCCACCCAATAACCAACTAACTACCTTGCTGCGTGTAGCAAAGTTGAAAGTAGTGTTGATTTGATGAACAGCCCATTCTGTTTCAATTTTGGTGCTTTCGCCGTTGGTATCAATAAATGGAGCATCTTCTACCACATGCGCCAATTGGAATACGATGGCAATGGCCAATCCGCATACAAATACCATCACCAAATAACCAATAATGGTATTTACCACACCAGCAAAAAAGAAAGGCAAAATGATGAACAATCCTACATAGCCAATTTTGGTTGCCCAAAAAGCAAAATGCTCAGAGAACTTCATTTCACGTATAGGTGTGAAATCAGAAATTTTGCGTGAGAAGTACTTTTTGAAATCATTCATAAATACCCAGAACAAATAAGTTAAGCCATACAACAACATGCCATACACATGTTGGAAACGGTGGAACCAATGTCCGGGTTGAGAAGGATGTACACGAATCCATGGTCTGATATCAATATCATCATCCATACCTTCAATGTTGGTATAAGAATGGTGGTTTACGTTGTGTTTTAATTTCCACATAAAACTAGATCCACCCATCATGTTTAAAGAATAACTCATCATGTTGTTGATCCATTTTTTGCTGCTGTATGAACCGTGGGCGCCATCGTGCATTACATTAAAGCCAATAGCGGCCATGTCGAAGCCCAATAATGCACACAAGGCCAAACTTAACCAACCCGATGCAGGTGTGAAGAATACCAAGGTAACATACAAAGCAACCAAAATGCTTAAAAGGATAATGGTTTTTAGATACAGTTTATAGTTCCCCGTATACTGAATATGCTTGTCGCTGAAGTATTGATCTACACGTTCGCGTAGGGTGTTAAAAAAGATAGCGTTGCTGTTGTTGAATTTAATCTTAGCCATGTACTGAAATTTGCGTGGCAAGATACCTAAAAGTTTGAGAATCATTTCTGACTTTTAGCAGTTTTTACAAACATGCTGCTTTCCATCCTTATTTTACGGATATTCGAATCAAAATTCCTATTGTGAGATTCCAAGACGAAAAATCGTTGAAAGACTTGATCAGTCAATTGACAGATCAAAAGCAGCTTAAATCAAAGTTGCTAGAAGCCAAGTTAATAGCTGAATGGCCGCGCATTATTGGCGAGCCTATTTCTAAATATACAGAGAGCATTCAGGTGCATAAAGGGCAAATGATTTTAAAATTAAGTTCTCCCGCTTTGCGCAATGAGTTGAGCTTTAGGCGTAAAGCAATTGCAGATTTGGTGAACAAAGAACTGAACTGCGATTTTATTGACGATGTGGTTATCCGCTAAATTATTTTTTATTTCGCAGCAAAATTTTAAACTATGAGCAAACAAGTAATAGAATGTGTTCCTAATTTTAGTGAAGGGAACGATATGCAGGTAATTAAACAAATTACCAATGTCATTGAATCGGTAGAAGGTGTGTTGTTATTGGATGTAGATCCAGGCAAGGCTACAAATAGAACTGTAGTAACCTTTGTGGGTGAACCAGAGGCCGTGATTGAGGCTGCTTATTTGGCCATTAAAAAAGCCGCTGAGTTAATTGATATGCGCAAACATACAGGTGAACATCCGCGTATGGGCGCCACAGATGTTTGTCCGCTTATTCCCGTAAGTGGCATTAGCATGGAAGAAACTGCCAAGTATGCACAAAAACTAGGTAAACGCGTGGGTGAAGAATTAGATATTCCTGTGTACTTATATGAGTATGCGCAAAGCAATCCGGCTCGAACCAATTTATCGGTGATTAGGAATGGCGAATACGAAGGATTTTTTGATAAAATTCAATTACCTGAATGGAAACCAGATTACGGTAGGGCGGTATTTAACGAAAGAGCTGGTGGCACTGTTATTGGTGCAAGAGACTTTTTGATTGCCTATAATATCAACCTCAATACCAAATCGGTTCGATTAGCCAATTCAGTGGCTTTTGATGTGCGCGAGGCGGGTAGGGTAAAACGTGAGGGCAATCCTATTACAGGCAAAGTGGTAAAAGATGCCGATGGAAATGATGTAAGAATACCAGGAACCTTAAAGGCTTGTAAGGCCATTGGTTGGTATATTGAAGAATATGGTGTGGCGCAAATAAGCATGAACCTTACCAATTATAAAATTACTTCTGTACACAAAGCCTTTGATGAGGTTTGTAAAAGTGCCGAAAGCAGAGGTATGCGTGTAACTGGTTCAGAACTGGTGGGTTTAATTCCTTTAGAGGCCATGTTAGAGGCTGGAAAGCACTATTTGGCCAAACAAAAGCGCAGTTTGGGTGTGAGCGAAGACGAGCTCATTCAAATTGCCGTAAAATCTTTGGGCTTAACTGAACTTGGTCCGTTTGATCCACAGCAAAAAATTATAGAATACAAATTAAAGCAAGTGGCAGATGAGCGATTGATTCGCATGAACCTCATTGCCTTTGCCAATGAAACCGCCAGTGAAAGTCCGGCTCCGGGCGGAGGTTCTATTAGCGCCTATGTAGGTAGTTTGGGTGCTGCCTTAGGTACCATGGTGGCCAATTTAAGTGCAGGTAAAAGAGGTTGGGAGGCTCAAACAGAAAGCTTTAGCGATTGGGCAGAAAAAGGTCAGGCCGTGAAAGACAAACTCCTCAAATTGGTAGATGAAGATACCCGTGCCTTTAACCGAATTATGGATGCTTTCTCTTTGCCAAAGAGCAACGACAACGAAAAAGCCATGAGAACACAAGCCATAGAAGAGGCCACCAAATATGCTTGTGAAATTCCTTATGCTGTGATGGAAACAGCTTATAGTGCCATGCCTATGTTAACAGAAATGGTGGCTATTGGTAATCCTAATTCTATTACAGATGCTGGCGTAGGCGTTTTATGCATGAAAACAGCCGTTCGCGGAGCATATTTTAATGTATTGGTAAATGCACAAGGCTTAAAAGACAAAACCTATGCGGCAGAAATAGTGAACAAGGCCAAAACTTTGTTACAGAAAAACCACAGCGAGGCAGATGCCATTTTAGCGAAAGTAGAAGCTGCCATCTCCTAAACTGTGTTACATGGGATTGATTAAAAAACTTCTCACCTTGGCTTTAATGATTGCTGGTCCTATTATCAGCGGCAAAGCCTTTTATGAATATGCAGCCGTTCGTTTTATGAACCAAAAACCCTCCTTTCCTTTTGGAAGGGAGTTGATGAAAACGATACAGATAAAAGATGTTTCTTACCTAGCCACCTATGAAAGTGAATTGCTTACTATAGGCTGTATTTTTTTGGCAATTACGGTGTTGGCATATATCAGCATGATGATAAAAGCACTGGTGAATATGGTATGGTTGGCAGCCGTTTTGGGTATTGGCTATTTGTTATTTAACCAAGTTTAGTTTTAGTATGATTCTAAATTAGCATTTGTGAAAACAGTGCCCATTATTTCTGTGTTAGAGTATCTAATTTCGAAGCAGAAATAACCCATTAAATTAACAAAAATGAATAGGAAAAAATTCTTGAAATCGGTGGCATTTGGTGCCTTGTCTACCAGTGTATTGGTAGCTGCTTGTGGTGGTGATGCACCAAAAACAGAAACTACTACAGCTCCTGCTGCTACGCCAGAGCCTTCTCCGGCAGCTTCAGCTCCTGCGGCAGATTGTAATGATTTAACAGGCTTGGCAGAAGCAGATGTAAAACAAAGAGAGTCGTTGGCTTACGTAGCTAAATCTGAAGACGCTGCAAAAAATTGTGCTAACTGTAGGTTCATGAAGCCAAACAGCGAAGCAAACGGATGCAACGGTTGTCAGTTGTTCAAAGGTCCAGTTAATCCAGAAGGTAATTGCAAAAGCTGGTTTAAGAAAGACGCTTAGTTAGCTGTTCGCAGAATTTGACTTAGGAGTTTAAGCTTCGTTCTATGAGTGGTTTTTTGGTCCATGGACCATAGACCATAGACGATTGACCATGGTCTATGGACTATGGACCATGGTCTATTAGCCTTTTACTTGGTCATAAAATGGTCATTAAGATTTGGCCATACAACTTCAGTTAATGGAAAGTTGTTTTACAGGTATAAACCCTCACGCGTATGAACCTGTTTAACTTTTCAAACAACAACCTTGATGAGGTTGTTTTTGAGCAACGCAACAAAGCATATGGCGCTTATGCCATCAGAAAATCTTATCCTAATACTTTAAACAAAAGTATGCTCATTGCCCTTTCACCTATGATACTCATATTGGTGATTGGACTTATCTGGAACAAACAAAAAACAGGCACTGTCTTTCCTCCACAAACTCCTATTGTTCCAACTATTTGTCCGCCTATGGATGAGGTAATAAACATCAAAGGAGGATTTGAATTCATCCTTGAAACTCCAACCGATTTGTTTCGTATTGTGGCCGATAAAGCGGTTCAAAACAAACCCAAACCCAAAGAATATATCAAACCCATTGAACCAACTGTGTTGGCCTCTACCGGATTGGGCTTACCCAGTAAAGGTGGATTAGGTATACCCAATGGATTGCCTGGTTTGGCAGGTATTCCGGGTGGCTTGCCATCAGGCGGAGGTGCTCCGCAAATCATTGAATTTACTGCTGAAGTAATGCCTGAGTTTCCGGGTGGAAAAGAAGCCATGTATGCGTATATCAGTGAGAATTTACATTATCCGAAAATGGCACTTGAATCGGGTGTAGAAGGTAAAGTGGTGATTACATTTGTTGTGATGGCAGACGGTTCTATTCAAATGAGTAATGTAGAAAGAGGCATTGGATATGGTTGTGATGATGAAGCCTTACGTGTGGTAAAAGAAATGCCTACTTGGGAACCTGGCAGACAGAATGGTAGAAAGGTTCCGGTGCGTATGGTATTACCTGTAGTTTTTCAAACCAATTAGGGTTTAGGTATGTTGTGTTTAAAAGGCTGCTTCGGCGGCCTTTTTTTATGCGCCAGTTTCTTATCTTGCGCACATGAGCGAAAAGAAATTATTCTTATTGGATGGAATGGCATTGGTATACCGCGCATATTTTGCGTTCAGCCAAAACCCAAGGGTAACAAGTTATGGTTTTAATACTTCTGCTGTTTTTGGATACGTAACTACCATCCTCGATTTGTTGAAGCGCGAAAAACCTACCCATATTGGGGTGAGTTTTGATACCTCTGAACCTACAGCTAGGCATATAGAGTTTGAGGCATACAAAGCCCATAGAGAAGAAATGCCTGAAGGAATTTCTCAGGCCCTGCCTTATATCATGCAGGTAACCGAGGCCCTCAAAATACCTTTGTTGATTCGTCCGGGTTTTGAGGCAGATGATATTATTGGTACCCTTGCCAAAAAAGCTAAACAAGAAGGCTTTACCGTATACATGATGACGCCCGATAAAGACTTTGCGCAATTGGTAGAAGAAAATATTTATATCTACAAACCTGCCAGATTGGGCAATGATATTGAAATAATGGGTGTGCCCGAAGTGCTGAAGAAGTGGGAGATAACAGATGTGCAGCAAGTAATAGACATTTTAGGTTTATGGGGCGATGCGGTAGATAATATTCCGGGAGTGCCAGGCGTGGGCGAAAAAACAGCCAAGTTATTGGTGCAGAAATATGGCTCTATGGAGGGCTTGTATGAACATACCCACGAGCTAAAGGGCAAACAAAAAGAGAATGTAGAGAATAACCGAGAGCAAGCCTTTCTTTCAAAACGTTTGGCTACCATTGATATCAATGTGCCGATAGATTTTGATGAACGCGCTTTGTTGTTGGAAGAACCCGACAAAGAAGCAACTGAAAAATTGTTTGCTGAATTGGAGTTTAAAACCTTGCTCAGGCGTTTGTTCCCCGATCCCAATGCACCTGCGCAAGCACAACCGAGTAAATCTAGCCAGTCTGCTGGTGGAGGCGGCGGTTTTGATTTGTTTAA
>CAILJQ010000245.1 GCA_903834625.1 uncultured Bacteroidota bacterium
TAACTAGCGGATATGAGCCCAACGATCCGCTCACCAGCGGATCCACTCCGCGGTATATTTTCAAAGTTCTCACGAACTACTTTTCTCTTTTAACTCGAACCTACGTCCGCTAACTAGCGGATATGAGCCCAACGATCCGCTCACCAGCGGATCCACTCCGCGATATATTTTTGGTATTCGAAATACTTGTTAGAACGTTGCAAGAAGATATTCTCTATCTTTTTGGGACTGCAAAGATATTATTGTTTCTTTGCTGTGCAAATTAATTATGCAATAAATGTCATTTCAAGCTGGTTTTGTGTCTATTATAGGTAAACCCAACGTGGGTAAGTCTACCTTACTCAACGCATTGTTGGGCGAAAAGCTCTCTATTATTAGTCAAAAAGCCCAAACAACTAGGCACAGAATCAAGGGAATTCTTAATGCACCCGAATATCAGATTGTGTTTTCTGATACCCCAGGAATCATCAATCCTAAATATAAACTGCAGGGAAATATGATGAAGTTTGTGAATGAAAGTTTGCAAGATTCTGATTTGGTAGTTTTTATGGCTGATTTTGACGAACGCAATGAGGAGGAGGAGTTGTTTGAAAAGTTGAAAATGATTCAAACTCCCATGATTTGCTTGTTAAATAAAATTGATGGCGTAACCCAGGACCAACTGATGGCTAAAGTCAATTTTTGGAAAGACATGAATTTATTCAAGGAAATCATTCCAGTTTCAGCGCTTAACAAATTTAACATTGATGCCTTGCTTAAAAGTATTTTGAGTTACCTGCCTCAAGGTGCACCTTATTACGACCAAGATCAATTAACAGATAGAAGCGAACGTTTTGTGGCATCTGAAATAATTCGTGAAAAGATTATGGTTCGCTACAAAGAAGAAATTCCATATAGTGTTCAGGTAGAAATTGAAAGCTTTAAAGAAGAACCTAAAATAATTCATATACACGCAGTAATTTATGTATTGCGTGATTCACAAAAGCAAATCCTTATAGGCAAAGGCGGTTCAGCCATTAAAAATGTGGGAATTGCCTCAAGACGAGAATTAGAGCAGTTCTTCAAGAAAAAAATCTTTTTGCAAACCTTTGTTAAGGTGAAAGAAGATTGGAGAGATAACTCAAGAACACTCAAGGAATTTGGGTACGAGTCTGAATAGAAATTACTCTATTTTAATTACTTTGAACGTTTGTGCTTTTTCAAGACTTGCACTTACTTGTAAGTAATAAATACCTGCAGGTACCATGCGAAGGTCGATTTGAGTTAAGGGTAAAATGCTGCTTCCTTTTAAAATAGATTTACCCGAATTGTCTATTAATGCAAAACGTAAGCCTTTGTTGTTTGGCGCATCAATATACACATCACCTTTTGTGGGTTGAGGGTATACTTTGATAGGTGTAATGGCATCTTCCAATTCAATGATCCTACTCACAGAATAACTTGATTTACCATCCCAATCTACTTGGTTCAAACGGTAATAAATAAACCTATACTCACCGCCACTTAAATTCAATTGTCTATCTTCATATTGGTAAGAACTTTTGAGTGTGGTAGTTCCTTTGCCTTTTACCATACCTATGCTTGTCCAATCTTTGTTATTAAAAGAGCGTTCAACAATGAAATGTTTGTTATTTAATTCACTTCCTGTGCTCCATGTTAGCAATACATAGTTATTATATTTTTGGGCTTCAAAATTGAGGTATTGAACCGGTAATACAATGGTATTTGCACCTATGGCAAATCCACTAAACCCTGTGCTGAAGGTAGAAGTAATAACAGAGTCTTGCGTGCCAGGATATACCGCATAACTGGTGCCTGTTCCATACACTCCGTTGGCAATGGTTCCACTGGCAATATTGTTGGGCGTTTTAAGGATGTTGGCATTTGAAAATTGCTGACCAGTAATGCTCTTCCAACCATTTAATTCTGTCGCAGTATAAAATAACTTTATTTGGTAAGATCCAGTTGGATTGTTGTTGCTGGGTGTTACAGTGTAAGTTTTACTGGCTATTCTTTTGTTAGCAGTGGTATTGCTTCCAAAATTAATAGCCCCAACACCTGCATTGTCTATACTTACCGTGGTTTGTCCGTAATTGTATGAACTGTTGTTGGTTAATACGGCCATGATTTTTCCTGCTGGTGAATAAAAGGTGTCGGTTTCGTTTGGACCAAAATTTAAGCTCGCACTGCTTACGCTAGTTTCAATAGCAGGTAAGGAGTAGGTAGTTGAATCGAGGGTTATTGGGTTGCCATTGCCAGCTAAATCGAGTACTGCATTGGCTGCAATTTGAAGAGATATTTTACCCGCATTTACTGGATGAATAATTAAAGAATAAGCATTTGGTGCAGTTTGGGTAAAGGTTCCTTTGATGCCATTGGTAAGTGTGATGGCATTTGAGTTCAAAACACTTGTTGGTTCACTCACTGTTATATTGGCTGCAAAAGGTGCGAATACTTGTGGCTTGGGCATTTGAATGGATAGACTTGGAACTTGTGTGTCAATAAAAATGGCGTAGTCTTCACTTTCACCATAGCTTAACAATCCGCAGGGTGGGGTGGCTGAGCTTCCAAAATTTGTCACAACTCGCAAGCGCAGCCATTGATTGGTAAGAGGAGGGGAGGCTAATATGGCAATACTGCAACTTCTTCTTCCAGTGCCTGAACCAATGGTTCCTACCAATTCATTGGCATCGGTGAAAATTCCATTGTTGTTATAATCAATATATACCTTTTGATTTTCTGCATTGGTAGTACCCGTTGTAATCCATGCGGTGTATGTTGTACCAGCTTTTACCCTAGTACTATTGTTACAAGTAAAGTCTGTATAACTGGCCACACCAATGCTTGAAGGGTTATTAATAGCATTCAATTCAAATGCCTTTATTCCCATTCCATATCCAGATAAATTGGTAGTTGTGGTGGAGCAACTGGCTGTAGGTAGAGGAGTATACCCAATTATTTTACTTGTAATAGAAGAACCATTGGCATTACTTACCATCAATGAAATGGAATAAGTTCCGGCAGCGCTTAACCTAATTTCTGCTCTATTGCTCAATGAATCGGTACCGTTTAAATAAACCCAACCTGTAGTTGGTTGTATCATCCATTTGCGTGAGGTGGGTGCTTGACTTGAGTGATCAACCAATATGAAATCTGTTGGACAAGCACTCGAAGAATTTGATTGAACCGTGAATTCTGAGATAGGAGACAGGGCTGTATTTTTATACAAATTACTTTGCCAAATTCCTCTTCCATAGGTTGAGATATACAATCGTTCATTGGTTGATCCATTGCTCAAAATTTCCATATCAGAAATTTGTGCAACCAATGGCAGTCCTGTTGAGTAAGGGATCCAGTTAACTAAACTGCTGTTTCTGTAATATACGCCAAAAGCTGTACATATATACATGGATGAGTCGTTGGCTTTTTGATCCAATTCAAATTTGATGAGGTTATTGGCTGGGAGATTTTTGGTAATGTTTACCCAAGTATTTCCTTTATTCATTGATTTGAATAAACGTTGTTGCGTAGTTACCACATAAACTAAATTGGAATCTATATCACAAGTTTCAATTTGTTTGATGGCTTCTCCGCTGTTAAAAGGAAAGCTGGTAATTTGGGAGAAAAAGGGTGAGGCAGCGTTGATGTTTTCTGATTTATAAAACTTTTGTGTAGAGAAATAAACGTATAAAGTACCACTGCTTGCTTTTGCATAAGCACCGCATTTATTCCCTGTGGAAAGACTGCCTGGGATGGCACTTATTTTGGTCCAACTAACACCCGAAGATGGATTTGCTCTGAGGTTATTGGTTCGCCATACATTGGTATCTAATTCAAACATCACATTGCTATCGTTGGGGTGAACAATGTAAATTCCCCCTCTACCATTTATGCCAGATGATGCATTAGAAACAAGGTTTCTTTTGATGCCACCATTCTCATAAACCATGCTACTATCAAAGGCATCGGCAGCAAAATCACCGGTCCAATCACCCCCTCTAACGGTTGCA
>CAILJQ010000246.1 GCA_903834625.1 uncultured Bacteroidota bacterium
AAAGAAACAAATAAGGTTATATAGCTCCTATAAACTGAATTACTTTAGTCTATATACAGAGAATGTCTTTAATTATGTTTCACACCCAACCCTTGCCCCCGCAGATGGATTGAAACCTGAAGAAATACTTGCTTTAAAAAAATATGCGAACCTTTACCATGTAACACTTATTGCCAATCAGCAATCATTTGGACATATGGAAAAGGTTTTGGCGAACCCTTTGTATAGTTCATTAGGAGAAGCCGGGCACATCCTCTCCCCTGCCAATAAAGCCACTTATGAATTATTGCAAGATTTATATAATGAGCAAGTTGCTGCCTATGGAGGTGATTATTTCCATATCAATGCAGATGAAACTTTTGGCTTAGGAACGGGATTAAGCAAACAAATGGCTGCAGAAATGGGAAAGGGAAAATTATATGCCTACCATATTCAAAAGGTATATGCCCTCTTGCAAAAACACCAACAAAAAGTATTGATGTGGTCGGATATTGTTGCTGATTACCCTGAGATTATTCCCATTCTTCCTAAAGACCTAATTCAAATACCTTGGGCATATGATCCTCGAGCAAGTTTCAGACAAATGCTCACTCCTATTGCACAAGCAGGATTTGAGTTTTGGGTTGCTCCTGGAATTAGCAATTGGCAGAATATTTACCCAAATAGATATGATGCCCGGGTGAATATGTTTAACCTTATTAGAGATGGATTTGCCCTTGGAGCGAAAGGCGTATACAATACAAGTTGGGATGATGGAGGCTTTGCCTTAGGAGGTAATAATGCACCTGGCTTTATATGGGGAGCCGATTTAAGTTGGAATACACCAAAGGTAGATGAACAACTTTCTACCCAACGTTGGCATCAATTTAGTGAAGCTTTAGACCTTCAATTTTGGAAAGTCCCAATCAGTTCTTTAGAACAAAACTTTGCGCTCATTCATCAAAACAAACAAACAGGCTTGTTAAGCAATGTTTCATTTTTTGATCCAATTTTCCCTATTTATCCTAGTCAAACCAATGTAGATTTTGAAAAAGCCAACCAACAAACATTACAATTGTGTTTAACCACCTACAAAAGCGCTGATAGTTTATTAAGTAAATTGACTGAACCCAATGAGGCGGGAGACTACTTCCTGTTTGCCATAAGAGAATGTGAATTTATTTGCAGAAAAAACCTGCTGCGTATACATTACCAACAATTCTTAGATGGAAATTTTAATAAGACCCAACTATTAGAGGAATGGAAAACCCTCCTTGCGCAAATACAAAATATTAGTGCTGATTTTACCTTTTTGTATCTGCAAGAAAGTAGAAATTTCTTTTTAAATGAGAACTTAAATCGCTTGAACCAATTATATACTTCTATAGAAGACCTGCCCTACCATTGCTTACTTCTACCAGAAATTGAATGGTCGCGTAAAGGAAGAAAATACAGCTTTGTAACGCCACTATGCCAAGAAAAGATAACCTATACCCTCGATGGAAGTATACCTACCTTAACCTCTAAGCAGTATTCAAAACCATTTTATGTTAAAAGTGATGTAAACCTTCAATACGCTGTTTGGACAAACGCTCACATGCGCAGTTTAAACAAGGACACCTTTGTATTTCACAAAGCTATAGGAAGCATCAACAAACTCAGTATTCCCTACAGTAAATACCATGTAGCATACTCTGGTGGCGGATTTCAAGCACTCACAGATGGAAGAACAGCTAATGGAAAAAACCTAAAAAGTGGCAGATGGCAAGGTTATGCTGGCAAGGATTTAAGCATTGACTTGGCCTTAAAGGGCACGCAAAAACTCAATAGTTTTGAAATGAGCTTTTATCAAAATGCACCTTCTTGGGTTTTATTGCCCTCTGCATTGCAACTATTTGTTTCAACAGATGGCATTAATTATTCAGATTGTGGCAGCATTACCCACAACATACCCAATACCAGTGACAGCTCATTGGTGTATTGCTTTCGTAAATCATTAAATGGATTAGAAGCAAATTATGTAAGGGTGGTTGTAAAATACGGCGGAGCACTGCCACCAGGACATGCGTCTGCAGGTTCTGCATCTATGTATTTTGCAGATGAGATTATTCTTAAATAGCTTGCGAAAAATTTAGGCGTTTCTAATGATACGTGCCATGTAAAATCCGTCGAAACCCGATTCACTTGGCAATACCACACGTTCTTCTTCTAGGGCAAAATCTGGAAACTCTGCTAAAAAAGATTTCACTTGTTGTTGGTTTTCTGAAGGCAAAATACTGCATGTAGCATACACCATTTTTCCTCCTGGCTTAACAATTTTGGAGTACTCTCTGATAATTTCGGCTTGCATGCCTTTTATCTTTTCAATGAACTCCATGCTTAATTTCCATTTTGCATCTGGATTTCTTTTGATAACACCTAATCCGCTACAAGGAACATCTAACAACAACCTATCGGCCATGTTGTGCAGTTTTTTGATGGTTTTGCTACCTTCTATTAAACGTGTTTCTAAATTACTAACACCAGCTCTGCGTGCACGTTTCTTGGCCTCATCTAATTTCCATTGTTCTGTATCTAAACTCACAATTCTGCCTTTGTTCGCAGTAATTGAGGCTATATGTAATGTTTTACCACCCGCACCAGCACAAGCATCTACAATGCGCATTCCTGGTTCAATTTGCAAGAACTCTGCTACCAATTGGGAAGAGGCATCTTGCACTTCAAATAAACCTTCTTTAAACTCGGGAGTGATAAATAAATTCTGACGTTGTTTAAGAATCAATGCATCTTTACAACCAGAAACTGGGTCGGTGTAAATACCTTTTTCGGCAAGACTTTTAGCCAAATCAGCTTTATTGGTTTTAAGGTTATTGACCCTAATTACCACGGGAGCAGTTTCGTTTAAAGCCTCTACCTCTTTGTTCCATTGTTTACCCAACTCTGAATACCCTAAATTATCTAACCAATCTGGCAATGAATGGAGCAACTTACGCTGGGTTTTCATTTGGTTGTAGTTATGTTGAACGCGTTTTTCATCTACGTTCTTGAACTCTTCCCATCTTGGCAAAGCCACACCCTTTAAAACCTGCCAAGTTCCAAATAAAGTATATAAATTATTCTCGTTTAACTCATGTGTTTCTAGCTCGGCAACAGCCCTAATTAATCTCCAATAACGCACCATATCATAAGTATTTTCGGCAATAAAGGCGCGGTCTCTTGCTCCCCAAAGGTTATTAGATTTTAGGATGCGCTCCAATACTTTATCTGCATACTTATGCTCTTCAAAAATTTGATAAATGGCATTGTTAACTGCTCTTAGGAGATTGAGGTGAAACTTCATACGTGTATTTTCCGCTTTGGGCTGCGAAGGTAATACTATTCAGGCAGCTATTGAATATCTTTTAAAATACGGTACTCAGCAGGAAAATAATTATTGATTCTATTGGGTAAAACCTTCATCCATCCAAGCTTTAAACCTTTATAGGAAGCTAAATACCAAGCACTGTCTACCACTTGGTTCAGCACCAAATTGCCTTTTTTCATGTACAGCAAGGCTTCTTCTTTGGTTAATTCTATTGAAGGTAGCTGGTCATTTAAACATATACTCAATGCGAGGGAATGGTCGGGAATGAGTTGCCCAGCCTTATCCATTTTACCCATGCAAATACCCGCGTGGCGTATATACAATGTAGCACGTAGCACCTCGTAAATAGGAATATGCTTCTTAGGGAATGCAAAAACAAAATCATTCTCAATGAAATAATCTAACTCAAATCTTTCTTTGGTAAAAGATTGCAACATGGGCAACATTTTTTTGGGAGCAAAGTTCAAACTTGTTCTGCGTGGGTGATTTACCTTGCCAGCCATTTCGCCGGGTTTATGCAGGGCTGCCATAAACAACCCTTCTCCCTTTACTTTATGTGGTAAGAACCTAAAAGTACCTGGCATCAAACTTTCTACCATGGGTAAGCTTGATACATCTAAAGGCATTAATTCCAATCCTTCGGTCTGAACCAAATGCCTTACCATGGCTTCATTTTCTTCCTCATTAAACGTGCAAGTAGAATAAATCAAAACACCACCTGGCTTTAAAGAGGGCAATACATCGGTAAGAATACGCTCCTGTCTGCCAGCACATAAGCCAACTGCAGCCTCGCTCCATTCATCCATAGCCTCTGGATCTCTACGCCACAAACCTTCTCCACTGCATGGTGCATCCACCAAAATGAGGTCGAATACCGGACCTAATTTCTTAAATAACTTTGGGTCATTATTGCTAATCACACTGTGAGGGTTGCCCCATCGCATGATATTTTCCTGAAGTGCTGGAACCCTGCCTTTAATAATTTCGTTGGAAACCAACAATGATCCTTTAGGTAAAGCATCTAACATTAAGGTGCTTTTTCCGCCGGGAGATGCGCATAAATCTAACGCAACGAGTGATTCATCCTTTGACAAAATATGCTGCAAGAGGTAATGTAAAAACATGCTCGAACTTTCTTGCACATAATAGGCCCCCGCGTGAAAAAGCGGGTCTTCAATAAAGGATGGCCTTACTGGCAAATACCTTCCGGAACTGCACCACTTCACTTGCTCCTCGGCTTCAAAAGCGGCAATAGGTTTACCTGCATTTACCCGAATAGAAGTAATGGCTGGCTGCGACATGGCATCAAAAAAATATCCTGCCTCTTCTGGAAAAAGGGACAGGATATTTTTTTTAAAGGCTTCGGGCAATGATTTCATTGCCTCCAAATTTAGTATGTGCGCGCGAGAAATTTCTCGAATTCTGCTTTCAGCTCATTATAAATTTTTAGGAACGTTTCATGTTGGTCTATTAACTCAGGTGGAAACTCCATGGTGCGGTGATCACTAGCCACAGGGTTATTTTGAATATTGGCAGCAATGGTGTTGTCTACCTTTTTAAAATCATGCTTTAAAGTATCAATTACTTCATGCTGACGGATGAACTGGTTTTGGAAATGCTCCACCTCAGCAAGAATGTCGGTGCGATTGTTTTGCCTAACCACCTCTTCTAAACGAGATTGAAAAACTTTCACCTCATCTTTATAAAATATGAGTTCTTTAACCCAGTTGTTTAATTCAGCGTGAACTTCGCTCAAATGTGCTTTACTTTCCATGGTAGTAGTTGTTTAAGTGTTATAATTACATAAACAAAGCTATATCCAAGTGAAGGCTCATCAAATGATGAATATCATAAAAACGGAATTTTATCTAACTAAAAATCAATTCCATACAAAAAAACTGATACTTGTCAATTTCTACAAACAACTAAGCAAGCAATCTCTGCATCTCTAACCTGGTATCAACTTAAAAATATGTTAAATCCATTAAGATGTTGAAGGAAGGCATGTTTTTGGTTAATTTCACGCACTGAAAGCCACTATTACACAGATATGAGAAAAACAGTTTTATTTCTTTTAACCCTTGTTTTATCTGCATCTGGCGCCTTAGCCAAAGATGCATACAACATTAGTATCACCCTAAAAGGTTACCCCAACAAGAAGTTTTATTTGGGATATTACTTTGGTGATAAGCAGTATTTGCGCGACAGTGCAGTGACCGACAAATTAGGGAAAATGGTATTTAAAGGCGAAAAACCTTTGGAAGGCGGAGTATACCTGATTGCTACAGCCGAGAAATCTCTCTTGTTTGATTTTATTGTAACAGAACCTGAAATTTCTTTAGAAACAGATTCTGCCAACGTAATCATGAACATGAAAATTAAAGGCTCACCAGAGAATGACGTATTTTTTGGTTACACACGTTATACCACCACAATGGGTAAAGAGGCTGCAATTATTGATGAGCAATTGAAAAAAGCCAAAGACAAAAAAGATACGGCCGAAGAGCGCAAACTCAATGAAAAATACAAGAAACTTTCCCTCGATCTATTTGAATACAGAAAAGGTATCATGCAAAATCAGCCAGGATCTTTATTGAGTAAGATCTTTAAAATGATGACCGAAATTGAGGTACCAGATGCACCTAGAAATGAAAAAGGTGAAATTATTGATTCAAACTTTCAATATAATTATTACTACAAACACTACTTCGATAACTTTGATTGGGCAGACGAACGCATTGTGCGCACCCCAGTATTTCATAACAAATTCGAAACATTTATTGTAAAGCTTACCCCACAAATTCCAGATAGTATAATTAAGTCGGCCGACTTCCTTCTAAAACAGGCTGAGGTTGGAAAAGAAAACTTTAAATATTGTTTGTTTTGGATTACCAACCATTATGAAACCAGCACCTACATGGGAATGGACAAAGTTTTTGTGCACATGGTTGATAATTATTATGCCAAAGGAAAAGCCTTTTGGATAGATGAAACATTGAACTTTAAAATGAAGGACCGTGCAGACATCTTGCGTAATTGCTTGATTGGGGTTAAAGCACCAAATTTAACCATGTTAGATACCAACCATGTGTATCAAAGTTTGCACAATATCAAAGCATCTTATACACTACTCATTTTTTGGGATGCCAATTGCGGGAAATGTAAGGAAGAAATGCCTAAACTAGCTGCTTTGTATGATGAGTTAAATGGTAAAAATGGTGGCAAAAAAGTATTAGATGTATTTGGTGTTAGCCTTACTCCAGATGCTAAAGAATGGCAAAAATATTTAAGAGATCATAAATTAAAATGGACCAATGTGTATGATCCGAATAATGAAACCAATTTTAGAAGGTTATACGACATTTACAGCACGCCAGTATTGTATTTATTAGATGAAAATAAAAAGATTGTTGCCAAGCGTTTAAATGTTGAGCAGTTAAAAGAGTTCATTAAAGATTCGGAGAAGAAAAAGAAAGAAACAGGAAAGTAAAATATAGTATTTCTCCTCCACCAGTAACCCTAATGCCAGCTGAATTCCATTCATTTTGGTATTAGGGTTTCTTTTTGCCAGCTGATCAATCAACTCTTGCCTAACATATTTCGGTTCGAACCGAATAAAATTTAGCAAATTATCCAACACTTTTGGTCTAATGCCTTAAAAAGGTTTAATTTGGTACTAGCACCTACTATGAAAACACTTTTTACCCTCTGTGTAATGACCCTTTTTGGGGCACTACACCTTCATGCACAAGTTCCTAATGGCAGTTTTGAGAACTGGACTGGGTACCATATTGACAATTGGCCTAGCACAAACGCCCTCATTATTTTTGGCAATCCGCAAACCCTTTACAAATCGTCTGACGCACATTCAGGATCCTTTGCTTGCGAAGTGAATACCTTAAAAATTAAAGCCAAGCCAAATGGTTTTTTTGTACCAGATTACTCAGGCTCTCTTTTTGTTGGGAATCAAACACAAACGCAGTCGGTGCCTGGTTTTCCATTTTCTGAAAAGCCTACCCAATTTAGGTTTTGGTATAAAACCAATGGAAGAAACAATGACTCTGCTAATGTATTGGTTGCATTAACTAAATATAATACCTCCACTAACCTTAGAGATACCTTGGCTTATGCCTATACTTATTTGTTAGATTCGGTAGGAATTTATACTGAAAAAATCATGAACCTCAACATATATGATTCTACCAGAACCCCAGATACGGCAGTAATATTCATTTCAGCAGCTACCATTTACGCCACCAAAGAAGGATCGAGGTTGTTGATTGATGATTTATCCTTTGCAGGTGGCACATTGGGTTTGAAAAGCATAGAAGATGCTTCAACCTTGAATCTTTTTCCGAATCCATCGGCTAAAGGTATCATTAGTTTGCAATTAAAAAATGGGAAAGAAATTGAATGTGTTCGTGTATTGAATATACAAGGAATGGAAATAAAAAGGCTTAATCATCCCAAATCTGATTTCATAGATTTACAGTTGCCAACAGGAATATTTCTCCTTGAGGTAACTGCCCAAGAAAGCATCATTCTGAAAAGGCTCATTGTTCAATAGTTTCTGAAATGAAGCCACACTACCCCCTCTTATTGATTCTAATTTTGTGCTTGCCATTTCTAGGTGAAAATTCACTGTATGCGCAAGATTTTAGAACTAAATCAAAAAAACAATTAAAACAAAAAGACAGCATAGAACAAAACAAGAGTATTGTAACAAGCAGAGTTATTACAGGAGTTGTTAAAGATAAAAAGAGAAATGAATCCCTTCCTTTAGCTACTATTATTCAAATGGGAACATCTAATGGCGCCCAATCTGACGAGTATGGAGCCTTTACACTTAAGATAGATATGAAGGCCTCTCCCTTGATAATTTGCACCTACTTCGGATTTCAAAATGATACCATTTTAGTAAATGAAACTACAGGGACCATTAAGTTTTTGATGATTGAAAAATTCTTTACCATCAATGATATTGTGATTTCTGTCTCTCGCAAAAATGAAAGAAAATTTGAAAGTCCTATTACTGTAGAAACACTTTCTGCTAAGGAACTACAGTACAATAGCTCACTCAACCTTTATGAGCGAATGGCCATGCTAACAAGTGTAAATGTAATTACAACCTCCTTTAACTTTAAGGCCATTAATACACGTGGGTTCAACTCTAGTTACAATACGCGTTTTATTCAACGATATGATAATATGGATTTATCCATGCCAGGTTTTAACCTTTCTGCGGGTTTGTTAAATGGTCCTATCGACATGGACGTAGAGCGCGCAGAACTTATACCTGGAGCCAATTCTGCTCTGTACGGACCCAATGCCATAAATGGATTAGTGAATATTTCTGCTAAGAGTCCATTTTTGTACCCAGGATTAAGCGTGAATTTAAAAACAGGTGTAAACCATGTAGACGGTATTGACCATGCGCCAGGGTTGGTTCAAGATTTTGCTTTTAGGTTTGCTAAAATTATCACCCCAAAATTTGCAGCAAAAATTACCGTTGGTTACCAAAAAGCCAATGATTGGCAGGGAACAGATTACCAAGATGTGGCAGATTATCGTTTGAGTGATAACAATACCAATTATGGCTATAAACCAGGTATTGGAAACCCCGGGTACGATGGGGTGAGCACTGCTGGAGATGAAGTTGCCGGCATAATTGATACCACTTCAACTGTTGATATATTGGGAGTTAAAATTCCTCTCTTACCCAAAGGTCCACTTAAAATTGCTCGCACAGGGTACAAAGAAACAGAGCTATTTGAATATAAGCCTTACAGTTTTAAAACAGATATTGGCTTTGCTTATAAGATAAATTCAAGCACAGAGCTATCTTTTACCTCAAGGTTTAGCACAGGTAGCAGCACCTTTCAAATTGCTAATAGAGCGCAAGTAAAGGACTTCCTATTGCAACAACATAAAGTAGAGATAAAAGGGAAAAACTATGCCTTGCGGGCGTATGCCAATTTTGAAAATATTGGCGAAACATTCGATATAAGTTTGGCAGCAATAAACATAAATAGGGCCGCTAAATCAGATGAAAATTGGTTCATGCAATACGCTTTGGTGTATTCTGGAAAATACAATGATATGGCCAAATTTATTGGCTTAAAAGACACCTTGGCATCAGGAAGTGATGAAGTGGCTAGAAGATTTGCCGATTCAGACAACAGAGCATTATATGATTCCATTAAAGTTTCATACCCAGATATTGCCCATTTGTTATTAGGCGGAGGCAGGTTAATGCCAGGAACGGCAGCCTTCGACAGTGTGTATAGAAATGTAAGAACAACCACCTTTAACAAAGGAGGTGGAGGCCTCATTAGCCATTCAAAAACATGGTATGCAGAATTTATTTATGATTTTGCCCCATACATTAAAAGCATAAGTATAATTGCCGGTGCCAATTACAGATTGCATACGCCTATTAGCTATGGTAGTGTGTTTAATGATGCAACAAAAAGTGTACTCTCAAATGAAGTGGGTTGTTTTATTCAGGCAGGCAAAAAGTTATACCATGAACGTTTGCAACTGCAAGCCTCGGGTAGAATAGATTATTTGCAAAGGTTCGACCCTAGGTTCAGTCCGAGGGTTTCTGTAGTATACATAGCTGGAGATAAGAGGCAACATAGCTTTAGGCTATCTGGTCAAATTGGCTTTAGAAGTCCAACTCTTATGGATCAATTTTTCTATATGAACATTCCTGGTGTAATAACTTTTGGTGGCTTCCTACAAGATGCTAAAAACTTAAATTTGATATTTACTCCTACCAATAGTGCTCCCAAGGCCAACTTGTATACCATGTATTCTGTGAATGAGTATTTATATACTGGCGATTCAAGCAAATTGGTTCGCCCCGTTTTAAAAGATATTAAACCAGAAGAATTGCGAACTGTAGAATTGGGTTGGAGAACCTTCTTGTCAAACAAGCTTGAAACAGATATTAACTTTTACCTCATTTCATTCAGAAACCTTATCAACTCTGAGCAATACATAGGTCCAAAGAACCAATTAGACACCTTAAATGCCCAATATTTAAAGAACAAACAAGCCACAATGGTTTACAGAAGGGCCATCAACTCTGAATCGCCTTTAAACTCATTTGGCTTTTCTATTTCGGCCAATTATTACCTCAATAAAAACTGGACATTATTTGGAAATTACAACATCAACACACTGCTGAATGCCAATGATTATAGTCAGAGTTTTGTTACTGGATTTAATACCCCCCGGAATAAAATTAACCTTGGTTTTAGGGCACTCAATTTATATAAAGGCATTGGTATTGGCAGCAATTATCAATGGGTAGAATCTTATTTCTTTAAGGAATACTCTCGCTCGGGTTTGGTAAATGCATACTATTACATAGACATGAACCTAAACTACATGTTACCCAAACAAAAGTTATTGTTTAAATTGGGAGGAACAAATATTACCAACAACAGGTATATACAAGCCCTAGGTTCCCCAACGGTTGGAGCTATTTTCTATTTCTCTATTCTGTATGATGCACAACTAAATTAATTGTATGAAAAATTTGAGTTTGTTGCTAATTGGATTTTTATTATGCCTAGTGGTTAGGGCTCAAGAACCATTGAGTATTCAATACAATCAAAAACAATTTAATGCCCACCCTTATATGTGGGACGCTGCAGAGGATATATATGGGAGAATATATTTTGCCAATAACCAAGGAGTGGTAAGATTTGATGGGCACCATTGGACAACCTTTAAAACACCAAACCCTGTAAGACATTTATGTTTTGGCAAACATGCAGAAATTTATGTAGCCTGTTTAGGTGATTTTGGTGTGATCCAATTTACACCAAATGGTAATTATACTTATACAAGTTTAAGAAAGCAATTGCCTGCCAAAAACCAACAAACAGGAGGTAATGAACAAGTCTTTTTAATTGGTAATAGTATTTATTTTTACATGGCCAATCAATTGGTTCAGATAGAAAAAAATGAAAACAATTTTAGCAGCAAAATATTTGAAATTGGTAATAGCAATGGAGCTTTTACTCACCAAGGAAAACTTTATATCAACACAGAAGATAATGGTCTTGGAACCTTTGAAAGAGGTAAAATAAATATCATTGCTGGTGGCGAACAATTGGCTAAGAACTATCTTTCTTCTGTAGCTAAAAATAAGTCTCAATTATATGTTTGCGGGAGCAAAGGAAATGTATTTACCCTGAACCAAAACCAATTAGTTAAAAACCCACAACTAAATGGAAATGGAGCCATTTCTATGTGTTGCCTTCCCAATGACAATTTGCTAATAGCATACATAAATGAAGGTGTAACTAGGTATTTTACAAAGCAAAACGCCACTGAAAAAGTTCAGTTACCCTCTAAAGAAATGTATATGGTGTATACAGATAAGGAGGGTAATGTTTGGTCGGCACACAGCAAGGGCTTAACCCATACCCTTCTTAGTTTACCCATAAATTCAATAGAATTATCGGGCATTAGTGGAAATATAACTGATGTGTTGTTGCAAGAAGAAACGTTGTATATAAGCACAACTGCTGGACTTTATAAAACACAAGCAAGGAAAAGAAGTAAACTTGAAAAAATAGATGGAATAAATGCCGAGTGCTGGGACCTAACTTCAGCAAACAATCAAATTTACATTGCATCAACAGATGGGTTATATGCCTACCAAAACAATCAAGTAAAGATATTATTACCCGGTGAAACCCTAATGCATTTGCAAATGGGAAATATTTCAAATAGTTTATATGCTTTAGGTGAAACCGGTACATGGAAAGTATTTTCCAATAATGAAACAAGTCTTCTCAAAGAAGTCCCCGGATTAGCCACATCCCTTTTAGAAGATGAGCATGGAATTAAATGGGTTGGAACCTATCAGCGCGGCTTGGTGCAATTGAGCAATAACCCAGCAAGTTTCACAGATTCTAGTTTAGTTGAAGGCAAAGTGAACCTAAGGTTATGGGATGGAAAAATTTATATACAACAAAATAATAAACTCTACCTATACAATAAACAAGCTAATGAAATAATTGAAGATGCCGGAGAAAACACTTTGTTACAAAATATCAAAAACAAGGAAACGATGTTTGAAACCAATGGTATTTTGTATACAGATGAGGGCATGAAGGTATTTGATAACAGGCAACTGAAGCCACAATCAATTATTTATTGCGCAGGTGGTAAAATATCTGCTGCAATTAGATTGAACCAAGAGTATTGGTTAGCAAGCGACGACCAAATATATTATATCAAGGATGGCGTGTTACCCAATGAAGCACCTAAATTTAGCTTCAACCAACTTGTATATGGCAAAGGAAACTTAGGTTTTGCCGGATTTTTTACCGAAGAAAATGGCTCAATTAGTGAGCAGCAATTGTATACACCAGAAATAGATTTTGAAGCTTTACCTATACAAATTGAATTTGGCCTAAACTCATTGGTAAATCCCGAACAACAATGGTTTAGCTATCAAATTGAGGGCATAAATGCTGGTTGGAGTGAATGGCAAAAAAGTGCTTCTGTTAGTTTACAAGGACTAAGTGGTGGCACTTACACTTTGCACGTAAAAGCTAAAGATTCTTTTGGAAAGGAAACATTGGGGTCATTCAAATTTTATATCAAATCACCTTGGTATTTAAGTGCCATGGCCTTTTTGGTTTATATTATTGTTTTCTGCTTATTCATCTATTTTTTGTTATTCCTAAACCAAAGAAGGTTGATCTCTAAAAATAGAGAATTAGAAATAAAAGTAAATGAACGCACCAAAGAGTTAACGGAAGAAAAGACGAAATCAGATAACTTATTGTTAAACATTTTACCACTTGAAGTGGCAGAGGAATTAAAGAGAACGGGAAGTTTAGAAGCCAAACAATTTGATGATGTTTCAGTACTCTTTACCGACTTTGTAGGTTTTACGTCTATTTCAGAACGACTTAGTCCGAAAGAACTGGTTGAAGAAATACATTATTGCTTTAAAGCTTTTGATGAAATAATTGAAAAAAATCAATTAGAAAAAATCAAAACAATTGGAGATGCTTATATGGCTGTTGGCGGAATGCCTAATAAAGACAGCAAACACGCTGTCAAATCGGTTCAGGCCGCAATAGATATACATAAGTTTATACGTCAATACCAAATAGACCGTAAAGCCGCTAATAAGCCTTATTTTGAAATACGAATGGGAATTAACTCGGGATCGGTGATTGCTGGAATTGTTGGCGTTAAAAAGTTTGCGTACGACATATGGGGAGATACGGTAAACACGGCTGCAAGGATGGAACAAAATTGTGAACCAGGAAAAATTAACATAAGTGGTCCCACATACCAATTGGTTAAGAGTCAATTTACATGTGTTCATCGAGGCGCAATTGAAGCAAAAAACAAAGGAGCAATAGATATGTATTACGTTGAAACAAAATAGCCTAAACAAGCAGTATTCATCACATTTTAAAATTAAATAGTATATTCGATAATCATTAAAAACCCCAATCCAAAAGCATTTTAATCATATGAAAATAGCAGTATTTATAGACTTTAGTGACGGTTCAAAAGTTGCCTTACAACAGGCCCTTTTGTTGTGTTCAGCCAAGCAAGGAAAAATATTAGCCATCAACATTGTGGCAGATGAAGATAAAAAAGCTGAAGTAGCCCAAAAATTAAGTGAATTTGTGCAAGCAAGTAATACCAATCAAGTAGCAATTGACATTGCTGTTGGTGTTGGTGATCTGTTTGCCGAGTCTAAAAGGGTGCTGTTTACATTTAATCCCAATTATGTATTCATTTGCACACATGGTGTAAAAGGGATTGTTCAAACTTTATTTGGCGCATTTATCGTAAAATTGGTTCAATCCATTCCATACCCTAGCATCGTATTTCAAGAAAACAATTCAGTTCAATTCAACCAAATTCAAAAAATCATCTTCCCAATTAGCGAACATGAGAAGTTTGAACTTAAAATGGAGGAAGCCACTAAAATTGCACAATTATATGGTGCAACAGTGCACATTTATTATATCAATAAACCCTCATTGGGCGATGAAGAGCGTAAATTAGCCAATATCAGAAATGCCGTTAATCATTTTGAAAACGCCGGAGTAAAATACGAGGTAGTTGAAGAAGATGTTTTATTTTTCTCTGCTGGCTATGCCAAACAAACCTTAGATTATTGTAAAAGAAATCAAATTCAATTGATTACGCTTTTGGCAACTGTACCTGAAAGAGATCCTTTTATGAATGAAGCCGACAAAGAAAATTTTATAATGAACGAGCAAGGCATTCCTGTAATTTGTTGTAATGGTTAATTATTTATCCCACATCAACTACACATTGTATATTTCAATTTTATAAACTATTAAAAACATCCTAACCTATGGACTTCACATCTTCAGAGGAATACATATTAGCAAAGCTTAAAAAGGAGTTGCCCAAAAACCTATACTACCATAGTTATAATCATGTGATGGATGTATTGCAAGCATCTATTAGGTATGCGGAAATGGAAAAATTATCCGACTATGAAACAACCTTGCTAAAAACTGCAGTGTTATATCATGATGCTGGGTTTACCATTCAGAGTAAAAACCACGAAGAGTTGGGATGTGGCATAGCCAGTGAATCTTTGCCTCAATTTGGCTATAATGCTGAGGAGATTGAATTGATTTGTGGAATGATCATGGCCACAAAAATCCCTCAGAATCCTGAAACATTATTGGAGCAAATTATATGTGATGCCGACTTAGATTACCTTGGTAGGGACGATTTTTGGGACATTGGTTATAACCTGTACAAAGAGTTAGAAATATACGGCATACTTACCGATGAAAAAGATTGGAATCGCCTGCAATTGAAATTTTTAAGCAACCACCATTATTTTACTGAAAGTGCAAAATCACTTAGAAAAGAGAAAAAAGACGAGCACGTAAAAAAGATTGAAGACATTGTGGTGAATTATGAAAGTTAAGTTCAGACAAGTAAGTTGAGTTTATTTATCTAATTTTAGTTTATTGATTTTGGTTATTATTGCGCAATGAAAGTGGATATTTTAGTTTTTGCAGCACACCCCGATGATGCTGAATTGGCCTGCAGCGGCACAATTTTAGCACATATTGCTCTAGGCAAAAAGGTAGCAATTGTAGATTTAACGAGAGGTGAACTTGGAACAAGAGGTTCAGCTGATACCCGCGACAAAGAATCGGCAGCAGCAACTGAAATACTAGGAATTCACACAAGAGAGAACTTGCAATTTAGAGATGGCTTTTTTGTAAAAGACGAAAAACATCTTTTAAAGGTAATTGAGACCATTCGCAAATACCAGCCAGAAATTGTTTTGGCCAATGCAGAAAGCGACCGACATATAGATCATGGAAGGGCTGGAGATTTGGTGCATGATGCTTGCTTCTTATCTGGTTTAAGCAAAATTGAAACAAGTCAGAAGGGTGAATCACAGAAAGCTTGGCGACCAAAAAAGGTGTACCACTATATTCAAGATAGGTTAAGCGATCCTGATATTATTTTTGATATTACCCCTTTCTGGGACACCAAAATGAAAAGCATAATGGCTTACCAATCACAGTTCTTTGATCCTAACTCTGTTGAACCTGTCACACCTATTGCAACTCCCGAATTCCTTGAAATGTTGCAGGGCAGGGCATTAGAATTTGGTAGAAGAATTGGCGTAAAGTATGGTGAAGGTTATACCGTAAGAGGAAATATTGGTACGCAAAATTTACTCGATTTACTTTAGTCCCCAAACAATTAATTTGGCTTTTGTTTTTGCTATCCAAAATGAAATTCCAGTTGGATACTTAAGAGACTGGGAAGTTGCTTTGTGGCCCATTTTAAGAACGTATTTATATAAAAACGAAGAGGTAACGCCCCATTTTTGTGCAAAGGTTTTTCTTCCATCGTTGCGCACTACCCTACCTGTTGATTTACATTTAAAGTGATATACCAAAGATTTGCCAATACCTCTAAAATCACGCACTCCATAATGCCAAAGGCTCATGGCAAAATCGGGGTCTGAGTAAAATCCTGGAGTATATTGGATGTCGTACCCTCCTATATCATCCCATAATTGTTTATGAACCAAACTTGGCGGCCAACAACTACCAAACCAATTGGCATGTGTGTTTTGTTGCACAAATTCATCAAATGCTTTTTGGTTAAAATCTCCCACTGTCCGCCCAAAATCAAAAGGAGATAAAACTGCCTTGTTGCCTGTATCTTCATATTCTACCATGGTTCCCGAGAAATAGAATAAGTTGTCGCCACGCTTTTTCACTTCCTCGTATAGGTAATAATCCCAATCCTTGCCCACATACATATCATCATTTAAATAAAGAATGTAATTGGTATGAGATAACTCTGCTAAGCTATTTAAGGCATGACAAACTCCTACATTTTCAACAGAGTGCGTATAGGTAAATTCATTTGCTTTAACCCAATCCAAAGTTCCATCTAGGCCTTCGTTTACATGGATAAGTATTTCATGCACGTACCTACTATTTTTCAAAATACTTTGAATACAAAATTCCAAATAAGGTAAGTTGTTCCATGTAGGAATTAAAATGCTAAACAAAGCGTTGGAGTCAGGTGCTTTGGCTACATGTGAACGAATAGAATCTGCAGCTAACAAAAGATTATTATTTATTAGAAGATACTCCCTCAGTAAACACACTGTAGTATATCTCTACTTTAAACAAGCTCAAATCGGTATCTAAGGCCCTGGCCGTTTCACGATCAATAATTAACACTACACCTTCAGGTGTATTTTTGGGCAATGGTCCTAAAACACGGGCAAAATGTTCTTGGAAATTTTCAGCATGGATAATGTAAATGAACTTTCCTTTCTCCACGCCATTCATATAAACACCTTTGGCTTGCTTTTTAAAATCATACCTACACAATCCTTTAGCTGTTTTCCAGCGTGCTTGTGGTTCAACGTTAGTGGCAGCAGCAGGTTTAATCATGGTGCGCTCGTATGGAGAAATATCTGCACGTTGAGAGTTAACCACCAACTCCATGCCCTCCCTTACTCTATAAGTAAGTAGACCATTCCAATTAATAATATCTGTGGCAGAAATTCTATATTTCTTGGCAATGCCTTGAATGGTTTCACCACGCTTCACCACATGGGTAAAGTTCTTATCACCTACACCTTTTCTTTGATTCACCGTATTTACATCAATGGCATTTTCCTCAGCCATTTGTAAGGTAAATACATCAAATTGGTAATCGGTTTTCTTGTAATCAAATACTTTATAAGTTACGCCTTCAGGAACAATATAGGTACTATCTAAAGCCATAATCTTTGCTTTTCTTTCACGTTTAATAACCGCCATCATTGCCGAATCTGCATCCTCTTGTGCCTCCGATTCTTTTGAAGCTACTTGCATTGTTCTGGCGGCAAGCGGACTAGGTTTCGGTTTTACTGGTGCATCTTGTTGGGCAACTACCACTGGTGGCGTTTGAGCAGGCTTAGGCTCTGCTTTCGCAATTACTTTTGGTTCTGGTTTTGGCTCTTCTTTTGGTTCAATTTTAGGTTCAGATTTAGGCTCAACCTTGGCAATTTGAGGCAATGGCGATGGTCGCGGTGCTGTTTCTGTTGGTAATTTAGGAGGTGCCGCTGCAACTACTGGTGCCGATTTTGGAGCCTCCTCTACCTTGGGTTGAATAACAGGAGCGCTTGCAACCACAACTGGTTTTGACTCTTCTGCAGGTGCATGTGAAACAGGGATTTTAACTTTCTGACCTTCCTTTAAATTGTAATTTTTGAGATTATTTAAAGCAATAACTTCATTGGCATCAACAGCAAAACTCTCAGACAAATGTTGCACTGTTTGTGGAGTTACTACTACATATACCTGAAATTTCTTTTCAGCTGTTGCAGGGTTCTCTTGGCTTGTATTTGCTGCAGCTGTTGGGGCTGCTACTGGTGGAACCTCTGCATTCTTTACCTCTGCTAATTTACTATCTGGTACCTCAATTTTTGCTTCAACGGGTGGTTCAGGTTCCTGACTAGGAGCTGAACTTTTCCCATTTAAGGGAGTAGGTGCAGGCAGTGATTTGGCTAAAGGTAATTTAGAGTCGGTTAAAGCAACAAAAGGAGTAACGGGCACATCACCATATTTGCTTTCATTTACAGGAATACGAATGATCTGACCTGGAAAAACTTTATCAGATTCAGGTTGATGAATATTTGTATCCACTGCTCGACGAGGAGGATTACATGGATTCAACTTTTTACAAAAAATTCAACC